>CAYJFE010000005.1:0-60909 GCA_964369165.1 uncultured Desulfovibrionaceae bacterium | reverse complement strand
CCCCTCACGGCCCAAGTGAGCGAAAATACGATGAATAAAAATCAGAACAAAACCCAAAGGGTTGCAGGGCTGATTTTTATTCATCTTATTGAGTTATAGTCTAATAAAAAATTATTAGATCTCGCCCAGCAATTTCCTAAGATAAGTTATAATAAGATTTAATTAAATCAGCTCCGAATTAAGGAAAAATCTTTAGATTTTTTATTTAAATTGAAAAGAGGCTTGCAATAGAGCAAAGCCTCTCGTTTTACTAGAATTTTGAGCTAACAGCCAAAATTGATTGAACTTCTGATATTAAAAAAGGGGGGATAAAATCTTCGATTTTCCTCCCCCTTGAACCCCCTTAATTAATTGTCTAAATAAAGAGGGAATTTTACTTTTATTTGAATTTTAGCACAGTTAAGCATTACTCATCGCCAACTCATCTAAATAATCTGCATATTCTTGCATAAGCTTTTTTCGCTCTTCCATATATTGTGCACGATTATATATAGCCCTTACTTGGTTTGAGCTTGAGTGTGCAAGGCATTTTTCTATAACGTCAGGGTTATAGCCTTTTTCATTTAGCAAGGTCGATGCCATAGAGCGAAAACCATGAGGGCACATAGAGCCAGGAGCATAGCCTAATCGTTTCAAAGCTCGTCCAGCAGAATTTTTACTCATTACTCCGCCTGTTTGGGTTGAAGGGAAAAGGTATTTGCTATCTTTATACAATGATTTTTGTTCAAGTAAAATTTCAATACATTGCTCTGGCAATGGTACTCTATGCTCATTTCGCATCTTCATGCGAGAAGCAGGAATACGCCACTCTTTTGCTTCAAAATTGATTTCTGACCATGTCGCTTCACGGATTTCACTAGGTCGACAAAAAGTATAGGCAGAAAACATAAGCATATTGCGCATAGATATATTTTTATATTTTCGTATATCACACATGAGCTTACCAACTTCCTTCGGCTCGACAAGAGCAGGAAGTGGTGTATTCCTGTATGGTGTTAAAGCACCCTTCAAATCACGACATGGATCAGACAGACAAAGAGATGAAGCAACAGCGTAACGGAAAACTTGTGAGCAAGATTCTAAAATTCTTGAAGCAAGCTCAAAATGCTGTTTCTCTTCAGCTTTACGCACAAGTGACAAAACTTCTGCTGGAAGAATAGAATTAATGCTTCTATCTGCTAAACTTGGAAGGATATGATGCTCAAATCTCGTGCAAACTTTTTCATGGTATCTTGGCGACCATATATTTGCTTTTTTTGATAGGAAATCAAGTGTTATTTCCTTAAAAGTATGAAGCTTTCTGCTTTCTCTTTCTAGTTTTGGATTTTTCCCTTGAAAGACTTCATTTTTGAGTGCAAATGTTTTCTCTCGAGCATCTTTGAGAGAAATAATAGGGTATTCGCCAAGCGAAATAGTAAACTCTTTCTTGTCGATAAAATAACGAAATTGCCATGTTTTCTTGCCACTAGGAAAAATTCGTAAAGAAAGCCCATTACTGGCAGCAATTTTATAGGCTTTGTCCTTTGCCTTTAAACTTTTAATTTGTCCGTCTGTTAATGACATAAAAAAATCCTCCACACTAAGATATAATTCTTAAGTATAAAAGACTTTATTTATTCTATGCAAAGAAATTTGATATTTCTAAAATTTATTCTAAGATAAAATAGCCCTTTTCTGCGTACCGTTTAAGTCCCGACTTTCTAAGAAGCAAAATGCATTTAGAAAGAGTGAAAAAATTACTTAGACTTAAACTTTTGTGTCTAACACAGGAATAGCAGATGATTTCTTATTCTAAAAAGATAAAGAAAAATTCCAAAATTTGGTCGGGTGATACCTTGAGAGGGGGGAAACCTAACCTTTCAAGGTTTGGTTTCCCCCCTCTCAATAATTCTTTACTTTATAATATTAACCGCAGCGTGAGTGCGAACAAGCAGGACAGATATGACAACCTTCTTGGAATATCATAGTTTCGCCGCAATCTGGGCAAGCGGCTTTACCGTCAAGGCTAGCAGTTTTTGTAGAAGATGATTTGCCTTTGAGATATCTTGTTTCAAGCACGTGAGCGATTGCGTCTGGCACTGAAAGCACCATACCTTTTTTCTGGAAGACTGGATTTTCGCCACCAATGCCTTTTACTTGACTCACAATAGAGCGAATGTCTATGCCTGAACGTAGGGCTAAAGAAACTAGACGACCGATGGCTTCAGCTTTTGCGGTGACTGATTTGCCTGATTTGCCGATAGTTGCAAAAACTTCAAAGGGTTGACCTTGCTCATCTTCGTTAACTGTAAGATAAAGCGCGCCTAATCCTGTTGATATTTTTTGAGTGAATCCAGTAAGAGATTCAGGACGCTGACGCACAACTATATGCGATTGCGTCGGTTCTTGATTCTGCGCGTGTTTTTTCTCACTGTCGCCGGTGTATAACACTTGAATTGATTTTGAACCATCACGATAAACTGTCACACCTTTACAGCCGAGCGTGTAGGCAAGTCTGTAGATTTTATCAATATCTTCAATAGTTGCTGAATTTTCTAAGTTAACAGTTTTAGAAACTGCATTATCAGTATATTTTTGGAAAGCAGCTTGCATACGTAGATGTGCTTCTGGTGAAATATCCATAGCTGTCACAAAAACTTTGCGCAATTTTTCAGGTAAATCATTTATATCTTTGATAGTTCCGTAATGAGCAATAGTTTCCATAAGTTCAGGTGTATGAAGATTATTGTTCATAAGCTCTCTTTCAAAATATGGATTTACTTCAAGAAGTCTTTCGCCTTCCATAACATTTTTAGCAAAGCATAGAGCAAAAAGTGGCTCAACACCAGAAGAGCAAGAAGCTAAGATTGAAAGCGTGCCTGTTGGTGCAATGGTTGTGATTGTGGCATTACGGATTTCTTCGCCGCCAGCATAAATTGATTCATGAAATGCGGGGAATGCGCCTCTTTCTTTAGCTAATTCTTGTGAAGCAATTTTACCTTCAACTTGTATGAATTCCATAAGTTTTTCAGCAAATTTTACAGCTTCTGGTGAGTCATAGCCAAGGCCAACCAAGAAAAGAAGATCAGCAAAACCCATGACACCAAGACCAATTTTACGGTTTTGATGAACTTTTTCTTTAATAAGATCAAGTGGATAGACCGAAGCATCGATAACATCGTCTAAGAAACGCACGGAAAGCTTCACAGTTTCACGAAGAGCGTCCCAATCGACACATTTTTCAGGCTTGCCTTCACATTTTTTAGGAATATAGTATTTTGAAAGATTGATTGAACCAAGATTACAGGCTTCGTAAGGCAAAAGTGGTTGTTCGCCACATGGATTTGTTGATTCCATATCACCTTGTGCAGGAGTTGGATTGTCTTTATTGATTCTATCAAGGAAGATAATGCCAGGATCACCTGATTGCCATGCTTTTTTTACTAGTATATCAAATACTTCCTTTGCATTCAACTGACCAACAACAGCATTATTGCTTGGGTCAATAAGTGGATAATTTTCATTATTATCAACTCTTTGCATAAAGTCTTCAGTCAGACCAATGGAAAGATTGAAGTTATTGAATTCACCGTCGACTTCTTTTGCGCGGATAAATTCCATAATATCAGGGTGATCGATTTTCAAGATACCCATATTCGCACCACGGCGTGTGCCGCCTTGCTTTATTTGCTCAGTAGCTGTGTTGAAGATTCTTAAAAATGACAATGGACCAGAAGCCACACCGCCAGTTGTGCCTACACGTGAATCTTTTGGGCGTATGCGAGTGAAAGAAAAGCCTGTGCCGCCACCTGATTTATGGATCATTGCCGCATGTTTGACAGCATCAAAAATTTCTTCAATAGAGTCGCCAACAGGTAAAACAAAGCAAGCTGCTAATTGCCCTAAGCGTGAGCCAGCGTTCATAAGGGTTGGTGAGTTTGGTAAAAATTTACCTTGAGCCATTAACTCGTAAAATTTACGTGCAAGCTCGCTTTCTTCTTCAGAACTCTTATTATATTTCAATTCTTCGTGTGCTATTGTTGAGGCTACACGCCAAAATAATGCTTTAGCATCTTCTATAATTTCATTTTCTTCATTCTTAATATAGTATCTTTTTTGAAGAACTAATTCGGCATTTGCCGGTAAATTTGGACTTTCTAAGTCTGATGGCATAGGAAGCATAGAAATTTCCCCTTTAAGTGTATATTTATCATTCGTCAATAAGCTCGAAAAAATGAGTATACATAGTTTTAAATTTTAATCTACATCGGCAATGAGTGATGTTTTGGTTAAAAGTCCTAAAATTCTTGATTAAAAAAAATACATTTTTTTTTATATTTTTCTAAACATTTTTTTATTCTATTATTACAATGTATTACATCACCTTGCCATGCTTGCATTTTCCTCTATATATGCTATTTCTAAATCCTTCAATCATACATATAAAAGCAGTGAAAGAAGTATGGAGCCAAAATGTCAGTTAATGGAATAGATATGCAAGAAAGTGAAAGTATTGAACATGAGAATGAGTATAGTTTTACTTGCGATGAAACAAGTATAGATTCAGAAGAGTGTAAACCACAAAAATTTTCTCTTATTATTAAAATGTTATTATGTGCTCTTTTTTGGGGCGGTACCTTTATAGCTGGTAAGATTGCTGCGACTTATGCTAGCCCTCCTTTTTTAGGCCTATTGCGCTTCTTTTTTGCTTCTCTACTTTTGATTGCTTATCTACTTTTCACAAATAATATCAAAGCCATGTTTGTTTTGACTAAGAAACAATTTATAGGAGTGACTATTCTTGCGCTTTCGGGCATTTGGGCATACAATCTCTTCTTTTTTTATGGCTTGCAAACAGTGCCTGCCGCAAGAGCTTCACTTATTGTTGCAAATAATCCCCTTCTTATTGCTTTAGGCGCAGCTTTATTTTTGAAAGAAAAACTTACTCCTTTGAAATTTTTAGGTATTTTAACAAGTATTTGCGGCGCATCTATCATTATATCAAATGGCGATATTATGGCTGTGCTTTCTTCCTTTACTCAAGGTGATATTGCTATATTATTTTGCGTAGTTACTTGGGCTATCTACTCTCTTGTTGGCAAAGTTGTGCTAAAAAGCCTCACGCCGCTTATTGCTGTCACCTGGGCTTGTATTATAGGAACATTACTCTTTATTCCTTTTGCTTTGAATGAAGAAACTATGCAAAATCTGCCTTCCTTCCCGCTTGAACTTTGGCTTTGCGCTCTTTATCTTGGTTTGTTTGGTTCAGCTTTAGGCTTTGTCTTTTTTTATCAGGCTGTGAAAGGTTTAGGCGCAACAAAGTCAGGCGTATTTATCAATTTCGTACCTGTTTTTGGTGTTGTTTTGAGTGCGATTTTCTTGAATGAAGATATCAGTCCAGCAATGATTTTTGGCGGTATGTTCACTATATTAGGTGTCTATCTTACCAATAAGAAAACAAAGAAAAAAGCTTAATAAAATAAGTCCCATTATCATACAATAAGTGATGCAATGGGACTTTGGGCTTTGAAACTATTGAGATGATTATTTAGATAAAATTTCAACGGCATTTGTGAAGACACCGCAATCAAAGGGCTGAAATGTTGAATCTGCAAAGCCAAAAGAATTTGCACTATCAACCTCAAGATAAGAATAAGAAATCCCAGCTCCTCTTGTGATAAGGCCTTGCTTGAGAATAGAACGTTCCACATCGTCAAGCTCACTTTCAAAAACAAATTTTATATTCATAAGGCCATTTGGCAAAACATATTGTTTTTTATCTGGAAAGATTATTGCAAGAATTTTATTCATAGAATAAAAGTCGGATTGCGCAATATTTGCATAAGCCTGTACAAATAAAAGATATTTCCTATAAGCCTCGTCTTCTAATCGAAAATAATTTGTAGTTGTGGAAAAAACAAAGCTTTGATTATCAAAAGGATAAAGGCCAGAGCCTAAAAAACCAAAGAATTTTTCTTCGTACGACTCTCTGTCATCAAGTGCGATATTTCTGCCAAGGCCTAATATCTGCCCCCACACATCAAGCCCATATCCTTTTGCTGTGTAAATATCAAATATATTGGTATAAAATGTTTTAATATCATCACTTGCTTTTATGTGTTCATGAAAAAAATCTATAAGAGCCAATAAGGTTTGTGAAGTGGAGTATTGACTTTGTATTGTTTGGGCTTTGCTTTCAAAATAATTCTCTAATTGTTCTGCCATATTAGCCTCCAATAGTAGAGATAAATATATTTTCTAAGCTCAATTGTGGAAATTTATCAGCCGCTATGAAGATATCGTCACGAAATTCATCATTCGGATTTAGTGAAAGCTTCACACTCAAAAGCTCTTCAACGCCTGCTTGTAAAATAGATTGATAGAATCTACTTGAATAAAGTGTTGAAGCCATTTTGACAGGCTGAAGCATTGATGAATCTTCAAGAGCATAGAAATTATTATAGATAACCCTTTGCAAATCCTCAATAATAGTTGAAGGTGTTTCTGCGTGTAGATTTATGCTTACCCTAATAAATACATCTAAATAACTTGGTCTAGTGATTTTATAATTATAGACAGCATTATGAAATTCCTTGTCAATATGAATGATTTCTTCATTGCCACTTGTTCCGCAACCAGCTGAAAGCTTTTCATAAATAGTTTTTGCAATAAGGCTTTCATCGCCACCTAGAATAGAAATAAAGATGCTATGCGGTTCAATTATAACACCCTTATCTTCAAGATTATTATTTGTTCTATTTTCAAGCACCGCAACATCTAAGACATCTGGCAAATTTGCTAAAGAAGCATAAACAGAAGCTGCTGTACCATGCGCATTTTTACTTACAGAAAGATATCTTCTTCTTTCAAATTCTTGTTGGCTTTCTTCATTTCTGCCTATAATACCAATATTTGGATTATCAACGCTATCCCAACCATTCACGAGTGAAACTATTTTTTGTAGGCTATTTTTATTAACCTCAATTGGCCCTGCTTGTTCAGCTTGAAAATAGCCGCTCACTTCGCCATTTGAAGAAATTATAAGCTCTTCTTCTGATGCAAAATATACTTTTTGAGAGTTTTGCGTGATGCTTTGTGTATTTTCTTCAAAACTTATAAGTGCTCCTTTTGGTATGACAGTGCCTTCTAGTCCTTTGCAAATGCATTCTACCCTTGTGGGCAAAGCTTCTTTTCTTTTTAAAAAATAGATTGATGCCAAAGCATCTTGCCACACCCCTTCTGCTGTGAGTGGATTAAACTGTTGAGAAAGTTTCAAAATTTCAATATTTTTAGTGGCTATATGCGCAGTTTGACTATCTATTAATTGGCCTTGAGGGCTTTGCGAACTTGTGCTTAAATCCTTGCCAAAAGCTTGAAGATAATCTTTGACTACTTCTTCTCGTATTTCTTCTGTGCTTGGAATTTGAATGCCTGCCACTTGATCAAAATAAACATGAGAGGACATGAGCTTACTCCTTAATGTTAAAATATCATATTAAATTCAATACTATTTGTTCGCTACTCTCTAGCTCTAAGCGCATTTCAAGAGTGAGTATTTTCTCTTTATTGCTGATAAAAACGCATTTAGCAAAAAGAACAGAAGGAACTTTTAAAGCTTCACTTTCAAAGATATGTGAAATAAGTGATGGATTAGGCTTTTTCGAAATATCAAGATTAAAATGATCTATACCTTCTTGTCTATAAAAAAACATATCCTCTTTAAATGCTTTTAATCTATTTGCCACTTCTTGAGCTATAGCATTATTTTCTTCTGCGTATAGAATATTTTTACTTTTCGTATCTAGCTCTATATCCCAATTCTCATTCAAATAAAGGCTCTTCATACGCCAACTCCTGTATTACTGTTTCCACTTTCAACTCCGCAATGTGTGTGCAGTTTCAAACTGAGCTGCCCTGCTCTTGTATCGAGTGAGTCGATGGTACTTTCAACTTCAAGTTTGCCTAAAATTTTTGCATCAGACTTGATTTCAGCCGTATCAGATACTTCTAAAGAGCCTTCAAGAATCATATCACCTTCAACTCGCACATTGCCTTCAAGCAAAATATCATCAGCAACAATTTCAACTTTCGCACTTTTTATGCGTACACTTTCTTTTGCTTCAATTTCAATTTCGCCTTCTTGTAAGAATTTAATAAAAATTTCAGGCTCAGTTGTGCCCATACCCTGTATTGAACCTATATAGATGGCATCAGCAAATGAAAAAGAACGATAGGAAGCTGGTTTTTTGGGGATATTTGACAATTGAGAAATGTCTTGCTGAGCAAAAATTGCAATTCCAATGTCATTGACTTCTGGCTTCATCAAAATTGCAGCTTTGCCACTTTGCAAAGAAAAACAAGGAACTTTATAGATAATTTGATTTTCTAAAACCTTGCCATAAGCATCGTATTGCAAAATCAAGGGAAGCAATGAAAGATAGAGTGTTTTGCTTCCACCATCGAGAGCCATTTCTTCTATAACTTCAACCACTTTTACTGGTAAGGCTGTATTTAGCATTGAGTGCATTGTATTTTTAATCAAAAAATCTAAGGCATTATACTGTGTATTTGAAGAAGAATGTATACGATTGCCTTTATAATTTGTTGTCATAATTCTATCCTTATTCTATCTTTATTCTCTATTTGATCAATTTGAAGAAAAGAGACTAAAATATATTTATAAAGAAATCGCCTCTATATGCGTTTCCCATTGAAGATTAGAAGAAAAATTCACACTCAAAAGATGTTTGAGCTTTGTCACTTTCCATAATCCGCTCGCTCTAGGAACAATGCTTGAAAGCTCGAACAAAGAAGCGTAAAGAATATGCGGATTAAAAATTGAGCGAGCCAAAATACCGTCATTAGTAAAGGAAGGGTAATGAATAAGACCATTTTCTTTTGATAAGAAGATAGTGTGCCCTTGGCGGTATAAATTAAATGGTAGTGCAATTATTTCATTGTCGTCAATAATACATTCAAAGCCTTGCATATGCGAAATTTGAATGAGCTGATCAATAACCGAACCAGTGAAATAAGGATTTTCAATGCTGGTTTGTAAAAAAGACAGAGCAGAAATAGCAGAAGAAAGATTTATAAATCCACCCTTTAGAGCCAGTTCTGCGAGTAAAAGTGAAAGGCTTACACTGCCCTTTCTGCTTGTAGCAGCAAGAGGAGTAAGCGAAGCAAAATAAGCTGTAATAGCTTTAATTCTAAAAGCAATGTCAGGGGCTTTTGCAAAGTCAGCGCAAGCAAAGGCAATATCGCCTTCAAAAATTTTCTGGATATTTGCATTATCACCCGCATAAATAGTGAGTGTATTCTTCTTATATTCAAAGCTATTATACGATAAAGAAGTCAATTCTTCCATCTTTTCAAGACTCAGTCCATAGATGCAGATCTCAGCCTTATTTTTATCAGGAAGACCAACTTTTTCAATCTTTACTTCTATTGCTTGCTCGCTAAAAGTAATTTTCTCATAATTTTCTCTATCGATTTCAATTATCAGAGATTTTTTACTGAAATTATTCATAACAATTCCTTAGAATACAAAATTATTCATATAAATTTAGAATGCATTTTCTTGCAAAAGCATAATATCCTCATCTTCGGTATAGTAGAGAAAAATAAAATCATCGTCTGCATGAAAAGTGTGATTTGTATTTGCTTGCAAAGTAAATGCTGGATTCAATTTTTGATATTGTGGCTCTACTAAAGACTTTGGATTAATGAATACAAAATTTCCTTGAAATAAAGATTGCACTCTTTGAATAATAGGCACAGAATTTAGGCAAATTGCGCCTAAGCAAATTGGCATACTATCCTTATACAAATCAATATAAAGCCTTGGATTTGTATCGCCTTTTTCATAAATATATAAAAGACATTCTTGATTATTCACATAAAGACGAACTTTTTGCGCAACAATTTTTTGTAAAGGAATTTCTACGAGCATACAATTCTCCAAGCATTTAAAAGAAGGAAGAAAAAGACTGCGTAAGAGTTTTTACGCTTTGCCTGCCTAAATCAATAAAAGAAACATCAGAAAGCCTGCGAGCATTAGCAAGATTGATTGAAGTAGAACTTACACTTGAAGAAGTAGAAAAGTGGATTTCTTGAAGTTTTAATTGAACTATTAAAAGCCCTAAGCCATTTTTCGTATGACGAGAAATCTTTTTTTCAATCAAGCTTGCTTCGCTCGTCACACCATAGGGCGTGATGATTTGTATGACAGAAGTATCCACAAGCTCTTTTTCAAGAATTTTAATCTTTTGCATAAGTTCGTATTCAAGGCCTTGCAAGGCAAGTGAGAGCATATATTCTTTTGGTAAAAGAACTTTATTGACTGTTGTGAAACTGTTTTCCTCTAAAGAATATTGTGAATGTTTGGCTTTTGAAATTTCTTCAAAAGATAAAAAAGATTGAAAAGTAAGAAGGCTTTTGCCCTCTTTCAAAATATCCCATTCGCCTTGAATACTTTGCTCTAAAATATCTTCATTATAATTGTAATTTGAGATAGTTGTCATCCTTTCACCCTCACTCCCGTATTTGCTGAAAGCACTAAATTAGCATTCATTTCTTCTTCTAAAGAATTGATCAAACTATGCGCAATTTCCTCGCTTGAACTTGCACTCGTATACACATTGATAGCGCTCACATTCAAAGCATTTTGCACACTTGTTTGCGATAAATTATCATTAATTACAGAGTGTTGACTTTGCATGATAGGTTGATTCGTCATAGTATCTATATCAAGAAAATTTTGCTTTGATGCGTCTAAGTAAGAATCGTATTGATGTGAATTATTGTATTGATCTTGGACTATTGGCATTTGCACAAGAGTGTCTGAAAGTTTTGAAAATGCGCTCGAAAATATATTTTCTAATTTACTATCAATACCTTCAAAAGACCAAGACTCTTTATTGTTTTTATCAAAAATTGGGGCATCTATAGTCAAATCTAAAGGTGTTTTTGAAAGAGCTAAATTAGATAATATATTGAAATCATTATTAGTATTACTTTGATTTTTTATACCTAAAATGCCTTGCAAACTTTTATCCACTCCAGCAAGCACATTCAATAGTGAACTGTGAATATCAGTATTTTTTTCCTGAATATTTAAAGTAGGCATTGAGAAATCTTTTCTTTCAAAATATTGTCCAATTGATTGAATTATAGTAGCCAAATCATAATTTTTATCTTGAATTTTAGCCTCTTGCATATTTCCAAACCTCCTGCATTTTCCCCACCACCCTACCCTTATTCTATGAACGCAAAGAATTTACTGATTCAACATAAGCTATTTCTAAAAAGTCAAGCATATCAGAAAAGGAATAGTATTCTTCTAATTCTTTCTTACTTGCATAAGCTTTTGAAATTACAAGGGCTTGCCTTGGTGAAACATTTGCATACGATACACTTCTTCCTGCTTTTGTTCCGCCTGAATTGAATTGTCTGTAGGCGATGCTTCGTCTGTGGTAAAAAAATCAAGATTCAGCTTCACCACCTCCAATCGCAATTTAAACAAAGTTTGAACATCATGTATATGTGCGTCTATATTATCATTATTGAGCGCAATAAGTGCTGAATCAAGTTTTCTATGCACACAAGTCAAAAGCTCATCTATTAATGGTTCAGCCTCATGAAAATCAAGAGTAAGCAGATATTCTAAAGCATTTTTCGATAAGATCTTAGAAAAAATTTTGAATGAATACAAATCATTATCATCAATTTCTTCCTGTAAATTTGCTTTTTTCAAATAAGCCTTGCTCAAAAGCAATGCTGTTTTATAGAGCCATTTTTCTAATTGACTTGCTGACATTTCTCGCAAAATAAACACAAGTTCATTGCCCCTGTCATTCAGTCTAATTTCCACTTCTTTACGCATGCTATTTCCTTTTAGATTTCAGAAGATTTGAAAGATTCAAATTCAAAACGGAAATTCACGGGTTCAAGTGTCTTTTTATTGTCAGGAAATAATCTGCCTGATTTCAAAACACCATTTGAAAAAGTGTAAACTTTCTTAATGCTTGGAATATTAACTACTAATGTACAAGCATAGACGCATTTATTTTGACTCATCACTTCGCCTAATTGGCAAAGCAAAGGAAAAGAGGGACTTGAAGCTTCAAGAAAAACATTAACGGATTTGATGCTTGGAACAAATCCTGAAGCCATTTTTCCATCAACGCCAATCCTGTTTTCTGTAAAATTAACTTCGTCAAAAATAATGGATTGATCAATTGAAAACTGCTCTAGTACAATACCAGAAGGAAATAAACTCTCAACTTGCAAAATAGCAGTAGAATTAGCCGAAGTGATTGTATTAAAATCCATAAAGCACTCCTTTTTAAAGTTTTACCTTAACTTATTTTATAGAAATCTAAACAATTGAAGTAGATGAAACAGAAATTGAATTCACGCTTCCACCATATGTATACCATAATTTCACTATAGGGCTTTCGCGTTTATCTCTAGCCTCAGCACCCGGATCTTCAATATGAATATAGAAGCCAGAAGTAGAGAGTTCATGCTCAATATTCTTTCCAACTTCTCTATTTAATTGCGCTTTTTGACTTTCAGATAAAGAAATTCCTGTTTCAATAACACCATTTCTCAATGCCCTATTAACTGGATCGCTGAGCCAAGCCCTGATAAGAGTATAACCACGAGCTGAATAAGGAGTGCGCGGAGATGAACTTAGGCCGTCCATCAAGGCTACTTGCAAGGCATTATTGAGCCAAATTGCATTCCAATAAGAGTCAATCCACTTATATTCTCCAAACATTTGCCCTGGATAATGGAAGATAAAATTATCATTTCTCGTGGCATAATCGCCAACAAAATTCATGCCTCTTGAAATCAAACTCTGCGCAGAACTTGCATTTTCCACGCTTGCAATAAGGCCTTCTTGAGATTTAAAGGCTGAAGTAATGGTGGATTGTATATTTTCCCAATCAATACAGGCTGCTAAACCCATTAAAAAGACTGAATATTCAAGCCCTGCGTATTGCCCTGCAACTGCAGACAAGCTCGCTTCTTGCAAGGCATAAGCAATAGTTTCATCTTCACCTATTTGAGGACTTACAAGATTTGTGTCATTGTCAGAATATAAAAAGAGATAGGCAGTGTTTTTTGAAGAGCTAAAACGTGCAAAATCAAGCACTTCTTCTTTAGTTGGAAACCATGAAGTTGTGAAGTTTACGAAATTTTGTGTTTTTTCTAAAATCAATTCCATATTTTCAGAACAAGACAATGCACTAGAAGGTTGTGAAATTATAGCATTATTTTCACTTGATAAACCAAGAGCTTTTGCAAGCTCACCACTGCAGTGTGAAAGAGAAATTAATGCATCATCACTTGCAGGGCACATAATAGTAAAAGCTTTATAAAGTGCTGAATATTCAACACTTATATCTGTGAAAGGAAATTCGCCAAAACTTTGTATAGAATTTTGAAGTATTGAAGCAATATCACTATAGGAAAGCGCTTGAGAAAAATCAATACTATTCAAAGTAGTTACAGTATCATTTATAGTAATATCTATACTTGAATTAGTATAATTGCGCAGTTCATCAAGAGAAAGACTGATACTTTCACCGCGTAGCCATGCCGCTCTATTAGCATCAACAAAAGGCGCCACATACATAATATTTGGCTTTTTAGTAGAGTTTTTATATCCTAAAAAGTAGACATGAGCGAGCTTTGCTTCTTGAGCTTCCTCTCCAAAATATGCTTCAACTTCGCTTGGGGAGGCAAATGCTAAGACTTGCATAAAGGGAATATTGAGTGATTTAGACAACAACAACCCATTAAACTCAAGATTATTACTCGAACTTTTAAGAAGTTTTGGACTGACATCAACAATTTGACTTGCGCTGATAGGCATAGACAACCTCACTTTTAAATGTTAAATTAATATATTATAATGCATTTAAATCAACATTTTTTGGGAGAAGATGAATCTCTGAAAATGTTTCTTTTTTATTTTGAATGCAATTCCAATAAGATAGATAGAAATTTATCTTTAAACTTGATTGAAAATTCCTATGTTCATCTAGTGTATTTTCATAATTTTTCAATTCAAAATCTTCGCTGTAGAGCGGTGCAAGCTTATGCTCTGAAAACAATTTCATAGCCTCATCACTAAGAAAGGATTGCTTTAGAAAATGTGCCAGATCATAAAACTTTCCCTGACTATCTTGAAAAATTTCAACTTCAATCTTTAGCTGATTAAGTGTATATGTATGTTCATAATCAACTAAATCTTCGATGTTATTATCTATTTCACCCTCAGCAGGCAGATAGGCAAATCTATGAAAACAAGAACCTATACTTTTACACTCAGACACAGAAAATAGAATTAATGACCCATTTTTAGGATAGTGTACCTTGTTTTGATATTTCAGCATCACTTGATCTTTTTCAAACTTTGAATAGTAAATCAAGAAATCATAAAAAGTTGCAAGTGACTGAGATAATGTTGGAAATTGCTCATGCGAAAGCTGTTCGTAACTTTTCATGCACACTCCTTTTACGCTTTTTGGGATGAATCATCAGGAATAATACATATTTCTTTTTCAGAATTTTGCTCATAGGCCAACACGCAAATCCAGGCATTTTCTTGTAGATTATCTGTATAGTTATCAATAACTTCTGAGACATACCATTTTGAACCATCAGATCTTTCTAAAATATCGCCAGCCCTTGCTTTGTCATTATTCAACAAAGATGGAAAGACACTTTCTTTGTTAGAAAATATATAAAATCTACGCATTGATGAAGACTTCAAATACCCGCTTTCAGCTCTCAAGCCTCCATCTTTTTCAACTTGAGAATATCCCAAAATTTCAATTGTTTCATTATAAAAAGGAGTCACAAGACCTGCAATATTCTCTTGTTTCGCAAATCTATAAAGCTTTAAAATTTCTTTTTTGCAAACACGAGAAAGTGCATTGTTCGCAAGTTGGAACAAATCCATAATTCCTCCTTATGTAATGTATTGAGCATAGCTAGTAGACTGAGTTAATTGATAAAAAATTGCTCCATACTGTGTTTGGTGAAGCCATTGCGAAGCTTCCTTAGTAAATGAGAAATTTTCTATCCCAACACTCACACTTCCAGCACTAGCATTTTCAACATTACCCACAAGATCTAAACCCCTCTCTTCTAAAGTAAGAAGATGAGAAATCATCAAATCTAATAAAATCAAATATTTGTCTTGATTTTCTGACGTATTTTTGTATCTTTCCAAAAAAAGTAAAGCTTTGCTATACATATTTTGAATGCTTTCATTAGGAAGATGCTTAAATTGATTATGCTTTAATTTAAAAGCTTCTATATCAAACATATCTACCTCATTTTATATACTATTTTCTGGCTTTGATAAAGTGGTTTTCACATCAATCTGCTCTGCACTATTTTTCTGATTTGCCTGTTCTTTGGCCTGTGAAATTCCATAATCTTTTGTTGGAGAAGCAAAAATGCGTTTTGTTTGAAAAATTTCCATTGAGCCGTATAGGTTAACAATTTCATCCCATTCAGATTTTAAAATTTCGCTTATACCAAACTTACCTTGTATAAACTTGCTGCCGCTTGGATTATAAATTTCAGAAAGAGGCGATCCTAAAATGGTAATTTCTCTATTATTTGCTAGACTAAACTTAATAGGATGTACCGAATTGTAGAAAACAAAGCAGGTATTCTGTAAAGTATTATTTTTATTATTATTTTTTTTTGTCATTTGAGCTCCAAAATATTTAAGCTGTTATATATAAGGGGCTTAGTATAACCCCTTATATATGGAAAAAATTACATTCCTTGCATTCTCACAAAGGCAAGAGGTTGATAAATAACCGCTCCAGCAGTTGCTGCAGCAAGTTTTTGCGTGAGAGAACTTTCTTGTCTATAAGGTGGATATGCACGGAACTTTTCTGGCGCAATACATTCACCCACTGCTTGCCCCATAATTTCTTCTGGATATAGGCAAATAGTTTGTGTTTTATCTTCTGACATAAGTTCAGGCAAAACTACAATTCTAAGTGAAGTGAAATAGTGTTTAAGCATATCTAAAACTGAAATATTATAGTCAGTTGCAGAACCAAGCATAACATTTAAAGAAGGTGAAAGTGCGAGCACTAATGGCATTTGACCATTCACATGACCGCCCATATTTTTACTAAGCTCTTCAAATAATTTCAAAATATCATTATATCTTTGCTGTGTATTTTTATCCTCCCACTTCACTTTACTGTCTATAGAGTGAGGTGTAATTACAGCAGGAAGTGATGGATCATTAAGGATTCCAAATATTTGCTTGCCTTCCACGCCATAAAGATAAAAGCGATTTGCATCAACATCGAGCATTGAAGTTGCCGCGCGTTGTTTATCCGCAACACAAGAGATTTGGGCTTCGCCTGCCATTTCTGCTTCAAGATCGCCAATAGAAATAAGAGTTTGAAATCTATAAACTTCTCGAAAAGGAAAATTATAGTTAACATTTGATGAACCCATTTGTGTAAAATCTGAATAAGGCGCTGTTGCTCCCGTCATTTCATTAATACGGAAATAAACTTGTGAAGAAGAAAAATTGCCTTTTTTTACTTCAGGGAACATTTCACGAGCGCTTCTTTTATGAGTTAAAATTTCAATTGCTTTAGGATCCCAGTAAGAAAGCAAGGCTGAAGGTACAGTCACATTTGCTTGCGATACAAGATTTGTATCCATTGCTATTTGATTGAAATTATTTGGAATTTCTTTTCCATCTTTATCAACATTACGTCCATTTTCAATAAAACCTTTGGGCTGGTAAAGGTGAATATCTCTCGAACCAGACAAATATTTTACTTCATTTGAAAATTCAATTTTATTCATATCTTTTCCTTTTTGTTTATATTTGTAAAACTATACTGACCAGTTAGAAATAGTAATTAATTCGCCGGCGCTGCCTGCGCTAATAACTGAAAAATCTGTTTCAATAAAACCAGTTACAGTTGCATCAGCCTTATCTGCTTTAATGCTTCCGTCTGTTAATGATGCAAAAATTTTATCTCCTACTTTCGAAACACTTGCACAAGTCACGAGCAAATCGCCTTTTATACAAACACTTAAGTAATTATTTTCAGTGATTTGATTACTTGCTGATGATAGTAAATCTTCATTTGCATAAAGTGCTAGTGGAAGGCATAATCCTAAAGGTTTGCCTGTGCCTGAATTTATCACAGTATCCTCAACACTTGTATCAGTTGAAAGCCAAACAAATGCCGAGCATGGAATATCTTTTTCTGCTCTTAAGGCTTTACAATAATAAACTATTGGATTTGTGAAAAGTTTTTGCCCTGCAATACCTCTTGCTGGAATTGAATTCAACTTCGTCTGAAAACTCGCATTGTTCATACATACCTCTTTTTTAAGTTTTTACTTTCCATGAAGAAAGCATTATAGTATTCTGTTTTTATTTGAAAAAACAGATTATACCTTAAATAATTAGCAAACAAAGACTAAAGAAATCGAGATTGAAATAAATCATTTTTTCTATCATTCACTACTAAGTTATTTTGCTTGATAAGTGCCATAATAACATCTTTAGCACTCGCTTTACTGGCATTAATATTCAAAAGTTTACAAGCGTGAACATAAATTTCGTCAGCAGAGTCAAAAGCAAGAAAATCCATTTCACCTGTTAAAGGAATACAATTTTGCATAGCATTTAGCATCTCATTGAAATTTTGTGCTGTTTCACTCGCTTTATGTTGATTTTTTTCTACTAGACCTACATCTTGAAGTGATTTATCACTCACAACTTCTCTCAAAGTATTATCAGTCAAAAATTTGTTAAGAATCTGTGATAATTGAGAAATTAGATTTAAACATTCTTTTATATTGTCTTGTTCACTTTTGAAAACTTCTAGACTTTCACTATTGTTTTCTTTTGAAAACTTCTCAAGATCTTCACATACTTTTTTGCTTGAACTTTGAATTTCATCATCATCATCTTCAGAAATATCACTACTAATTTTCTTACTATTTTGAGTTATAGAAATTTTTTCATCAGCAACCACAATATCCGGCCCAGCGCGTCCTTCCTCAACTAAAGCAACATGATTTCCCTTTATTTCAGTCATAATAAAATCATAATTTTGCCCTTCAAACACTCCTTTTTCAAGGAGTGGAATATATGAATAAGCTGCTGATAATTCGAGTCTTTCTCCACTCTCAATCTTGTTAATTGCCTCTTGATCTGTCACTATAATACTATTTTGCAAATACGGACTCATAAATTTACACTCAGTCCCTAATGAGCCAACCCTATGTTCTTTTTGTGGATTAGAGGCATGTTCAACATAATGCCCACGCAATAAAGGTAGACCATTGAAGCTTGTGCTAGCTTTTTCAAGCTCTTCGCCTTTCCTGAGTGCATAATAGATTGTGTTTCTATCAAAACCTAATTGCTTATAATTTGGAATTTCATAACCATAATAAGGGTTTACGCATTCTTTACTGATGTTTGAGATGCTCACGTGTAAAAAACCATTTGAATCAATTTTTCGTCGACTGTCTAAGGCAAATTTCATTTTTTCTCCTTATATTTTATAGTGTTACTTTATTAATGATTCTTCTTTGTCTTCGAGTAAAATATTTCTTACTTCCTCTTGGCTAATAATTGAATTTTGTAGTAATGAGATAAGAATTTCTGACTTGATTTTTTGTCTTTCCATTTTTGACTTTTTATCTTTCTCGCCTAATTCAATCCACTCAAAATCTATATGAGGATCGATTGTAGAAAACGAATTAATTTGCAATATTTCAATAATTTTCCTCAAATTTTTTGTAAAATGCTTTTCTTGCAAAGAGGCGCAATAGTCATAAAAATTTTGAATATCGCTCTGCCCTGTTGCATTAAATCCATTTGGAGAAATTCCTAAAAATTTTACAGCAGGAATTCTAAAAACTGTGGCAATTATTTCAAGCGACTGACGCACGATTTCAGTAGTGCCGGATAAAGAAGTGTCTAATTTTACAAGATCTTCTTGCTCTTTATCCAACGCAAAAATGCCATTATTATTTTGTTTTTCTACAAAGTATCCAAGACGAGCTTCAAGCGAATGAGTACCTTCACCTGCAAGTGCGCCTGCCATATTTGTTTTCAAAGCTGTGAGCGAAAATTTTGTAAGGAGTCTTGCGGCAGCTTCCTTTGAGTTCATAAATTGCATTACGTATTCAAAGGCCATTTGAGCAAGTGGTATTCCAAAGAAATTATATGCAGGTTTATATAATAATGGCGCAGACTTAGCTGAAAAATAAAGAAGACGAGAAGCATGAATTTCTTTACCGCCTATAAACCACGAAGAAGGATTAAAATAATTTTTATTTAATGGATTTATCGAATTATATGCTCCAGGAGAACAATTTATTGGATCAATCAGCTTAAAAGCTCTTAAAGAATTTTTTCTAAAAGTTGTTTTGTCTAAAATAAGAGGTGTGTGCAATAGATCTTCTTTTGTTCCATTATCAATATAAAGCAATGCACCTCCATAATAGCCTATTTTTTCAAACGCTTGTCGAAATAAATCTTGAATTTCAAAACGCTTCAAATCAATTTCAAGCTGGTTGAATCTTTTACGCCTATCTAAAGTGTCCTTGCTATTTGTCTGAGAAATTGTATTTTTTTCAATACTTGTATGATCTTGTTCATTACAATCTTTGTCATTTTGCATTGTGTAATTGAGCTGAATAAAATTTCTTGTTATTTCATCTGCAAGTGTTTCAACGCCTGCACTGATCAAAGGATTTTGAGCAATTTCTTCTAGTAAAGGATATCCTAAAAAACCTTTGTTATAATAATTTTTACCTGTAAATAATGCAGAATGCGAGCTTTTAGATGCTAATTCAAAAAAAATATCAGGCAAAGCACTATCCAAAGCATAAAGGTGAGACTTTGATGATAAGTTTTGCGCATGACAAAATTTTTCTAAATTTTGCCCGCTTTCATACAAATGTTCACTTTTTTTAAATTTCATAATCCTTCCTTTTCAATAGTTTATATTTACATTAAATATTTTTTGCATTCTAATAAATTATCGCTTAAACTTCATAGGATTTTTACCTTTAATAAATGGTTCTAAGGCATAACGAATGGCATCAAAGCAATGATTATTTTTATCTTCTACAATAGGCAAAATTTCTGATGTAATTCTATCTACCTTATATGAATAATGTTTTGCTTCATAAATAGTGTGCTTACAACGGGGGTGAATTATGATTTGTTCAAATCCTTTCAATATTGCGATTCCATCTAAAATCGATCCACTCCACTTACTTACAGCTTGAATATTAAAGCCTTTTTTTTGCATAAAACGAATAGTTTCAGGACGAGCAGAATCTGCTTTGATTAAATACTTCCTAGAATTTGGAATTGTATCAAAAAGTTCCGACATTTCATCAAGTTCTATATTCTCTGCATAGGCTTCATGCTCAATGTATAGTGTATTTTCACTAATAAAAAGTCGTATTAGCACTGTAGGATCTTTTGAAAAACCCCAATCTGCCCCTTGATAATAACGTGTGTTTTCTGTAGCGCTAAACTCCTCAATTTTAAACTTATTTTTAAATATCTGTGCATTTGAATGCTGTAGACAATTGCCTTCCCAGATATTTTCATACGCTTCATAGTCATTTTGCTTGCACCTTTCCATTTCATCATACAAAACTTTAGGAAACCATGGGTTATCAATATAACTTACTTTTTTAACAATACTATTTCTAATTTTTCCCTTAACAAACCTTGAATAAGTTTCATCACTTTCAAGATAAGGGTTAAATGAAATCCAAATTTCTGAATTTTTTGATCTTATAGTTGGAATAAGAATTTCCCATGAATTTTTAGAAACATTATGTGCTTCTTCAACCCAGCAAATATCTATATTTTCTAAAGATTTAATTTTACTTACATCATGTGCTAAACCATGAAAAATAAATTCTGAACCGTTCACACAAAGAATTTTCTTTTCAGTGATGCCATAAAATTTTTTTAGATTAAGTCTTTGTATGCTGTCGAGCAAAAGCTTATGCACTGACTCAGAAATCGAACTTTGGTATTGCCTAGTGCATAAAATTCTAAGCTTATTTTGTGTTGCCAATAGAATAAGTGCTAATGCAAAATGCCATGATTTTGCTCCCCCTCTACCTCCATAATAGACTTTATAACGTGCTTTTTTAAAAAGTTCTTTAAATGAATTTGCAAATTCAATTTGTGCTAGTGTTTTACTCATTTGAACACCCAACAAACATTACTTCTATTTTGCCATCTAGTTTTGAATCTTCATCATTTTCTTTTGGCTCATTAAAGCCATACATTGTATTAAGAAGTCGTATTGCTGTGAGAACTTCACTATTTTTTCCTGTTTCAATTACTCTTAATAAACTTTCTACTGATTTGTCTTTGGTCCAATTATCAAGTTTATCCATAAGTTACCTACACTTATTAAAGTGTTTCTTCTATAGTTTGATGATGATAACGCAGATGATATGAGCAATATTCTTTAGAAACATATTTTTGTGTTATTTCATCAATTTTATCTTCCATTCCGTCTAAACGCTTTTCAAATTTTCTGTTTAAATCTTTCAAAAAGAAAGCAACTAATGATAATAATAGTGAATTAAATCCAAGTAGTAGATTGATAATAATATATTCATTCATCATAATAAGCCCTCATAAAACTAAAGTAAGTCTAAAAAGAGCTGACTTAGTTTGTATAGATTATTTATTGTAAATATAAGACCTCAATTTGATTGAGATAATCATATAATAAAATCGCATCTCTCTCGTCAATCCATAAACCCTTAACAGAATCAAGAATCACTATTCTGCTTGACTGTAGAATTGGCAATAATGGGATTTTCTGATGAATCTCCCCTCTTGCTTGAATTTGCCAATTCATCATTTGACTGAGCACGGAGCTTGGAGAGGAGCATGCTTGTAGCATCAGTGGAAAGATGAGAACGACCATTAGTATATTTTTTCTTTTCATGATATTTCATGTACTTATTTATTAATTCAAGAAGAAGTTCGATAAAAGAACTGAGTATATTCATGACAACTCCACAATTTCTAATAGAAGAAATATAATAGCAAGAATAAAATAAATTACCTTATTCAGCTTTGTTATCATTTGTAAATTGTTGTGAGGATGCATTTGTTGCCTTACCAACATTGAAAGCAAAATAATTTATAAGTTTATGAATAATTTTATAAATCAGATGAGATTCTTCTGTTGGTTCATCTAAAAACACAGCAATAAATGCAGAAATTGAAACGAGCAATGCTACAAACATTTCCCAATTTTCTATTAATTTAGCAACCATAAAGCCTCCGATTTTTATATGTTAGAGTTAAAATTAACTAATTGTTGCTTCATAAGCTTTTGATTTTTCATCGATTTTGAAAGCCCATTCACATAATCTTTTAAGTCTTCAATTCTATTGAGCCAACCTTTAAGAAAGACTTTCAATTTTGGTTTTTGCTGGGAGAGGCGTATATAAAATTTTGCCCTTTCTTCAAGCATTTTCTTTGCAGTTTCAGGCACTTGTCTAGAATAGGCTTCATGAATTGTTATCGGTCCTAAAATTCCATCTATTTCCACTTCTAAAGCTTTTTGTAAAACTTTCACAGCATAGAATGAACCGGAATTTACAGCGTAATCATAAGTAATTACAGATAAAATTAAGGGTAGTTTGTCGATACAGGGTGATTTCCAAAAGGCATTATACAAAATATTTTTCGCCTGTTCTTTTGAAAGAGAGACAATAGAACTTCGATCAACGCTGAAGATTCTTAATTTTGTCAAAACATTTCTGCCTTGACTTGTTTTGCTATAATCTTCTAAAAATCTTAATGAAATTCCATATTTTGTTAAACCACCTGGATCATTTTTATGTTCGGCTAGTTCGCCTTCTGCTTTAGCTACAATTTTATGAGCTATTTCAAACTCAATTTCATAAATTTTAGAAAGTTCATTGTCTTTTTCTTTATGACTTTTTTTTGAATCAAGTAAATCATTATCTAAGGCATTTTTCATGGCGAAGCTCCTTGAGAAGATCTATCTCTCTTTTTTTTGCTTTATACCATGGCTTTTTTAAGCTGTTTATAATAGACGCGCAGAATCGCACTGAGGCGCAAACTACCTACTTGACAAGGAAATTTACATATAAGAATTAATTCATTAGCTCAATCATATTAGGTATTTAAAGAAGTTGTGCAAAATAGCAAATAGAATTAAATAAAAAAAAAGGCCATTTATATGACCTTTTCTCGGGAGGAGAATGCATAGCTTTACTATGCACCTTCGCTTCAACGCTTTAATATTTTACGGCTCAATGTAAAATTGCGTTGAAATATTTTTCCTCAATGTTTGAACTATTGCAAATAAGCACATTCATCCATAGCCATTGAGAGTGAAATATTTTTATCAAATTCATGTGATTTTAGAACTGCTTCCATGCCTTTCATTGCAGCATCAGAAATTGAATTCATAATGTCGCTGTATTGTGGTACTGCAAATTCAGGTAACATATTGATAATATTGTTTTGATCAAGAAGTAAAATCAAAAGTTGCATTGATTTGCCTAAATCGCCTATAGCATCGGAAAGCTCATTTCTGATTTCTTCTTCAACAGTTTCAGCCACTTCATAAGTAGCATACTCTTCTGGCGCATTTGCAACTAGTGAATATATATTTTGATCTTCTGCTGTAAGTGCATAATCTTGTAAATTATCTAAGCTTTTCATAACAACTCCCTTGCTTTTCGTGGATCTTTATTAGTAATCACACTGCAATTTTTTCTTACTGCTTATTACATAGCAAGTTTCGTGCCAATTTCAAAAAATGTTGTTATAGAAAGAATTTTAGAAGAGTTCAAGCACTAGTAGGCAAATTTTTCCTCCTTATAAATAGAAGCAATGACATATTTTTGACTTTGAAAGAGTGTTAATAACAGACAAAATCTATTAGAAAAATGATTTTCTACGCGAAGAAGAAGGAATATCTAAAGCAGTTCGGTACTTTGCAACCGTCCTTCTAGCCATTTCAACGCCGAGTTCATTTTTCAAAATTTCGCACAATTTTTCATCAGAGAGTGGGCTTTTCGGATCTTCAGCGGCAATATATTTTTTAATTGCAGCTTTTACTGATTCAGAGCCAACTTCATTACCGTCTTCCAAAACTAGGCCAGAATTGAAGAAAAACTTAATCTCATATGTTCCAAATGAAGTTGCAACATATTTATTAGTGGTGATACGTGAAATTGTAGACTCATGCATACCAATATCTTCGGCAACAGTCTTTAAAATCAGAGGTTTGAGCTTTGTCACACCATTTGCAAAAAACTCTTGTTGGTATTTCACAATCGATTCTATAACCTTATAAAGAGTCTTCTGCCTTTGATAAATAGCTTTAATAAGCCATGTAGCAGCCTTTTGCTTTTCTGATAAAAAGTCTTTTTGCTCACTTGAAATATGAGTAACTGGCATTTGTGAATATATTTCACTGAGTTGAAGTTGAGGTATGCCATCTTCATTCAAAACAATTACAAAATCATCATCCACTTTATAGACATAGACATCAGGCGCAACATAGTGGCTTTGTACATCAGAATATGCTGATCCTGGCATAGGATCAAGTGTTTTTATAAGCTGAATATATTCAAATAAAATTTCTTCATCAATTTTAAATTTTTTCATTATGGGCTTGTATCTTTTAGCCTCAAGATCTTCTAAATGAACTGTAATCAATTCTAATAAGATAGGATCTCTATCATACTTCAGATTTTTCACCTGAACAAGCAATGATTCTTGCACACTTCTTGATGCTACACCAATAGGGTCAAAATTTTGGATGACAGACAAAACTTGCTCTACTTTATCTTGCTTTTGCTGAATCTCAGAAAGAATATCGTGATTTTCTAAAACCTTGCTTTCATTAACAAGGACATCTGAAAAGAAAAAGTTATTATCTTGTTCTAATTGTTGGATAATTTCATCTACACTCGCAACTAAAAACCCTCTATCGTCGAGATTTCCAATTATCGCTTCACCTATAAGGATTTCATTTTCTGAAAAATCAGAAAGATGCAATTGCCACATAAGATGAGAATCAAGGCTAGTTTTAGTGGCATAACGAGCTTCATAACTTGTCATTTCGTCTAATGCTTCAAATTCGCGTGCACTGCTTGTGCGAGGCGTGCTTGATAAATCACCAAGATAATCCTCCCAGTCTGCAGTATTTGAAATTTCTTTATCATATACACTTTCATCATCAGATTTTTTGTCTATAAATTCATGATCTTGAGGAATTTCATCAAAGCTTTCTTCCAAAAAAGGGTTTTCAAGCATTTCAGAAGAAATTGTATCCATAAGCTCTAAACGAGATAATTGTAAAAGACTAATCGCCTGCTGTAACTGTTGTGTCATTACAAGCTGTTGAGTCATTTTCATTTGCTGTCTAAGTTCTAAAGCCATGGCAGTATCCAATAAAAGTATAATAAATTTGTTAAAAATAGCAGTTCTATAAATTGTAAGAAAACTCTTGCAACTTTCTATCAAAGCTATGCTATTATCAACATATTTATACTTTGGCATACTTTTTGATAAGAATCAATAGAAAAAGTCTAAAAAAGTTATAAATTTTATATTTTTATTTAAATATCAATAATTTCAATATTTTATTAAGATTTGCAAAAAAAATAAAATTATTTTAAATAGAGCTATACTTTATTATAACTATTATAAAAATTTAAAAATAAATATAGTATAATTTCAGATAAGTAGATTGTTTATTAGCAAAATTGATTAATTCCTTGACTTTTATTAGCTTATTTGATAAATAACAAGAATAATACTCAGGAGGTTTTTATCAATAATAATAAATTTTCTCAAATTTATTTACTTACTTTTATTTAAAAATTTTACAACTAATTTGAGCCAAACTTTTTCTATAGCAAACACTCTATTACTTAAGCATATTCGATTGATGCTTATAGCAGATTTAATATGCTATTCTACACACTTAATACATAGGAGTTTACATGAAAAACAGAAAAAAAATTGAAAAAGAATTCTCTTTTGACTCTTTGATTGAAGAAGCCTTTTTGCTAAAGACAGAAAAGCGAAATCTAGATCAAAGATTGAAAGAAATCATAGCTCTTTTATCGTCTTCCGTTGAATTTGAAAGAAATAAAAATACAGCTTATATTCCTTGCTCAAAGCATTATACAGCGAAAATAATAAAACGCGAAAATATTAAATGGGACACAGCTTTTCTTTTAAAGGCAAAAGAATTTATGGGAGAGAATGAATTTAATAAATATTTCAGGCACGAATATTTACACATATCTAGGCAAGCTATTGAAAATTTGCAAAATTCAATGCCTAAAATAATTAGCCAAACTCTGCAAAAAGCCAAACAGCATTCTCTATCGTATTCGCTTATAATAAATAAAGACTAACAAATCAAGAAGATATAGTAGTACACTCATTTTATATATAAATCATTTTTGAATTTTTATTGGAGAATTATATGAATTTTGACCTCAATCATGCCAACTTTCAATCCACATCAATACATCTTATTCCTGCTTTATCAAAAGTTTTTGTAAAATTATCTATTATATTTCCAAGCAAGGAAAATGCGGGTTCTAGTATTGAGCTTACGAGGAGGAGTTCTGGCATTGAACAGTTATGTGTTAAACTTCAAGTCGCTAGGGGAACGTATAAAAACACATATTTTTATCACAACTTCAATATTTGTGCTGCCCAAACTAAAGGACAAAACAAAGCGATTGAAATTTCAAAAAGTCAACTGAGGGCTTTAGTTGAAGCAAATTGGTTCATCAGTCCAAAAGACTCAAGCGATAACGCTGTGCTTGCTAGAAAACTTAAATCTCTGAATGATATAAATGGCTTTGTCTTTCCAATTCTTGTGGATACAGAAATTAATGATAAAGGTTTTTTGCATAATAAACTCAAATCAATTATCACTATTGACGATCCAGATTATTCTTTACTTATGGAAAAGGGTGAATTAATCAAATAAGATAAGCTTACATTTTATATTTTTTAAAAACTAGACGAATCTGTGTACACGGGTTCGTTTTTTTATAAAGCAAATTTTTAATCCTGTTAAAAAAGCTTTTCAAATAAACATAAATAAGCTATTAAAAAAATGAAAGTAAGTTTATAGGATAAAAAAGATATAAGTAGTTATTTATGAAAGAATTTAAATTTATTCATGCCGCTGATTTACACTTAGATGTGCCAATGAAGAATATGCCTCTATTTTCAGAGTTCACTTCTTATGCCACTTTTATGGCCTTAGAAAATCTTTTATCTTTTGCGCTTAAAGAAAAGCCAGATGCAATACTTTTATCTGGTGATGTTTGGAATCATGAAGATCTCAGCTTGAAAGCGCGTTTATTACTTAAAAATGTTTGTGAAAAATTGCAAAAAGCAGATATTAAAGTTTTTTTAGCTCATGGAAATCATGATCCCTTAGAAAATTCTTTCTCTTATGTTCAATTACCAGAAAATGTTCATATTTTCTCTCGTAATGCTGAAAAAATCCCCTTTTATAAAAATGGTGAACTGATAGCTATTATCGAAGGAATCAGTCATTCTAGAAAGAAAGAAACTGACAATTTGTCGGCACAATTTCAGATAGTTACTGAAAAAATGAAAGAAAAACACTTCTATATATCAATGCTTCACACATCATTGAATAAGCACGATGGAGAAGCAATCTATGCTCCTTGCTCAATTGCAGATTTAAAAGAAAAAAATCCACACTATTGGGCATTAGGACACGTCCATTCCTATAATATTATTGAAGAAAATCCATTTATTGCCTATTCAGGAGCTCTGCAAGGAACGCATATAAATGAAGATGAGGCGCATGGCTGCATCTTGGTTGAAATGAAAAGAGATGACCAAAGTCAAGCTGTAGAAATTACACATAAATTTATTCCACTTGCACCTCTCTTTTGGAAAAAGCTCACTCTAGAACTCAATCAAATAGAAAATGAAAATACAAGCTCTACTGAAGAAAGTAATAACTATCTTAATTTATTGGAAAATACAAATAATATTAGCAATCAATTTCTTTTGTCAGATATTCCTTCATTGCAATCCTATCTCATTGAAAAAATGTATGACATACTAGAAGAAGTTCCTGAAATAACAAAACAAGTGATTCTTCAGATAAAGCTTACTCAGCAAAGTCATCTTAATGCATTGCTTAGAAATATTTATACAATTAATGACTTGGTTGAAAGCCTGAACGAACAAGGGCAAAGCATGAAACCTTCTGTTTTTGTTAGAGATATCATTGTTGATACAAAAGATATCCAAGAAGAAAAAAACATAGAACTTCTTCTACAAAAGGATGATTTTTTGTCAGAAGTTTTGCAAGAAGCAGAAAAACTTATGCCCGACTCTACTAAGGATGCTTATGAAACCTCTTCTCTCGGCGAACTAACTACTCAAGATAATTCATTGTATTTAGCTATGCAAAAGCTTTACCACGATTCACCACTTCTCAAACAGCATAAAAAATTTATTCCCTTGACAAGTGATGAGGAAAAATTAAAACAAATAGTCAGAAAAGCGCAAGATATTTGTGCTGAAATCCTTGAAAGTGATACCAATTAATGAAAATTACATCATTTAATATATACGAATTCGGCAATCTTGCAAAGCAAGAAATACATAATCTTCCCAATGGTTTACTAATCTTTCTTGGGCAAAATGAAGCTGGAAAGTCGACAACTTTAGAGTTTTTTCGAACTCTTCTTACGGGTTTTCCTGCGCCTAGATCAAAGAAAGCAAGGGAAGGACTTTTTTCATTGAAAAATCCACAAATGGGTGGAATGCTTGAATTAAAAACAAATGCTCATACGCAATTTAAACTTGAAAGAACACGAAATGCTTTTCATCTCTTCTCGTCTGAGGGGCAAGAATTATCCCCCTCAATCTATGAAAGCCTTTTGGCTGGAACAAATAGAGAAATTTATTCTTCACTCTATGGTTTTAATCTGTCAGAATTACAAAATTTGAATTCGCTAGAAGAAGAAGATGTTAAATCAGTTCTTTATGGCACATCCTTTGGCCTAGGTTTCTATTCACCGCAAAAAGCCCTGCTTCATATTGAAAATGCTCTCAACTCTAAGGGTTCAAAAAGTCTAGTTAAAAATGAATCAATTAAAAATAAATTCAAACTACTAGGCCAAAGACTCGAAGAAGTCAATCAACTGATTAAAGAATATACAGAAAAAAATAATTCAATAGAAAATTATTATGATACAAAGGCAACTTTAACAGATAAAATCGATGACATTAAAAATCTCAAACAGATTTCTACACAAGAAATCCAGTTCTTACAAAAAAAAATTGAGTCTTGGCAACTGTATGAAGAATATAGCCTTCTAAAACAACAAATTTCAAGAATTGAACCTATTAGCCCTAATTTTCCTACAAATGCTGAAGAAATCATAAATAAATATACCAATGATGACTATCAGCTTCAAAAAGATGAGAAAAATCTCTTATTTAAAAAAGATCAACTTTTAGATATTCTTTCTAAAAAAGAACATAACGCTTTATTAGTTGAAGAACTTCTCCTTATAAAACAACTTGTTGAGTATAAAGGATCCTATAGAAATTCTTTTATACAAAAACCTTATGTGCTCGATGCTTTAGAAAAAAACGAAGAAGAAGTTAATAAGCTGATAAAATATCTGGGCGATGGTTGGAGTGCTGAAAAAATCGCTAGTATTAATTTTTCACTAGAAACTCAAAAACTTATTGATAATTATGCAAGAATTTTAGAAAAAGAGCAAAATGACATCAACGAAAGCAAAGTTCAAATTCAGCACCTTGAACAAGAAAAAATTCTTGTCCTTGATGATATTATGCAATACGAGGAGCAAGTATCACAGCTTATAATCAAAGAGCAGCAACTTTCTTTATCTACAAGAAATTCTTTACAAAACACCTTAAGATTGTCACAAGATGCCTTTGTAAACCTTCCTCAAAAGCATATACAACTTAGTAGAGCAACAAAAGAATTTTCGCGCTCAATAACTCAACTTTCCTTTAAAATCACTGCCTCAGAAGAACTCCTTGAAAAGCTTATTGATAACCAAGAAAGTTTTACATCTCAAGCATCTACAATTATTGAAGAAGAAAAACTTGCCTTAAACAATAAAAATTCATTTACTCAAGCTAAGAAAGATTATGATAAACTTGAAGAAAAATATGATAATTTAATCAAAGAAAATCAAAAACATATACATCTTCAAAAATCTTCTATTCAAAAGAAAAAGTATTCTTTACAAAGAATGAAGTCATTATTGCATATGCAAATTGAAGACGAAGATCGTCTTTTAGATTTGCAAGCACAATACGATGAAATATTTACTCAACTACCTATAAAAACAAGTAATATAATCATTTTACTCCTTGGTTTTTGCTCTTTATGTATAGGCACTGTCTTACTTATTTCTGGACTTGTTTACGGAATAAAGGAATTTGATATATCATTTGTTGCAAACAATTCATTTATAATAGAAAATTTTTCTCAATATTTTGCATTTCCTGAAGTATATATTAATCACTCCCCTTTTGCATTTTTGCTTTTTTTGCTTGGCTTTACAAGCATTTATCTCAATATCCCTCTCTATAGCCCAGATAGGAAAAAGAAGCTTCAAAGCCTTGCTCAAATCTCTACAAGAAAAGACAGCCTACTTGCAAAATTACAAAAAAATCAAGAGGAATTTCATAGACATTTACAGGCTCTTCATATCAAAGACACTGAAAATATAGAAGAAAATATTTCTTGTTTAGAATTAGAACTAGATGAAGAACAAGAATTATTGTTTACGAAAGAAAAACTCCTCAAAGAAACTTCTTCAATGGAAAATGAACTTGAACAAGCTAAAATTACAATGCTTCAAGAACATGAAAAATATATGAAATCTGAAGATATAGTTCAAGATTTACGCTATGAATGGCAAGAATCATTTATGAAACTTTCTATTTCTGACGTGCCTTCACCGCAAGCAGCTGATGCTTACTTTGCGCGCATAGAAAAAATTCGTTTAGCTAAGGAAAATCTTACACAGTTAGAAATTGAAATAGAACAATTAAAACAACTTGATACTATACTTCTCGACCAAGCATCTCAAATATTTCCCAAACTTGATTTCAATACTCTTTATACTTCAAATAAAGAAAAATTCTTCGAGAAAATACAAGAATTATTAGATGAAGAATACGCAAATGATAAATTAATAGAAAGAAAATTACAGATTGAGGAAAACATACAAAACCTTAGAAATAAAATTCAATTTATCAATCAATCTATTGAAAATAAAAATAATATTTTTTCAAAACTTGAACTTGAACATGAAGAAACCTTGCTTAAATGGAAAAACTTTTTAACTTCAGAAAATTTTGACAAAGATCTTACTCCACACACGGCTAAAGACTTTATCAATCATATAGAAAAATGCAAAGCTAGTTTGCAAAAAAGCATTGAACTTCAAAAAGATCTCGATCTTCATAAAAGCGAGCTTGAACGCCTTGAAGAACCTATGAAGATATTACTGAGCAAGCTTTCAAGGTTACCTATTCTTCGCCTTGATAATGAACCGGACTATCTTGCAAGCCTAGATCTTCTTTATACTGAAGCTGAAAAAGCTAAAGAAACTTTAAATGCAAAAACAAGTCTAGAAGAGCAATTAGAGCAAATTGATTACGAAATCTCTCACCTTAAGGGAGAAAAGGAAAAGCTCAAAAATTCTATAAATGACATATTGGAAAAAGCCCATATTGCCTCCTTTGAAGATTTAAAAAATGAAACAAAAAAATATTATGAATACAATTCCTTATTAAAGAAAAAGCAAAATCTTGAAGATACGCTTACATTTGCAGCCTCTACACAAGGTTTAGAAAGCTTTTTAAATGAATTTATAGGAATTGATTTAGCTGAGCTTATGAGATTAAAGCAAAATGCTAACGAAAAGTTACTTTCTATAATCCAAGAAGAAGAAATTGTTGCACGCGAACTTTTGCAGTGTCAAAATACTATTCAAGAGATTGAAAGTTCTAATATTTTATCTGAATTGCGCCAAGAAAAATCCTCTCTAGAAGAGGAAAGTTCTAAACTTTTAGAAAATTACCTAGCCTATGCATTAGCAAAATCTTGTATACAAAATGCAAAGAAAAAATACGAAGAAGAAAAACAACCCGAACTTATCAAAACTGCATCTGAAATTTTTTCTGACATAACATATGGCAAATGGGAAAACATAACATCTTCAATTGAAGATAACACCTTGAAAATAAATCAAAAAAATCATCCTCCAGTCACGCCAGATATGCTCAGCCAAGGCACTAAAGAGCAACTCTACCTCTCGCTTCGTCTTGCCTACATAAAAAATGCGGCTAAGCATAAAGAAAGCTTACCTTTAATTATGGACGATATACTTGTAAATTTTGACACTATACGCTCAAGCCAAACTGCAAAAAGCCTGGCAAAATTAATTGAAGAATCGCAAAACACGCAAAATCCTAATGATCTTGTTTACGATCAGCAAATACTCTTCTTCACTTGTCATCCGCATATTGCAACAATATTGAAAGAGAATGTTCCCCAATCAACTCTTTATACCATTAATAATGGAAAGATTGCACTTTCTGCATGATTTTTTACAACACATTGAAAACAAAGAACATTTTTTATAAAAAAAGACTAGACTCTTTGAGCAAAATATGCAATAGTCCTCTGACAACCTCGTTTCTAGTCGATTAGTGTAAAAACGCGAGTATGTAAAGGTAATTAAGTGAAACAATTAGACGGTGTTATCATCATCAACAAACCACAAGGCCGCTCTTCAGCAAATGCTCTTACTGTCCTAAAAAGGCTTGGGCAAAAGAAAATTGGCCATGCAGGCACCTTAGACCCCATGGCTACAGGTGTGTTGATTGTTTTACTTGGGCAAGCCACAAAACTTTCAAACTATCTTTTAGAAGGTGGAATGAAAAGATACGAGGGCGAGCTTGAACTTGGTAGAGTTACAGACACTTGGGACATTGAAGGGCAAGACCTTGAAAATAATGACTATTCATCTGTAACTGAACAAGATTTGACAAATGAAGTAAATTATTGGAAAACGCTCACTTCTCAGATAGTTCCTTCCTATTCTGCCGCAAAACATCAAGGCAAATCCTTGTATAAACTGGCAAGAGAAGGTAAAGAAGTACCTGTAAAAGTGAAAGAAATAAAAATTTCGCAGGCATCAATCATATCGTGTGATTTGCCTTATATGCGATTTTCGGTTGAGTGTTCAAGCGGCACATATATACGGTCCCTGGCCCACAGCTTGGGGTTGCGTCTAAATTGTGGCGCTTGTTTATCAAAACTTATCCGAACATACAGCCACCCTTTTGGTATAGAAAAAGCGTGTGATTTAGAAGAATTAGCAGACAATTTTGATCTGTTAGAACAAAATCTCCAACCGCTTTCTTCCATATTGGATTGGCAAATTGTCTCACTTGATGAAGACTTAGCTGATGAAATACTCTACGGCAAGTCAATTCCTCAAGAAGTACTTGAAAAGAAAGGATATATTCTTTCTGAAGCGGACTTCGGCTCAAGGGCTTTTTTTGAAACAAAATCAAAAAATCCTTTAGCACTTATGGAAGCAAAATATCAAGAAGGCTTTGCTAAACCTGTTTGGACAATACTTAGAGGGCTTTGGCATAACTCATAACCCATGAAAGGAGAACAGCTGTGGTCATGGATTTAGAACAAAAAAAAGCAGTTATCACTAATCACGCAAAACACGAAGGTGATACTGGCTCGGCTGAAGTACAAGTTGCACTTTTAACTGCAAGAATTGAAGATCTTACAGAACACTTCAAAATCCACAAAAAAGACTTCCACTCACGTACAGGTCTTTTAAAACTCGTTGGTAAACGTCGTAAACTTTTGAATTACCTCAAAAATACTGATGTTCAACGCTATCGTGACCTTATTGCTAAATTAGGCTTACGTAAGTAATCAATGACGATTGGAAGTGGGGCCTTCTCACTTCCAATTTTTTATATTTATTTGAATTTATTTATTCATATAAATATACTATTCAAGTAACACTTTAGATTTTATGTAGCGGAGAGTTCACAAAAGTAGCAAGTCAAGTTCACTTGTTATTTTTACTGAAATCTCCTCTACTACTCGGGCTCATAAGCCTAAGGAGAATTATGAATTTATTAAATGGAACACGCGTATCCTGCATGGTAGGCGGCAAAGAAGTTATTTTAGAAACAGGCCGTATGGCTCGTCAAGCAGCTGGATCAGTATGGATTCAATGCGAAGGCACAGTTTTACTCGTCACTGTTTGTGAAGCAGTTTTAGACACTCCTAAAGACTTCTTTCCACTCACTGTAGAATATTCTGAAAAAATGTATGCTGCTGGCCGCATTCCAGGCAATTTCTTCCGTCGTGAAGTAGGCAAACCTTCTGATAATGAAACACTTGTTTCACGCCTTATCGATCGTCCTATCCGTCCACTTTTCCCAAAAGGATATGGCAATGAAATTCAAGTGCTTGCAAGCGTTATCTCAGCTGACCAAATCAATCTACCTGATGTAATGGGCATCACAGCAGCTTCATGCTCTGTTATGCTTTCAAGCATTCCTTTTGAAGGTCCAATTGCTGGTGCACGCATCGGCAGAATCAATGGCGAATTCGTACTAAACCCAACCAGAGCTCAATTAGAAGAAAGCGAAATGGATTTAGTTTTTGCTGCTTCAAAAGAAGCCGTTGTTATGGTGGAAGGCGAAGCAAAATTCTTGCCTGAAGAAATCATTGTTGAAGCTCTTGAATGGGGACATAAAGAAATTCAACCACTTATCAAATTACAAGAAGAATTAGTTGCTTTGATGGGCAAAGAAAAAACTATCTTTACTCCAAAAGAAAAAGATCAAGCTTTGCTTGCTCATGTTGAAAAACTTTCACTTGAAGCTGGCATGGAAGAATCTCTTCGCATTCCAGAAAAATTAGCTCGTAAAGACGCAAGAAAAGCTGTAAAAGTAGCAGTTAAAGAAAAATTACTTGCTGATCCTGCTTGGGCTGAAAACGATGAAGCTCAAAAAGCAATTGGCGAAGTTTTAGATGCATTAGAAAAGAAATTAGTGCGCACTCGTATTCAAAAAGAAGGTACTCGTATCGACAAACGTGACACAAAAACTGTGCGCCCAATTGAAATAGAAACTTCAGTCTTACCCATGGTTCATGGCTCAGTTTTGTTTGCGCGCGGTGAAACAAAATCACTTGTTACAACTACTCTTGGTTCAACCTCAGACGAAATGCGCTATGATGGATTAAATGGTGATATTTTCAAAGATTTCATGCTTCACTATAACTTCCCTGCTTATTCAGTGGGCGAAGTAAAACCTGTTCGTGTTGGTAGACGTGAAGTTGGACACGGCCACTTGGCAGAACGCGCATTAAAACCTGTTCTTCCTGCTAAAGAAGCATTCCCTTACACTATTCGTATTGTTTCTGATACCTTAGAGTCAAATGGATCTTCTTCAATGGCTGCAGTTTGCGGCGGTTGCCTTTCACTTATGGACGCTGGCGTGCCAATCAAAGCTCCAGTAGCTGGCGTTGCAATGGGTCTTATTCAAGAAGGCGATGATTTCATTGTTCTTACTGATATATTAGGTGATGAAGACGCTCTCGGCGATATGGATTTCAAAATCGCAGGTACAGCTGAAGGCATTACAGCCGTACAAATGGATATAAAAATCACTGGCTTAACTACTGAAATCATGGCATCAGCTATGGCTCAAGCGAAACAAGCTCGTATGCATATCTTAGGTGAAATGGAAAAAGCTCTTCCAGCATACCGCCCACAGCTTTCAGAAAATGCGCCACAATTTGAAGTTATTGAAGTAAATCCAGATATTATCCGTCTTATCATTGGTCCTGGCGGCAAAAACATTAAAGCTCTTACTGCTGAAACAGGTGCTTCAATTGACATTGACGACAGCGGAAAAATCAATATCTTTGCGCCAAATACAGCTTCATTAGCGCAAGCAAAAGAAATGATTCTTTACTTTGATCAAAAAGCTGAACTTGGCAAAAACTATAATGCAAAAGTTCGTAAAATTCTCGAAATAGGCGCAATAGTTGAACTTTTACCTAATCTTGAAGCTTTAGTACACGTTTCTCAACTTGATATTAATCGTGTCGAAAGAGTGGAAGACTTTGTAAGCCTAGGGCAAGAAATTCCTGTCAAAGTTATTGAAGTAAATGGCGATAAAGTACGTGCTTCACGCAAAGCTATTCTTTTAGAAGAACAAGGCATTGAATGGACACCTGAACAAACTGCTCGTCCTTCACGCCCAAGAAATGATAGAAATGACAGACATGATCGTGGCGATCGTGGCGACAGAAGACCTCGTCGTAGAGATTAATTTCAAAGAGGTATAATTCTATACTTTAATTATAAAGGGAAAGGCATTATTATTAATAATTGCTTTTCCCTTTTTAGTTATTCTCTAAAAAAGAATATTATATCAATAATAAAAGCAAGTTAAAGAGAAAATCTATGTCAAAAATTTACTACCGTTCAATTCCTTATGTAAAAGAAGATATCACTCTTGCCATTGAATCTGGTATCGATGGTATTATTGTTGAAGAAGAATATATTACAAAAATAAAACAATTAGCTAGAATTGAAGTATTTTCTGACAAAGATTTCCCACTTGTGCATTTAGTAAATAAAGAAAAAGAAAAAGAAATTTCCACTCGCTTACTTGCTGGAGAAAATCTTGTTATAGCAAAAGGTTGGGAAATTATTCCTGTTGAAAATTTACTTTCTAAATGTAAAAATGTCAGTTTAGAAGTAGAAAATCTTTCAGAAGCAAAACTAGCTTTTACTATATTAGAATGCGGGGTTGAGAATATAGTTCTCAATAAAAATTCTCTACCAAAACTTAAAGAAATAATTACTGAATGTAAACAAAATCAACAGATTGAAGAATTAGAAGAAGCTGAAATTTTAGAAATAAATCCTGCTGGTATGGGTCATAGAGTTTGCGTTGATACAATGAGCATTTTAAAGCGCGGTCAAGGAATGCTTATTGGCAATTCAAGTGCCTTCACATTTTTAGTGCAGGCAGAAACTGAGTCAAATGAATATGTTGCATCAAGACCTTTTAGAATAAATGCTGGCGCAGTTCATGCTTATACAATTTTACCTAATAATAAAACCTGTTATCTTGAAGAGTTAAGAGCTGGTGATGAAGTGCTTATTGTGAATCACGATAAAACTACTTCCTTGGCAATTGTTGGACGAGTAAAAGTTGAAATGCGCCCTATGTTAAAAATTGTTGCAAAAATTGGCGAGACAATAGGTTCAATCTTTCTACAAAATGCTGAAACTATTAGACTTATTCATTCTGACTCAACTCCAGTGAGCGTAGTCGATCTAAAGATTGGCGATAAAATTTTAGCTAAAAAAGATGTTCCAGGTCGTCATTTTGGCGTAGCAATTAAAGAAGACATCAAAGAAATTTAACAAGGTAATATAATGAAAAATTTTATTGATAGAACTGACTGGTCGCAAGAAGATCTTCAAGCCTTAGAAAGTGAAAGAAATACTATAAATGAAATTGATCAAAAAATTCTTGAGCTTTTGAACAAAAGAGCTCAATCAAGTATTAAAATTGGGGAAATCAAGAAAAAAGCTTCCACATCTCCAATGATTTATGACGCAAAACGCGAGGGCGAACTTTTAGAAAATCTTTTTATTTTAAATAAGAATACTAAAGGGATAGTGCAAAATTTTCATATAGAAAATATTTGGCGTGAAATTATGTCAGCTTCAAAAGATTTGCAAAATACTTTACACAGTACAAATAATTCATAAAATCTCAACAATAGTTTTAAAAACAAGTAGTTAAAATGATTATTCTCAAAGCACCAAGTTCAAAATCACTCTCGCATAGAGCATTGATAGCTTCTGCTCTTTCTCATGGAAAATCAGAACTTTATAATCTGCTTGACTGTGACGACACCAGAATTACCATGGCAATCTTAGGAAAAATAGGTGCTAAATTTCTCCCCTTTGAGAAAGGCATTTTTAAAGATTTTATTGTTGAAGGCATAGGAGATAAAGTCAAAAATTCAACTATCTTAGACGCACCTCTAGAATGTTTTATGGGCGAATCAGGAACGTCAGCTCGCTTACTCACCGCAGTTTTAGCGTATGGAAAAGGCTATTTCAAAATTAATGGCTCACAAAGAATGAATGAAAGGCCTATGAGAGCTTTAATACAAGCTTTAAGAAGTATAGGTGCTGAAATTATTGAAGAAAAAGAAGGCTTCACTCCTTTTATTATCCATGCAAAAAAATTAAAGGGCGGTAGATGCGAAATTTCTCTTGATGAGTCAAGCCAATATCTTTCTGCGCTTTTGCTGCTTGCCCCATTGTGTGAAGAAGGTTTAACCATCTATCCTATTGGAAAGAAAGTTGTTTCTTGGCCTTATGTTGCTTTAACTTTGCAAACTTTAGAAGCTTTTGGCATAGATTTCACTGTAAAAAATAAAGATGCATCAATCATACACGATTGGTCAGAAATGCATGAAATCAAAGCAAATTCCCTTTACATCGAAGTAAAAAAAGGGCAATATAAAAGTGGTATACATAGAGTTGAAGGGGATTGGTCAAGCGCATCTTACCTCTTAGCTGCAGGAGCAATTGGAAAACATCCTGTAAAAGTAAATGGTTTGAATATAAATTCGCCACAAGGTGATAAAATCATGCTTTCGATTTTACAACAAATGGGTGCAAAAATTGAAATAGGAATAAATGAAATTAAAGTTTTTCCTTCAAAACTCCAAGGAATTGAGGTTGATATGAATGCTTGCCCAGACATTGTGCCAACTGTAGCTCTTCTTGCAGCTTGTGCTGAGAATGTTACAAAGATTGTTAATGTGCCGCATTTACGTATAAAGGAAAGCGACAGAATTGCAAGCATAAGTACAGAACTTAATAAGATTGGTGTAAAAACTAAAGAATTTCAAGATGGTATAGAAATATACGGCAATGGTTCTATGCCACAATTTGAAAATGAAATACACTTTTCTGCGCATAATGATCATCGCATAGCAATGTCCATGTCTTTATTTGCTTTGCATGGTGGAAAAATTAAATTTGACGATAAAGAAGTGGTGAAAAAATCTTTTCCAGAATATTGGCAAATTCATGAAAAACTTATAAAAACATATAATATGAGCTAATTATGAAATATACTCTCTTTGGCGAATCACACGGATCACATATAGGCATAGTGCTTGAAAATGTTCCTGCTGGATTAAAAGTGGACTTTGACTATATTAATTTTGAACTAAATAGAAGAAGTGCTAAAAACTTAGCTCATCTATCCACCACACGCCACGAAAGTGATGAATTTGCGATTATAAGCGGATATTTTGATGATTATACCACGGGTGCTCCCTTATGTGCTCTCTGCGAAAATAAAAACATTCACACAAAAGATTACGAAAAAATCAAAGATTACGCTCGCCCTAGCCACGCTGATTTTGCTGCAAGTATCCGTTATAATGGGTATAATGATTATAGAGGCGGCGGCCATTTTTCGGGTAGGTTGACAGCGCCTTTAGTTTTTGGAGGTGCACTAGCAAAGCAGTTTTTGGCAGAAAAAGGAATTGAAATTTACGCTCGTGTGCGCCAAATAGCTGATGTGTGTGATGAAGAAATTGAAAAAAAAATTTACAACACATATCTTTTCAATATGTTGAAAGAAGTTCCTTTTAAAAAATTCCCTTCTCTTTCAGAAGCACAAGGCGAATTAATGCAAAAGAAAATTCTTGAAGCTAAAGAAGAAAACGATTCTGTAGGCGGCATTATTGAATGCTTTATTTTTGGTTTAGAAGCTGGTTTTGGTGCTCCTACACACTTTCAAAATCTTGAAGGTATACTCTCACAAGCAATGTTTGCTGTACCTGCGGTGAAAGGCATTGAATTTGGCCTTGGTTTTAATTTTGCAAAAAGTAGGGGCAGTAAAGCAAACGACGCTTTTTATTTTGACGCACAAAGCGAGCAAATTCTTACAAAAACAAATAATAACGGAGGGATAAACGGTGGAATCTCAAATGGGATGCCTATTAATTTTTCTCTTGCTATAAAACCAACGCCTTCTATTGGTTTGAATCAAGAGAGTGTTGACCTCAAAAAGCATGAAAATATAAATTTTACGATAGAAGGACGTCACGATCCTTGTATTGTTCCTCGTGCAGTGCCTGTTATTGAGGCTGCTGCGGCACTAGCTATTAGTCGCTTTTTTGAGGATAATTATGCAAAATAGTTCAAAAAAATCAATTGTTCTTATCGGAATGCCGGGCTCTGGCAAAAGTAAAATAGCTGATATATTATCGATTATGCTAAAAATGCAAGCTATTGATATTGATTATGAAATCACACTTTCAAAACAAAAGACTATTTCCTTAATATTTGAAGAAGAAGGCGAAGAAGAATTTAGAAAATGCGAAAGTTTATTATGTATAGAACTCTCTGAAAAAAAGAATATCATCATTTCGACAGGTGGTGGAATTATTTTAGACAGTACGAATATAAGTCATCTTTCAAAAAATGGCATAATATTTTTTCTAGACAGAAGTCTTGGAAATATCCTAAACAGCGCAGATTTGTCTGATAGGCCGCTTGTGCAAAACAATAGAGAAAGATTGACTAAACTTTATAATGAACGTATTGAATTATATAAGGAATACGCGGATTATATAATAGAAAATAATTCAAGCTTAGAAGAAGCTGCAAATCAAATTATAAAAATTTATAAACAAATACAATGAGGTAAGAATGCGAATACGTATCATTAATGGCCCAAATCTAAATAGACTTGGACTACGTGAACCACATCTATATGGGGAAACAAGCTATAGTGACTTATGTCAAGAGCTTGAATTATTTGCGAAAAATTTAGAAATCACTCTTGATATTGTGCAATCAAACCACGAAGGCTTTCTTATAGATTATATTCACGAAGCTGAAAATAAATTTGATGCAATTATCATCAATGCGGCTGCTTTTACTCATTATTCCATAGCTTTACACGATGCGTTAAAAAGTGTGACTGTGCCTGCTCTTGAAGTGCATATTTCAAATATACACGCGAGAGAGGAATTTCGACATAAGTCTGTTATTTCAAGTGCTTGCATTGGTCAGATTTGTGGACTCGGTCTTTTTTCTTATAAAGCAGCCCTCCTCTACTTTGCAGAACAAGGCAAAAAATAATGAAAAAATTCGCAGTGATAGGCGATCCTATTGAACATTCTCTTTCGCCCATTATGCATAATGCCATGATAAAACATCTCGGAATTAAAGCTACTTATGATAAATATCTTGTCAATTCTTCTACTTTGCTAGAATGGCTTAAGAGCGATAAAGCGATAAAACTTGATGCTTTTAATGTCACTATGCCACTCAAAAACGAGTTCATTCATCATTTAGATATCATTGCTCCTGAAGCAAAAAAAATCAATGCAATCAATACTGTAGTGAGAAAATCTCACAAATTGTATGGCTATAATACAGATGGAATTGGCTTTATTAGAGCTTTAGAAGGCAAGGGAAAAAGCCCTAAAACAAATATTGCTCTCATAGGCTTTGGTGGAGCTGCATCATCACTAGCTCATACACTTTCTGCGCACAAGGCAACTATTTCAATTTACACAAGAAATCCACAAAGATTTTCAAGTAATACTTTATATAAAATCTATGATTTTTCTCACCTTTCTTCAATAAAAGATATAAATATATTGATCAATGCGTCTTCATTAGGCATGTCTGGGCAAGAGCAATTTCAGCATTTTGAATTCCTAGATGCGCTTAATAAAGATTGCCTTGTATGCGATTTAGTATATAACCCACTAGAAACATTACTACTCTCTGAAAGCAAAAAGCGCAATTTATCAACGATGAATGGCCTTTCTATGCTTATACATCAAGGTATAGCTGCCTTAGAATTATTTTTGGATACAGAATTAGACATCCATGAAATGGAAAAAGTAGCTGTTCAAGCCGTTGAGAATGAGCTTATAACTAGAAAAAATACTTGATAAGTTCTGAATGATTCTACTGAGCATGAAATAATTTCTCATGCAAAAAAACTTTACAAGATTTACAATTTATGTAAAATATAGTTAACGCCTTAAATGAAAAACTCTTAACACAATATAGACGGAGAAAACAATGAAAAAGTTACTTTTACCACTTATGCTTTTGCTTCTTATTTCAGTAGGTTGTGCAAAAAAACAAACCGAAGTTATTCCAACTGACGTAACTACAAGCACTTCAAGCGCGCAAACTGTCATGACACAAGCTGTGCAAACTATTACTGATGGCATTATCTATTTTGATTTCAACCAATACGATATAAAGCCAGAATACCGTACAATGCTTCAACAAAAAGCTGAATTAATGCGCCAATATCCAAATATTCGTGTACGAATTGAAGGCAATTGCGACTCTAGAGGCACACAAGAGTACAATCTTGCACTAGGCGAAAGAAGAGCAAGAGCTGCGTATGAATATCTTGTACGTTTAGGCGTAAACCCCGATCAAATCACATTAATCAGCTATGGCAAAGAAAGACCTGTTGTTCAAGGCGATTCAGAATCAGCCCATGCTGCAAACAGAAGAGATAATTTTAGAGTTATCGCGCAGTAAATTCATGCAAAACATTGACTAGAAGGCAAGAATTCTCTTGCCTTTTTTATATAATAATTCATTATTATAAACATAATTTCAAAAATGGAGGTTTTATGAAAATTATTGCATTTAATGGAAGTCCTAGAAAAGGCGGAAACACTTCTTATAGCATACAAAAAGCTTTTGAACCACTTATAGCAGCTGGTCACGATTGTGAAGAAATTAAAGTGGGCGGCGTTCATGTGCATGGCTGTAAAGCTTGTTATGCGTGCAGAAGTGAGAAATCTTTAGGAATATGTATACAAAAAGACGATCCAATCAATGAATGGGCACAAAAAATGCGTGAGGCTGACGCTATTATTCTTGCCTCTCCTACTTATTATGCTAACATGACAAGCGAATTGAAGGCATTGATTGATAGATGTGGGCTTTGCACTGCGGGGCAACTCAAATATAAAGTGGGTGCACCAATTGTAGTGGCTAGACGCGGTGGCGATCAAAATGTATACAATACATTAATGGCGTTTTTCGGTATTAGCCAAATGATTGTGCCTATGTCATCGTATTGGAACAATGTATTTGCACGCGATAAAGGCGAAGCAGAAAATGATGCGGAAGGAATGCAAATCATGGAAAACATTGGCAAGAATATGGCTTGGCTCCTAGATAAACTTGCTTAATTTTATAAATCATTATAAAGATTTTATGGTAACATCCATAAAGTTTTCTATATAATTATGGGGAGAAAATTCTCCCCTTTTTTATTGTTTTTGAAGGAATTGTTAAAGTGATGACAAAATCATTTCCCTCTTTTGACAAGCCAATTTTGTAATTGATTATATTCAGCACAATATTTTAATCCATCAAAAGCAATAGGCGCTCCCTCGTCACGCCATTTTAAAACATTGATTCTAGCTTTTTTAAATTTAATACAGATTTGCCTTAAACTGCTCAAATGCTCTGGGCACACGGAAAGTTCTTCTTGCATTTTCTCTTCCTTTAGAGGTTAGAAGGTGTCAAAATAAAAAGCATAATATAAAACTCTCTAAAAAAACCGCATAAGAGAATTATCTCGTCCAAAATAAAAAAGGACGAAAAAAGGCGCAAAAAAAGGAAAAATTGCAAAAATAAATTAATAGGTGTTAATTGGCTTAATTTATAATTAGCAAATATACTAATAAATGTCAAGTTATAAATAATAACTCTAAGAAGTAAATCATTAAAAAGATTATTTCATTGGTATTATATTCTAATCAATACTATAAGCTTTTTTCTAATGAATTTTTTTAATAAATCATAGGCAATTTTCTTTTCTGTGCTACATTTCAATAAGAAGTATTTTCCCTTTTTGTTATAAAAGACTGGACATTTTTTAGCAAATAAACTATACTTACAAGTCATAAGAAGGTAGGTCAAATGAAAAACGAAGATAGAATTATTCAAGCCTTACAATTACAACTTACAAGCGGTAGATTCAAAAGCCTTAATGAATTGAGCGCATTTCTTGGCCTTACAGAAACCACAAAATCAAAATTATACAATGTATTTAATAAAGATATGAATGCTGGCTACAAGACTATTTGCGAATGGTTTGACAAACTAGGCATATCGCTTATTGAAGAGAATGCACAACACACGCACAACAATCTGAGCCCTCAAGCACATACTGAAGAAACAAAATTTTCACAAAAAGATGAAAAAAGCCCAACGATTTCTCGCTTAAGTGAAAATGCACCTTTTGAAGAAGTAAAGGGAGATGATCTTCATCTTATGCCTGTCTATGGTTTCACAGGCGCTGGTGAAGAAGTTGAACTTATAGAAAATGAACCCATTGCTTTCATTTCTATATTGCCTCAATACAATCAAAAAAATATGTATCCGCTAAAAGTGATTGGCGACAGTATGCACCCAACTATTCCTAAAGGTTCTTATGTTGGCATTACGCCTTATAATGGAATTTTGCAAGAAGGCGGTGTGTATTTAGTTGAAAAAGAGCATATGGGGCGCATGATTAAAAGAATTAAACTCAATAATTCTGGTGAATTAGCTCTTTACTCTGACAATATCGAATACGACCCCATCCCTCTTGATAAGGTGCTAAAAGAAGGGAAAATTATAGGCAGAATTATGTGGGTTTTAAAAATGCCCTAAAAGCATAACACTCTAAAATAAAAGACTATCCTCAAAAAGAAGATAGTCTTTTTTACTATGTATAATAGGTTAAAATTATTTCAATAAATCAAGGGTCATTGCTACTACAGTATTTGCTTGTGTAATGAGTGATCCTGTTCCTTGTGTGAGAATTTGCTGTTTAGTAAAAGTAGTCATTTCTTCGGCTACGCTGATATCTATCATGTCTGAGCGTGCAGCTGTGGTATTTTCTGCTGCAAAGGTCAGTTTATTGACAACGCTGTCTAATCTATTCATCATACCGCCAATCTCAGCCCTTACCATGTTTTTATCGCCTATTGCACGTTCTAAAGCCACTAAAGCATTTTGCGCGCCTTCTTGAGTGCTTATGCTAAAGCCCATAGAGCCGACTTCAGAACTATTGCCTACAGAGAGTGCTGAAGCTGTTACAGAGCCAATTTCAATAAAGGTAAAATCAACATTTGCTTGATTTGTATCGCCAAAATGTAATTTCAATTCACCGGGATAATCTTCAAGATATCCACCCTGATAATCACCAGAAAGATTGCCGTTTAACAGCTTTATATCATTGAATTCAGTAGCATTTGCTATACGTGTGATTTCAGAAGCCATTGCTTGATATTCTGAATCAATAATGCTTCTTTGTATGGAATCGTATGTACCTGTCGCAGCTTGTTCGGCTAATTCTTTCATTCTCACGAGCTTTTCATCAATAATTTGAAGCGCTCCGTCAGCCACTTGCAGCATAGAGATTGCATCATTTGTATTTCTTACGCCTTGCTGATAAGTGGCAATATCTGCACGCATATATTCAGCTGTGACATATTTATGCGGATCATCAGCACTGCTTCTTACTTCAAGCCCACTCGCCATTCTTTCAATTGATTGCGCCAAACTTGAGTAACTTGAATTAAATGCGCTATTTGAACGCAAAATACTGATTGGATTATTAATAGCAAATGACATAAGCACCTCGATTCATCGTTAGGAATTTTTTTCAAAATTATCCATAATGCTTATTTGTATGCAAATTTTATTCCAAACTTCTTTCTTTTGTATTTATGAAAGCTCTATACTTTTGAATAATACAAAAGCATATTCAAATGTACTTCCTCTTCAGAAATATTTCTATAAGAATGACTCACATCTGCAGAAAATCTTAAAGAGTCGCCCTTATGTAAAATATAAACTTCATTCAAAACTTGAATTTCTATGCTGCCAGAAAAAACGCTTATATATTCCTCAGTACCCGCCATATGCCCTTCTGCTGCAAGGTAACCATTTTCTTCTATAATAATGCGATAGCTTTCAAAAGATTTTTTTTCATCAAAGTGAAATGTAGAATAGTTTTGATAACGGCCATCATCAGCAAGCATTTTGTTAGCTTCATTTTTGCGAATAAGAGTTGCAAGTTCAGATCTTTCCTCAATAAGTGAAGTAAAGGAAACTTTATAACCATTTGCAATCTTCCATAAAATTGAAATCGTTGGATTTGCCTCACCTTTTTCAATTTGTGCGAGCATACTCCTTGAAACAGATGTCGCTTGCGCAGCTTGTTCGAGCGTAAGCTTTTTACTTTCACGAATTTTCTTGATATTTTGTGATACTCTTGTATTAATTTGTTCCATGCTTACACCCGAAAAACTCTTACATAATTATTTATTGACAAAAATCAATTTCCATTATACTGTGTTTTTATATCATTATAAAAGATTTTATCATTATACTGTATTATTTGTTCATTATGTCGTTTTTTCTAAAGGAGTCAAGCAAAATGTTTTCATGGATAAATTTTTTAACCTATGCCCTTATCACTGCTATCACACCAGGACCTAACAATATTATGTCTATGTCAAATGCTGGTCGCGTAGGATTTATTAAATCACTGCCATTTAATGTTGGTATTTTTATTGGCTTTTGCATAGTAGTTTCAATGTGCACTTTATTCACTTCTTTACTTTCAAATCTTCTTCCTATTATTGAATTGCCTATGCTCATTTTAGGTGCATCTTATATTCTCTATCTTGCATGGAAAACCTATACAAGCAGTGATGTTTTAGAGGAAAACAGCGTAAAAAACAGCTTCTTTACTGGACTTAATTTACAATTTATCAACCCTAAAATCTATGTCTATAGCATTGTTTCTATGGACGCTTATATCTTGCCCTATTATACGGACACTCCCACTGTACTTTTCTTTGTATTTCTTTTGGCATTGATTGGATTTATATGCACTGTTCTATGGTCAGGCTTTGGTACTATATTTAAAATGCTCTTTTCAAAGTACGCAAAACTCACCAATGCTATTATGGCTCTTTTGCTTGTCTATTGTGCTCTTACTTTATTTTTTTAGAGAATAGCGTAAAAATTGTTTTTCAGATTCTTTCTTTTCTGTTTTCGAGGGCTTTCCTCGCATAGAATAAAGCATAATCTTTTATCAAGCTTTTTAATGTAATGCCTCAAATTTCTTTACACAATTTTTGCATTGCTCTATCACATCGCCGTCTAAATGCCCTTGTCTAAAAGCTTGGAAATTTTCTTTTTGCCAAATATCTAAAACATTTTCAGCATTTACATTGCCAAAGACCAATTTCTTTGAAACATTCTCTTCTTCATAAGGCACATTCAAGTAAATACAAGGCGAGAGTGCACCCTTTGCATCAATATAGAGAGATTTTTGAATATTTTCTCTACAATGCGGGCTTGGCTGCTTGCTCGGTAAGGCATAATAAATTTTTTGCCCCCCTTCTTCTGCTTCCTTTGCAATTTTTTCTAAAATTTCTTTTGCTTGCGCTATAATAGTAAGATCATCAGGATTTATAGCAAGTTTTTCTTGGCTTTCGTCAGCTAAATAATCTAAGGTGCTGACAATTGTTGCATGAATGCCAAGTTCTTTCATAAGTTTTGGTAAGTTTTTCAAAGCCTGCATACGATCAGCCAAGAGTATATAAGCCAGATGAATTTCCAAATGCACAGCCATGCGCTCTTCTCTAACTCTTTGTAAAAGTTTTATATTTTCATACACTTTATCAAAATCAGCATTTTTTCGCACACTATTCGATTCTTGATCTGTTCCAGCTAGGGAAAAAGCTAAAATATCTATACCTGAATCAACAATTTTTCTCGCAATGTCATCGTTTAGATGAAGTCCGCAGGAGGTTGTAGAAACTAAACAGCCAGCTTTTCTAGCTAATTTCACAAAATCAAAGAAATGCGGATGTAATAAAGGCTCGCCCCAACCTTGTAAATGCACGCGGGTGACATTTTGTAATAATGGCCATAAATTTACAAAAGTATGCGCGCTCATATGCTCTGAATGCCATTTTTCTGCCTTTGTCGTGTGCGGGCAATACATACATTTTGCACTGCAACAAGAAGTCACTTCTACTTGTACACAATCAAAGGGTCGTACTTTAGGATTTATCAAATCTTTCACAAGTTCAAAAATATTTGCTTCTTTTAAATTTTGATGCAAAAAGGGTTTCTCTATATTTTTACCTATTGGAAATCTACTGTATTTATTTGATATTTTCATATAATTCTTGTTGTTGTGATTTAAGTAAGTTTAGGAAAATAATTTTGAAAACCAAGAAGTTTTTGCTTTTTCTTCTTCGCCAATGCGCCAAGTGGTTTGAACAAAGGGCAATCTTGCTTCTGCGCCCCATTTTTGTTTAAAAAAGCGTATACCATCATTAATGCCAAGGCCTAGATTACATTGAGTATAACCTTTTGATTGCGCATCCTTTATCAATGCAAAAAGCAAAGCGTCAGCTATACCTGGCACAATCTTTTCACTTCCTTGCACCGGAACAATTTCTTCTTTAAAAGCAAACATATAAAAAGCAGTAGTATAGGAGCTAAAGTCTGCCACAGCACAGCCTAAAAGCCTATTATCAAGCTTTGAATACGCTGAGAAGAGTTCTGCACCTTTTTCATTGAGTAAATATTTTTCTATACCCTGCATAATTGTACAAAGTGCTGAATCCATGCCCTTATTTCTTATATAAGAGAGCATAAGCTCTTGATGTTCGCTCGTCCAAGCATTGAGAGAATTTGTAGTTTTTATATAGAGTTCACGCTCAGCTCTTTTGAGCATATTTCTTGTTTTTAGATTAATTTTTGGCCAAGGAATAGGTAAAAACCAATAAGAATCTTCAATACTTACAGCATTTACAGGCGCTGATTTCGGCCTTATTGGTGCAAGCACAATCATCGTATAGACTTCGTTTTGCGCTAAAACTTGTGCTATCACTTCATCTAAATGTTCCGTATTATGTGGATCTTGCAAGGAATAAGCCACAAGTATAAAATTTTGCCCTTGCTTATGCAAGATATAATCCCCTATAAGCTCACTTTTGGCATTAGAAACCGAAGAAACATAGGATATGAGCTGATCAGGTGTAATGGCCTCGGCTTGAGCGTATGAAAGAGCTTTTGAAATATGCATATGTTCACCTTTTCTGCTTATATCTTTATTTGGCGTAATTTAAAGCCGTCTTCTTCAAGCATTTCTCGAAGGTTTATCATATGCGCTGTCCCAACAAATACAACAGCTCTACCCTCTTCTATAAAGGGGCGCATTCTTTGACGAAAACGCTCATCTCTATGAGAAATAATCTTCTTTGTACGCGTTGGAAATTCAGCACTAGTACCACAAAGCCCCATCAAGTCGCCGGCAAGATAATTTTTGATATTTTGCTTAATCATACTCGGCCAAAGATGACAATCTTGAAAATAGCGCACAACCCTCTCTGGTGGCACAGAATTGAGCGAATCTAATTGCTCTTCCAAACTTTCCATAGCAACCACAATTTTACCCATTTCATGTGCTAGATGCCAAGCTTCTAAATCGACAGATTCGTGCCAATCATTACGTTCTAAATAGGCTGTCCAAAGCGAAAAAAGTGCTGTCCATGGGCGTGTATTTTTCAAATACCACTCAACATCAATCTTTCTTTTCGCATCGGCATTTAATAATTTTGTAAAAACATCTTCCTTACCGCGCACCATTTGACTAAGCTTTTGTATTTCATCATTATTAAAGCGACTATAGAGAGCTTGGTGCTCATTTGTGAGCTCTAAACCATTCAAATTGACAAGTCTTAAGCTCTCTTCATCAAGAGGCCCTTCAAAAAGAACTGTGTCCGCCCTATCAAAAAGCTTTTTAAATGAATGCGTGAATGAATAGCAAAAAAAGTGCGCAGAACCGCCAATCCAAGAAGTACGGCCATTTTTCGTAATTTCCCAAAGCATGGCATATGGCTTTTGCTTTGGAAGATTTGTCCACATCTCCCACTTTGATTTACCAACAAAATCTAAAATATCAATATCGTCATTCTGCTCGGCTAAACCTTTGATAATGCTTTGCACATGAAACTTCAAGCCTTCTTTTTGATTTCTTGCACTACTTAAAGCTTTGAAAGCTTCCGCATTACTTAAAGTTGCCATAATAAAGGATTGCGCTTTTATCGCTCCCCATTTCTTTTTAAACCGTGTGATGCCTTCATTCACTCCTAGACCTAAATCTATATATTCTTTATTCTTTTCTTTAGCAATTTCAAGTAATTTTGCAAAAAGCGCGTCATGCGCGTGCGGAATATAAAAGCTTTTTGAATGCGCACCCAATATATATGAGCAAAACTTCTTAGGTGCAAAATCAATAAGAAGCGAGGCCACAAGTCGCCCTTCTTCATTCCAAGCATTCAGAAGATTGATGGAAAGCTTTTTATTTTCAACATTATTTTCTGAAAATAGACTTTCAACAGAAGCAAAAAGATTACGCACCCTTGGCTTTAGAGGAGTTCTTGCCATAAATTCCGTCCAAAGTCGACGATGTTCACGCGTAAATTCATTACCAAACTCAATAGTTAGAAGAGAAGACGCTTTTTTTATTGGATTTATTAATTTTTTCGGAATATCCGCAGCTATAGGCAAATGATAGAAAAGATCTTCTTCGTCAATGCATTTTGCATCATTTTTAAATTGGGCAGGCAAATCAGGTGAAATAGAATAACAAAAAGAAGCTCTTGTGAATTCTAAAGCTTTTTTAAGCGCAAGAAGAAAAGATTCATGGCTATAGTCGCCATTGAGAGGGTAAGCAATAAAACTGAGCCAATTATCATTATGATAAAAAACATAATTGTCTTCTACAAAGGCTTTACCGCCTGAAACAGCTTCCATAAAATATATTGAATGCTCTGGAACTGTAGCAAAAGCGTGAACATTTTCTTTTTGCATAGCCATCTCTTCTTCATGATTTAATAGTCTATAAAGCTATTTAAATTTATTTGAAAGGCGCTAAAAAAGCAAGCCTTTTTTCTAAGCAAAAACTTGCTTGCGAAAAGAAGATTTCTTCTATAGAATTTTTAAGAAAAACTTATGCAGATGCATTGAAAGTGAGAGAATATTTATATATAAATGGAGATAGAACTAGATGAAATATATAGTCTTATTTGAAGTAATACCAACAAAAGAGGGAAAAGCAAAATATTTAGAGCTTGCCGCAAGCCTAAAAGAGCTATTGCCAAATGTAGAAGGATTTATCCATGCCGAACGTTTTCAAAGCTTGGCTGATGAAAATAAAATCTTATCTTTAAACGTGTGGGAAAGCGAAGAAGCTCTAGAAAATTGGCGAAATATGACGGAGCATAGAATGAGTCAATTAGAAGGCAAAAATAAACTTTTTGAAAGCTATAAAATATCTGTAGTGCAGCTTATCAGAGAATATACAGATACACAAAGAGAAAATGCTCCACACGATTCAAATGAGTTTTTTCTAAAATAAAAAATATAAGCGAGCAAAAATCTCATGTATTTTGAATATTCAGAAAAAGAAATAAACTATCTGAGCAAGAAAGATAAAAAGCTTGCCTATGCTATGAAAACTATTGGCTTAGTGCAAAGGCCTATTGATGAAGATATATTTACCGCTGTCATAAGAGCCATTTTAGGGCAGCAAGTTTCAAGAAAGTCACGTGAAACCGTTTTCAAAAGAATGCATGAAGGACTTCATGCCATTGATGCAAAATCAATACATCTTGCAACACTCGAAGAAATTCAAGCATTTGGCACAACTTTTAAAAAAGCAGAATATATAAAAGATTTTGCTCATAAAGTTTATAGTGAAGAAATCAATCTTGATATATTGCATACAATGTCAGATAAAGAAGTAATCACAGAGCTTTCAAAATTAAAAGGCATAGGTGTTTGGACTGCAGAAATGCTCCTATCAAGCGCTTTAAAGCGAATGGACGTTTTTAGCTTTGGCGACATTGCCATACATAGGGGCTTGAGAATGCTCTATAAACACAAAGAAATTTCAAAAGAACTTTTTGAAAAATACCGCAAGCGTTATTCTCCTTATGGCACTCTTGCAAGCGTGTATTTATGGGCAATTGCGGCTGGTGCAATTCCTGAGCTTTACGATCCAAAAGACAAGAATAAAGTGTACAAGAAAGTTGAAAACTCTGTCGATTATTTCTAATAGACTGTTTTTTTTGAATATCAAATATGTAATTCATTCAAACAAAAATCTCTTGCCTTACAGCTACAAAGATTGTAAGTACACACTCAAGATTTATAAACTAAAAGGTTTTATATGCATTATTTAGAAAAATATGGAATCAGTGAAAAATTTCTTACCCTTGCAAGTGAATTTTCAAATTTTGAATTAGCAAGAGTTGTTGCTCAATATAAGGGAATTTATCGTGTAGCGTGCGAAGAAGGCGAAATGCTTGCAGAAATTTCAGGCAAATTCTCTTTTGACGCAAATGAATTGACGGATTACCCTGCTGTCGGCGATTATGTGATGCTACAAAAAGATAAAGACACTGAGCGTGCAATTATACACCATGTTCTTCCGCGTAAAAGCATTTTTCAAAGATCTGCTGTTGGAATAAGCAATCAATCTCAAATAGTTGCAACAAATATTGATATTGTATTTTTGTGCATGTCTTTGAATAACAATTTCAATTTGAATAGATTAGAACGATATATTTCAATAGCTTGGGATAGTGGTGCAAAACCGATTATTCTTTTGACAAAGGCAGATTTGGCAGGCGATAAACTTCAAGAGCTTATTCAAGAAGTTGAAAACATTGCACTTTATACAGATATTATTACGCTTTCAATCTATGATGATGATATACAATCAAAATTTACTCCCTATATAAAACAGGGAGTTACTGCCGCTTTTATTGGCTCATCAGGAGTGGGCAAATCAAGCCTTATCAACAAACTTTTAGGAAATGACACTATAGCTACGCAAGAAGTCAGCTTTGATGACAAGGGCAAACATACAACCACAGGGCGCGAGATTTTTTTGCTTGAGTCGGGCGGAGTTCTTATTGACACTGCAGGAATGCGTGAAATTGGTGTTGACAGCGCAGATCTATCCTCTTCCTTTGCCGATATTGAAGCTATTGCCGAAAATTGTAAATTCAAAGATTGCACACATAATTCTGAGCCCAATTGTGCTGTGAGAAAAGCGATTGATGACGGAACAATCAGCCAAAGAAGATTTGACAACTATCTAAAAATATTACACGAAAATTCTTATGAGGGGCTTTCTGCAAAAGAGCGCGAGGAAGTGAAACTCAATAGAATGTTTAGTGAATTTGGCGGCATGAAGAATAGTCGCAATGCCACACGCAAAAAACAAAATAAATTTAGATAAAGCATCACAAAGATATACATATACTATCACAATTTGAGATTTTGAGTAATTTATGGAAAGTATCGCAGCATACTATATTTTATTATACAAATAATACTCTTTTGACTTGTTTACAAAATAAAAGGCTATAAAGAATGACAAAAATTCAGCAAGAGGAACAGAGAGCCAAACGCCTGTTATGCCAATGAATTTTGGCAAGACAAGTAAACAGGCTGTGATAAAAAAGAAAGTGCGCAAAAAAGAAATAAAGGCAGATATTTTTCCATTTGAATAGGCGGTGAACATTCCTGACACAAAGGCATTGAAACCCATGAATAAAAAGGCAAAGGCAAAGAATGAAAAACCCTCTACTGCAAGATTGTAAGGTTTGCTGCCTTCTTCAAGGAAGGCAGACACAATATTTTCGCCAAAAGTAAAAGCAAATAAAGTCATAAAAATTGAAGTGCTTATAATAAATTTCATATTCAAAACAAAAAGCTTTCTTAGTTTTATTCTGTTTTTTTCGCCGTAATTATAACTTATCACAGGCGAAATTCCCATTGTATAGCCTACGAACAAAGAAGATATAAACATCTGAGAGTATTGAACAACAGTTATCGCTGAAACCCCGGCATTTCCTGCCAAACTCAACATGGTGATGTTGAATAAATAAGTAATGACTGAGCTAGCAAGCATAGTAACCATTTCGGAGGAACCATTTGACATTGCTTTTAAAATTGCTGAAATATCAATTTTGAAAAGTACAAAATGAAGAGCTTTTTTCTCAGTATTTCGTGAAAAGAAAATTATACCGATAAGACAAGGAACAACATAGCCTATACCTGTAGCAAGGCCAATTCCCGTCATTCCCATCCCTAGCTTGATGAAGGCATAATCAAGCACAATATTTGTAGCTCCTCCTGAGAGGACTGTCACTAGAGAAAGTTTGGGTCTACCCGAAGCAACCATAGCATTTTCCAAAATTATTTGTGCGATAGCAAAAGGAGCAAAAAGGGCGATTATAAAAAGATAGTCATAAGCGTATTGAAATGTTTCATCATTCGCGCCTAGAGCATATAATATCTTGGAGAGATTTGAAATAGTAAGAAAGCTGATAATAAGACCAAAAAATAATGCTGTGACAACAAAAAGAGTCAATTTTTCTTTTGCTTCCTCTTTTTTTTCTTCACCTAACAAAGTGGCACAAACTGCATTTCCACCTGAACCAAACATTGTGCCGATCGCAAAGAAAAATCCCATAATCGGAAAAGCAATATTTATGGCTGAAAGCGCATTTGCACCAATAAAATTAGCTACAAAAGCACCATCTACCATTGTATAAAGAGCCATAAACAGCATGGCAAGTATGGTTGGAATGGTAAATTTAATTACAGATTTAAAATCAATATTTTCAATCATTTCGATTATCCTTCAAAATTTATAGTGTGAGAAGAAGCTTTACAATAAATCTTCACTTTGTTACACTGTACACTCTCATACGATATGAGAGTCAAGCTTTTTTTGAGGATATATGAAAAAAAATTTAGCCAACAAATACCTTTCCATTGGTGAAGTTTCCAAAATCATGAAAGTAAGCCATACTTCGTTGAGATATTACGACGAAATCGGCATATTAAAGCCTGCCTATACCAATCAAGACACGGGCTATAGGTATTATGCAAAAAACCAAATGCCTGTTCTAAGCATGATTATGCTCGCTATAGACCTTGATATTCCCTTGAAGGAATTTGAAAAATATTTAGAAAATGGCAGTGATGTAAGTTTAGAAGAATTTGTTATTTACGCAAAACAGCAGGTCAACAATTCAATAAAGAAATTGGAAAGAGATCTTTATTTTCTTAAAAGCACAGAAAAGCATTTTCTCGAAAATAATATAAATTTCAACAGATTGAATCAAAATGAATACATAAAAACAATAGACGAACGATGTTTATTGACCCTGCCTTGTAGTTATGTAAACAGTTTTGATGCCTTTGACTTTGCAGATTATTGGGAAAAAACAACAGAACTTTATTCTTTAATAAGCAAGTTTGAGCTTTCTCTTACAGTCGAACAAGGCTTGCTTTACTATAAAAAAGATGATGACATAAACGCTAAGTATTTTGTTGAAATAAAGAAAACAAAGAAAAAAAGCATAGAGCACGCCGAAGTAGTACATCTACCTAAAGGCGAGTATCTATGCTCATTTTATTCTCACGTAAATGTGGAGGAATCAAATGAAAAATATTTGCAACACCCCTCTTTTCAAAATGGTAAAATACTTATTGTTTCTGATGTCTTAGAAAAGGATATTAACACAAAAAACATCCATCTTGAAGTGCAAATCTTAGAGTAGAACAAGTTATTTTTGAATGCTTTTGGTGCGAATGTATGGTGCTTGACCTTGGCAACCACGGCACTTTATTCCATCATCAGAAGGGTAAGCCTCATTGCATTCTGGGCAAATGTTTATTCCTTCCATATGTTTATGCCCAAGATAGCATTTCTTTACGGTGACGTATTCGTATTTTAAATATCTATCACCTGCTTTTTCAATTTCTTGTTCGAGAAGTTGAGTGTCTTGATCTTTTTTTTCCTTTGTTTTGAAAAACCATGAATATATTTCAGGAAAATTTTCTAAAGCTTTCACATCAATGCTTACCCTCACGCCTTCGCCAGTGTGCTTGTCGGCTAAAGAAAGTGCATAACGCCCAAGATTTTCAACCTTTACGCGCAAATTCCCTGTCGAACAAAGGGTGAGAAGCTGCACGGCATCGGGTAAGCATTTTGTAGATTCCACCACGGCTTCAAATAAAGTATCCTCTGGCAGAAGAGATTTTGCTTTCTCCACCATGTAGCCACCAATCAAAAGACCAGGAGCCGCGTAGCCGTGAAATTTTTCTGATAATTCTTTAAATTCAGCAAATGTATAAGAACCTATATTCATAAAGTATTATACTCCAATTTTGAATTGTGCCAAGAAAAAGACTGCCCTGCCAGCTAATTCGCCACATATTAAAATCAAGAATGCTAAATACATAGCTATAGGGAATTTGATTGGTTTTTTTATCAAGAGCAACACACTTGCAAATAATAGTGCAAGGAGTTGAATATCAAGATTAAAATAGCCTTGAGTGAAATGTTCGGGTATAGCTAAGTTTGGATTTTTGAGACTAGTTGTCACCCATGCTATCTTTGCCGCTAAAACAAAAATTAATCCAGCAACATAAGCCACGATTGAGAATTTTTTAAAAGCATTGCTTTCAAGATTTCTGCTGGCAATGTAGCCTACTGCACCACTAAAGAGTGCTGTTGTTCCATAAAATGCAAAGCCTGTGCTTAAAAATCTCCAATAAGGCATTTCTTCAACCGAAGCGTAGACTTGTGACATAACATAAACAAGCAGTAAACCGACAATGCTCGTTAAATATCCTATTATTTTAGAGCCTTTTATCACTTGCCAAAAAACTAAAGCACCAAACAATCCAACAGAAACAATTTCACGGCTCAGCCATGAAGAGCCTATTTGTGTAAGGGTATAGAGTGCATTGAAAGGGTTTTGCAGGTGTAAAAGTGAAGCAATGCCGCCAATGCCTACTGTAATTAAGGAAAGAAACCAAAGTATTTTAGAGCTTTTTCTTTCTTCAATAGCCGCCATTAAAGAAGCTATAATCGCAAAAGCAATTGACATTTGGCAGAAAGTGGTAAAAATAATCAATGACCATTCTTCATAGATCAGTAAGAAATTACTCATGTTTATACCTCCTCCTTATTAGCAAAATACACTGCTGTGCTTCCATTTGGTTTAGCGTCTTTATTAGCAATAAGAGCTAAGGAAGGATGCGTTATTTCAGGACTTGGAAGAGGCGCTAATGCCGCTTCGCCATGTTCTTTGATAAAATCTTCGCGAGGGCCAAAAAATAATGCTCTGCTCGGGCAAGCCGCAACACAAGCAGGCTCTCTGCCATCTGCTAAATAATCACGACACATATCACATTTTGTCATATGTTTTTTTTCTTTATCCATTTGTGGGCTTGTGTAAGGGCAATTCCATTTACAATATCCGCAACCTACGCACCGATCTGAATCGATGGATACTATACCACTTTCGTCTTGATTACACGCTCCAGTAGGGCAAGCCTTTACACAAGATGGGTCTTCGCAGTGATTGCAAGAAAGTGAAATGTAATAGGTAAACACATTTTGTTCCCACACTCCTTCTTCTTTTTCTGCCCAATTACCACCACTTGCCTCAATAACTTTTCGCCAATGCAGGCCAAGCGGAAGATTATGCTTATCTTTGCAAGCTATCATGCAGGCTTTACAGCCCATGCAACGCGAAGTATCCATTAAAAACGCATATTTATTCATAGCTTACTCCTTATATCTTGCGTACTTCGACAAGATTTGTATGTTGCGGATTCGCTTTTGCAATCATAGTAGGTCTATAGGCAGTGAGAGTATTTGTGCAACCGCCAATATCAACGCCGTTTTTATCCGCTTTATACCACGCGCCTTGCGGAAGTGAGACAACACCCGGCATAATTCTTGGCGTCACTTTTACAGGGATATGAACTTCGCCTCTGTCGTTGAAAACTGCCACCATATCATCGTGCTTAAGACCACGTTTTTCTGCATCTAAAGGGTTCATCCATATTCTTTGCGGCATAACTTCTTTGAGCCAATCGCAATCGCCATACATAGAGTGCGTTCTGCCTTTGTAGTGATGCCCAATCATCTGTAGTGGAAATTTTTTGCGAGTTTCTACATCGCCATAACTTTCCCAAGTGGTTATATGCTGTGCCACAGGGTAGATTTCATCGCCAAGGTATTGCCCTTTGCCACGAGTTTTTGCTAGTTTTTCTAAAAACGTAGAATAAAGTTCTATTTTACCGGAAGGAGTATTGAGCGGATTTGCTAGAGGATCATCTCTAAAAGGTTTGAATTTTATAGGTAAATCGCGGCCTTTTGCTTGGTGCCAAATGCCTTGTTTTCTTGCTTCAGCCAAGGTTTTAGGAAGTGAGGGCATCTGCCAGCGGCACACATTTTCATAACTATACTCTAGCCAAGCTTCATGGTCGCGCCCTTCTGTAAATTCTTGCTCAACGCCTAATCTTTTTGAAAGCTCTGTGCAAACTTCATAAATGGTTTTTGATTCATAATATGGCTTTGCTGCGCCAGAAAAAATATAGTATTCAATATCTTGCCCATAAGAAGAGCCATAAATATCTGCAGATTCATTATAAGCACAACTTGGAAGCAATATATCAGCCCATTGCGCGCTTGCCGTATTGTGTGAATCCATAACAACAATCATTTCGCATTTTGACTCATCGGCAAGAACTCTTTTACTATTATTAATTTCAGAATGTTGATTGATAAGCCCGTTCCCTGCATAGTTCCAGAGGAATTTGATCTCAGTTGGGAATTTATCTGCTCCTATAATGCCATCTTTTGCGGCGTTTAAAGCTTTAGGATTATCAACAACATTAAGCCATTGATAGACAGGGAAGGTGATTTTGACTGGATTTACTCCTGTTGGTAATTTGGGAACAACTATAGGAAAATAAGCATCTAAATCGCCATTGTTTCCGCCACGAATCCCCACATTTCCAGTGATGGTTGCAAGCGCGGCGACGGAAAGAGTTTGCATTTCTCCATTTGCTTGTCTTTGAAGTCCCCAACCTTGCGCTATATAACATGGTTTTGCTTGGCCTATTTCTCTTGCTAATTGAACAATTCTCAAAGCAGGGATACCCGTGATTTGCGAGGCCCACTCAGGAGTTTTTTCTATCATGTCGTAGCCAGTGCCAAGTATATAGTCGCTGTAGGAAGTGTTTTCCAGTGCAGATTCAGGCATTTGTGAATTATCAAAACCTTGCACATAGGTGCGGATAAATTCCATATCCACCATATTTTCTTTTATCATCACATAAGCAAGCGCCGCAGCTAATGCGCCATCAGTGCCTGGACGTATGGGAATCCATTCGTCAGCTACAGTCACGCAAGTTTCGCTAAACCTTGGATCTATAACGATAATTTTAGTATTATTCTTCTTTTTTGCTTCAAGAATTTCGTATTGCAAGCCGCCGCCACTCATGCGGGTTTCAGTGATATTTACACCAAAAAAAACAGCTAATTTTGTATGCGCAATATCTGTGATAGCATTACCGCTATACCCAGCAATGCCGTACATAGCCCTCAATGCTGCTTGGTTTTGCGCCGAACTATAATCGCTTGCACCTAAAACAAAACCACCCTTAAGATTCATAAGTCTATAGAATGATTCACGTCTTAATATTGTTCCGATTCCAACTCCTGAAGCGTAAGGTGTGAAGATAGATTCATTGCCATATGTATCAATGCAGTATTGCAATTTTTCTGCAATTGTATCATAGGCTTCTTCCCAAGTTATTCTTTCAAACTTGCCTTCACCACGTTTGCCTACTCTTTTCATGGGGTATTTTAAGCGACTTTCCGTATACATATAACGACGATAAGAGCGACCGCGTGGGCAAGCCCTTACTTGGAAAATACCATTTTCCCAATCATCTTTTATGCCACTTTCTGTTTCAATTCTGATAACTTCATTGTCTTTATTTGTGTAACATTTAAGCACACAACAGCTGCCACAATTATTCAAACAAGCTGAATAAAAAAAATCAGTAGGTATTGGTGCTAAAGGCGGTTTTGCATGGGCAGATTGAGATAAAACTCTTAAACCTCCAATTTCTAAAGAACTTGCGGCAAGCGTTATAGCCGAAAATTTTAGAAAATTCCTTCGTGTAGATTTTTGCATAGCCCCTCCATGAATTTAGACACACACTCTATTCAAAATGCGAAAAATAAATATTATAATTTTGCCAATAAAATTAGATAGGTAGCTTACTCTTTAAATTGTCATTTTGCTTTACACCTTTTTATGACAATTATGTTAATAATAGGCTTAAATCCTTCACAAGTCAAGCATTTTTGAATAAAACTACTTTAATTTTTTTTCAGCCCCATTCAGTATGCCAATATAACTGCAAAAAATCTGTAAAACTACAAATACTTAAAAAGTAAAGCCTCACAATGCCTTATACTATTATGGTATACTTTATGAGACTTCAATATGTTTTTATAGCTGAGAGGAGGAGATTCGATGACCTTATCGTACGAGTTCGAATCTATAAAAAAATCAATAGATTATTCAGCTATTGATTCAATATTTTTTTATGTGGCGGAGAGGAGGGACTTCAATTTTGTGGTGTAATTATTTGTTATTGTTGATTTATTTTGTAAAATATTTTTTGAATACCTACAAAAATACCTACAAA
>CAYJFE010000004.1:19621-61741 GCA_964369165.1 uncultured Desulfovibrionaceae bacterium | reverse complement strand
TTAGCTTGTAGCGATATATTGAAGAGAGCCTTATGGCTCTCTTTTTTTTAATAAATATTAATGTGAAATTTAAAAATGAAGAGCTCCACGACTTAATTTAAAAGCTTTTACATCGCTTCAATAAGACAAAGCGTATAAGCATTCACTACCATATATTCACCAAAAACATATTCTGAATTATAGGGAAGCGGTTCAAAATAGGTTTTCTTTTTATGTAGTTTTTTAATAGCATTACGCTCAGGGCTGCAGTCAAAAAGAATAATTTCATCATCGACCACTTCCCAAGGCGTTGTCCAATGCGCAAACATAGGTTCTTTTAATGTTGCAATGCGTTTTTCAAATTGGAAGACAGCCGTTTTTTTATTATCAGGGTCAAGCTCTGCCTCTAAAACATCCCAAAAAGTGGTGGCAGTTACGGATTCATTTTTTGCAAAGGGCTTAGTTACTTTAATTGGGTACTGCTTTTTGGCAATATCAATAAAAAAATCCACCATAGCTACATAATTTGTTTTGAGATTTAAAACGCGAGTAAAAACCATAGGATCTTTTGAAATAGACAAGAGTAAGTTTGAAAATAAGTTACGCCCATCTAAAGGTTTTATACCATGGGTTATTTGTAAAGCATTCATTACAGCATAAGCTGCACAAAAAGTATCGATTGTTCCTTGAGTAAAAGGGTGCACACTAGCCTCCAAAAGCAAAATAAATATCTATAAAATAAGACTCTTATTAAAAATTCATTTCAAATAAAATTTAGACTAGACTTTTTTTGATTTTTAGTCTATATATATTTTCATTAAAGCATATCACTAAAACTTGATATAGTTATAAGCTGACTGCATTTACTCTATCAAATAAAAAAGGAATAGATTATGATACCAAGCAAAGGAAATTATTTTTTCACTTCTGAATCAGTCACAGAAGGTCACCCAGATAAAGTAGCCGATCAAATTTCAGACGCTATTTTAGACACTTTAATTGCACAAGATCCTGATTCACGTGTTGCCTGCGAAACTTTAGTTACTACAGGTATGGCAGTTATTGCTGGCGAAATCACCACACAAGGCTATGCTGATTTCCCACAAGTTGTGCGTGAAACCATCAAAAATATTGGCTACAACAGCTCAGATATGGGTTTTGACTGGCAAACTTGCGCAGTTCTTTCTTCAATCGACAAACAATCACCTGACATTGCTCAAGGTGTTGATAGAAAAAGCCCTGAAGAACAAGGCGCAGGCGATCAAGGTATGATGTTTGGCTTTGCTTCAAACGAAACAGAAACATTGATGCCAGCTCCAATTTATTGGGCACATCAGCTTTCTTTGCAGCTTTCACGCGTGCGCAAAGACGGTCTTTTAGACTATCTTCGTCCTGATGGTAAAACTCAAGTTTCTTTTGAATACCAAGACGGAAAACCAATCCGTATCAATAATGTTGTTGTTTCATCACAGCATTCACCAAATGTTTCACAAGAAGATCTTATCGAAGGCATTAAATCAGAAGTTATTATTCCTGTTTTAGAGCCAACTGGTTATTTTGATCCTAAAGATTGCGAAATCTTCATCAATACCACAGGCCGTTTTGTAATCGGTGGCCCAATGGGTGACTGTGGCTTGACAGGCCGTAAAATCATCAATGATACTTACGGTGGTATGGGTAACCACGGCGGCGGCGCATTCTCAGGAAAAGATCCTTCAAAAGTTGACCGTTCAGCTGCTTACATGGCTCGTTATGTTGCAAAAAACGTAGTAGCTGCTGGACTTGCACCGCGTTGTGAAGTGCAAATTGCTTACTGCATTGGTGTAGCTGATCCTGTTTCAGTTCTTGTTTCATCACTTGGTACAGGCGAAATTCCTGATTCAATCCTTACAAAAGCTGTACGTGATACCTTTGATCTTCGCCCATACTTCATCACTGAAAAACTTAATCTCAAACGCCCAATCTATTCAAAAACTTCATGTTATGGCCACTTTGGTCGTGAACTTCCTGAATTTACTTGGGAAAAAACTGACATGGTAGATGCATTGAAATCTGCGATTAAGTAAAAAATCAATAAAAAATATATTGAGAGGGTGAGTCAAACATTTTGATGTGGGGCTTTCTCTCTCTTTGTTTTTTGTAAACTCACCTTACAAAACTTAGGATTTGGATACATTATGAAAATTTTTGCAAGTTTATTTGTTGTTTTTTGCTTTTTTGCAACTTCTTCTCTATCTTTTGCTAGAGATATAGTTGATATGCGCGGTAAAACTGTCACGGTGCCTGATACTATCGAAAAAATTGCCACTTTAGACGATGGTTTTGTCGAAAATATTCTTACGCACATTGGGCATATTGACAAAGTTGATGTCATCGGCTCATGGAGCATGAAAAGAGATTATAGCTACACTTTTCCCACAACAAATGGTGAAGATTATACACTAAAAGGTTTAAATACTATGTATTATCTTTTTCCGCACTTGAATGATTTGACTTGCGTAAATTCTCCTCAAGGAAATGTAATCAACTACGAAGCACTTGCTGCAGAAGATCCTGATCTTGTTATTATGCGCATGGGCGATTGCACAATAAGGGCTGATAATATTGAAGCTTCAAACCGTTCAATCGAGCAAATAGAGGCTCTTGGAATTCCTTTAGTTGTGCTTTATACACCGCAATTTGATGAAGAATATAATCTTTCGTCCATGCACAAAGAAGCTGAAGTTATTGCTTCAATTTTTGGCGAAGAAGAAGTTCAAAAAGCAAAAGATATCATGGATTATGTGGGCGGTATTGAAAGCATGATACGCCAAAGAGTAGCTGAAATTCCTAGAGATGAGAAGAAAAGAGTGCTTTATTTTGGGCTTAATCCTAGTGTGCGTGAACAAGGCGGCGCGGGAAATGTGCATGGCGTGAACACTCCGCAATCTTTTATGATTGAACAAGTAGTGAATGCAAAAAATGCATTTGAAGGCAAGGGGACGAATGTGCCTGTAAGTGTAGAGCAAGTTTATGCTTTTGACCCAGATGTTATACTTCTTCCTACTATGAATGGCTACCACCCAGCAGAGGAACTTTATACAGCCCCATATTATTCTTTATTAAAAGATGTGCGTGCCGTGAAAGAAAGAAATGCCTTTGCTCTTCCTTGGACGCCTATGAATTGCGCGCCACGCCTTGAATATCCACTTGAATTACTTATCATGGCAAAAGCTATTTATCCTGAAAAATTTGAAGATATAGTCTTTGCTGATTTCGCTCTCGATTTCTATAAAAAACTCTATTTTGTCGATGACGAAAAAGCCGCTGGATTATTAAATACACAGATATTAGATTGGACTAAAGAAATCAATTTTTAAAACTCTTTTTAAAACTCTTTTTATTTCAGCTAAATAGCTCATATTTTTCTTTGTTGACGTAGCGAACAAGAAAGTGTATGTTAGAATGTATTTTGAAAAATACCCAATAGAATTTGGAGTGATATTAAATGGCAAATTATACTTTGTTCGGCGCCCAATGGGGCGATGAAGGTAAAGGGAAGATAGTAGATCTTCTTTCCTCACAATTAGATTATGTAGCTCGCTATCAAGGCGGAAACAATGCTGGCCACACTGTTATAGTTGGCGAAGAAAAACACGTTTTGCACGCAATTCCTTCTGGTATATTGCACCCAAACACAAAATGCGTAATAGGCAATGGTGTTGTGCTTGACCCTGAAATTTTCTTGGACGAAGTGAATACTTTAGCCAAAAAAGGCATAGACGCTGGCCCTGAAAGAATACGCATTTCACACGGCGCACACCTTATTATGGAATACCATAAATTGCTTGATGTTGCTCGTGAAGGAATGTCAGCTGAAAATAAAATCGGCACTACAGGCAAAGGCATTGGCCCTTGTTATGAAGATAAAAAAGCGCGTGTTGGCATTAGAGCAGGCGATTTACTTGAAATGAACATAGTTCTTAGAAAAATCGAAAAAGCTTTATTAGAAAAAAATGCGCTCTTCCAAGCTTTGTATGGCATTAAACCACTTGATGCTGACGAAGTTTTTGCGGCTTTATCTAAGATTGTGCCAAATCTTCTTCCTTACCTTGACGATACAGTCAGTGTTTTGCGTGATGCTATTGATGCTGGCAAATCAGTGATGTTTGAAGGCGCGCAAGGCGTTATGCTTGATATTGACCACGGCACATACCCTTATGTGACAAGTTCAAACACAATTTCTGATAATGCAGCAGTTGGCACAGGTATTCCTAACTCATTGATTGATAAAAAACTTGCGGTTGTCAAAGCTTATTCAACTCGAGTTGGTTCTGGCCCATTCCCAACTGAGCTTGATGGCCCAGTGGGTATGCACTTGCAAAAAGTTGGACATGAATTTGGCGCAACAACAGGCCGCACACGTCGTTGTGGTTGGCTTGATGCTGTTATTCTTCGTGAAAGTGCAAGACTTTGCGCACCAACTGACATTGCGCTTACCAAACTTGATGTTTTGACTGGTCTTGAAGAAGTTAAAATCTGTACTTCTTATAGCTATCAAGGCAAAACTTGGAAGTATCCGCCACAAACTCCGAATGCTTTGTCAAGAGCTGTGCCTCAATACGAATCTTTCCCAGGCTGGAACGAAGATATTTCACAATGCAAAACTTATGAAGAACTTCCTGAAAATGTGAAAAATTATATCAAGAAAATTGAAGAGCTTACAAATGCTAAAGTTTCTATAGTATCTGTGGGCCCTGATAGAGATCAAACAATTTTTCTTGACTAAAATTCTCAGCTTTTTGTTGAAAATTCTACAAAATCTACGAATTTTGCCAAGTGTAAACAAAGGGAGAGAGTTGTAGCTTTCTCCCATTACTTTTTTATAAAAGAAATACTATGTCATCATTAAAAGTATCATTAATAGGCCGCCCGAATGTGGGCAAATCCACACTTTTTAATAGGCTTATACGCTCCAATAGAGCTATAACGCACGATATGCCCGGTGTCACTCGTGACAGAATGGAAGGTGTTGTGCGCTCTAAAAACGGCCCTTCCTTTACTCTTGTCGATACAGGTGGTGTTACCCTTACTGAACATTCGCAAGTAGCTGACGGGCCAAAGCAATTAAGAGGCTTTGAAAAAGCTATTTTAGAGCAGGCAGAACTTTCTGTAAATGAATCGCAAGTGCTTGTTTTTGTAGTTGATGGACGTGAAGGACTTACGCCTTTTGATGAGCATTTAGCCGCTTGGATACGCAGACAAAACAAGATGTGTATTCTTGTTGTTAATAAAGTGGACGGCATTGAAAAAGAAGATATTATGATAGCCGATTTTCATATCTTGGGCTTTCCTATTATAGCTGTTTCAGCCGAACATGGGCATAATATTCGCGTGCTTGAAGATGATATACACATTATGCTTGAAAGTTTTAGAGCTGATAATGAAGCTTTTGATGAAGATAGTGAGGGCGAAAATCCTCTCGATAGAGATTTGAAAATATGCTTTGTGGGTAAACCGAATGCTGGCAAATCTTCTCTGGTTAATGCTATGCTTCGCACTGAGCGCATGATTGTTTCTGATATGGCTGGCACAACTCGTGACAGCGTAGATATTTATTTTGAACATCAAGGTAAGAAGTATATCTTTGTTGATACTGCAGGTATTAGAAAGCCTGCGAAGATTGTGGATTCGCTTGAAAAATACAGCGTGAATTCTTCAATCAAAAGCACCACAAAAGCGGACGTGAGCCTTATGGTTATTGACGCAACAGAAGGGCTTACTCAGCAAGATAAAAGACTTATCGACTTACTTGATGAAAGAAAAACTCCCTTTATGGTGATTGTGAATAAATTCGATCTTGTGCCTCAAAAAGTGAAAAAAGATTTAAAACAAGAGTTTACAGAAGCTTTGAAAATGTGCTCTCATGTGCCAGTTATATTCACTTCAGCTTTAAAACGTGAAGGTTTAAGGCAGATTTTGCCTATAGCACACCAAATTTTTGAAGAATGCCATGTGCGCATAGGAACAGGTATTTTGAACCGCTCCTTAGAAGAAGTTTTGACAAAACATCAGCCTCCAGTTGTGAAGCGTGTGCGCGGTAAATTCTTCTATATGACACAAGCGGAAAGCGCACCGCCAACTTTTGTTTTCTTTGTGAACGATGCGGACAGAATTACTACTCCTTATAGACGTTATCTTGAAAAAGCTTTGCGTAGGCTCTTCAAAATTCAGCACGCGCCTATGCGTATGAACTTCCGTTCTTCACATAAAAAGAAAGAGAAGAAATAAAATGTGATCTGTGTGGCATATATCTTGCAAAGATAATTTCACCTGAAATAATTTCTTGTTATTCTAGGTAAATTTTTCCTCTAAAATAAGAGAGCAAGATATGGTACATGACAAAATTATATCGAAATTCTTCCGAAAGAGCCTTTATTTCTTCTTGGTATTTTTATGCCTCATCGCTCTTTCTTTGTCTAGTGTTCTTATTACTTCAGCCTTTGCTGCTCCGCAAAGCGATTATGATAGTTATAAGCTTGAGCTTTTGCGCTTGCAAGAAGATGCAAAAAAGTCGCAATACAGGCACTATTGGCTCAATATAGCTGAAAAATTTCATAAACTTTATAAAGATAATCCAAAATGGAATAATAGGCCTGCGGCTTTGTTTCGTGCTGCTGAAGCTTATGATGAGCTTTCAAAGCGTTCTTATGCACTCAAAGATAAGAAGATTGCCCTCGAATATTATGATCAAGTCATAAAAGAATTTCCTCAGTCCGTCTTAGCTGACGATGCCCTCTATTATAGTGCGCTTATGCATAATGAACGTATGCAAAATAGTGAAGAAGCTGAAAAAAGACTCAAGAAAATTCAATCTTCGTATAAAAAAGGCGACTATTATCCAGAAGCTATAGCTTATTTAAATAAAATAAATGGAACGCTTACAGCTTCCTTAGATTTAAAACACGATTCACTCAAAACAAGTGCGCAAGATATAGGCGCAGATGTACTTTATAAAGGATTGACTGCCTCTAATAGAGGAGAATTTATCCAGATTAAAGTTGAAGTGGACGCAACAAAAAGAAAGCATAATATAGTCACTTGGGCTATTGATTATGTGCCCCCGCAAGAAAAAACGCATTCACCAGCGCGCCTTATGCTTACTTTAAACCATACGCGCACTGAGCCTGACATTAGGCCTGGCTATAAATTCAAATCAATGGGGATTTTCTCTCGCTTTTTGATTGATTATTCCAAAAGAAATTCAACAGTTATTATGATGGATTTCAAAGATTTATCAGCCTATTATGCCTATTATGATAAAGATTCTTCTTCCATTGTTATTCAAGTGACTGATAAGAAGGGGACGCTTGCAAAAGGTGTGACCACAAAAGAAGCTGAAAGAGCAGAGAAGATTCCTTCCGATTTACTCCCTCGTGATTTTGCCCTCAAAATGGGCTTGAAAGTGCGCACAATTATTATTGACCCTGGCCATGGTGGCAAAGATCCTGGTGCTGTGCACAATGGTATAGTAGAAAAAGATCTTGTGCTTGATATTGCCAAACAGTTAGGGAATGAATTGAAAAAGCTTGGCTATAAAGTGGAATATACACGCACTACTGATGTCTTCCTAAAGCTAAAAACACGTACAAGAATAGCCGAAGAAAAAAATGGCGACCTCTTTATCTCGGTGCACGCAAATGCGGCGGATTCCTCTAAACTCGCTGGACTTGAAACTTATTATCTTGACTATACGCGTTCGCCTGAAACGCAGCATATTGTGGATAGGGAAAATGGCGGCGAAACCTATATGGGAGATATGAGTAATCTTGTCAATGATTTAGTGCATAGTGCGCTTATGTATGAATCGCAAAGATTGGCAGCGCAAGTGCATACAAATATGTATGGCATGGTGAGTCGCACGGGTTATAATGCCACAAATGGCGGCACAAAAGGTTCTTTATTTACTGTTTTGCAATCTGCAACAATGCCTGGTATAATGCTTGAAGTGGGCTATTTGAGTAATAGCCTTGATGCTAAAAACCTTCGCAATAAAAAATTTGTGACTACCCTCATTAAAGGTGTAGCGCAGGGAATAGACAATTATGCCAAGGACTTAAATGTAGCTAGTAAATAGGAAACAACTAAATAAGATGATAGACAAAAAAACACTTATAGCATTAGATTTTGAAACAGCCGATTATAAGGCGGACTCTGCCTGCGCTATAGGCATGGTTCGCCTTGAAAATAATGGATCAAGTTTTGAAATTGTAGATACTTTTTCAGCTCTTATTCGTCCGCCAAGAAAGCATTTTGTCTTCACCTATATACACGGAATCACGTGGGAAGATGTGGAATTTGCAGAAGATTTTGCCGCAGTCTGGCAAAGTGCTTCATCATTTTTAGAAAATGCAGAAGGCTATATTGCGCATAATGCCCCTTTCGATAGAAAAGTTTTGCATACTTGTTGTATCGAAAAAAGATTGATTATTCCGCCTCAGCCTTTTTATTGCACATTAAAATCAAGCAGAAAATTTTTGAAATTGCCCTCGCACAAGCTTAATAAAGTGGCCGAGCATTTTGAAATTCCCCTCAAGCATCACGATGCCACTTCTGATGCAAGGGCTTGCGCTGAGATTTTTATCAATATGCATACATTAGGCTTTAATGTTTTTGACTCTAAATGTAAGTAAGAAGAGCAATTTGTTCGCTTACACGCTCACTTGCATTAATCATATAGATTTTGGCTTTTAGCACAAAATCCTCACGGCGCAAGAAGCGTGGTTCTTGCTTGTTCGCTAAAGATTTGTTCGCTTAGGCTCTCACATTCAATAAATTTTCTAAAAGTATACCTTCACGGGAAATAGTGTTTTCCTTGTAGGTGATTTTAATAGCTTCCGTGACAAAGTGCACGGCATTTTCGAGGGATTGCTCTAGGGGAATTTTTTGGAGTAGATTGCCAGTTAAAGCGGAAGCAAAAGTATCGCCCGTGCCAGGATAGAAGGCAGGAATATAGGGGCGCGAAAGAATATAAAATTTATCAAAAGCTTTTTCGTAAGCAAGCACATAGACCTGCGATTTGTCTTCCGTTGGAATAGAGGTAATGACCACAATTTTTGGTCCTCTTGCTTTATTATTCTTCATTTGGGCTAAGCGTTTTGCAAAGACTTTAATTTCATCAAGAGAGCGATTTTTAGGCTCTTCATTAAGCAAGAAGCAAACTTCAGAATAATTTGGCGTGATAATATCAGCCTGTGTGATAAGATGGCGCATGGCCTCGACAATGTCTGACGTGATGGTTGGATCTAAAATACCATTATCACCCATAACAGGATCAACTATGGCAAGTCCGTCTTCTTTTAGAAAATCGTGTATGGCTCGTTCAACAATTTCCACCTGTTTATGCGTTGCCAAAAATCCTGAATAGACTCCTTCAAATTTTAAATTTAATCTTTGCCAATGGTCAAGCATTTTGGGCAATTCTTCAGTCAAGTCACAAAAAGTAAAGTCAGTAAATTCAGTAGTGTGCGTAGACAATAAAGCTGTTGGGAGTGGGCAAACTTGAATGCCCATAGCCGAAAGAATTGGCATAACCACGGTGAGTGAGGTTCTGCCAAAGCCAGAAATATCGTGTATGGCTATAAGACGAGGGGGGATATTTGTTAAAGGATCGTGTGACATAAAAAATCCATAAATTTATGAAAATAGTGAGAAAATAAAGGGCTGTATCCACACAAAGGCTGTAAGCAGAAGCACAAGAACAATAATAAGAGTAATTTGTCTAGCAGGTAGATATTTTTGCGCCCTTGCGCCAAGGCTCATGCCGATAAGGCCGCCAATACCAAAGAGCGTGCCTAAGATAAAGTCAGGCATGAGAGCTTTTTCAGGAAAGATAAAACCAAGTGTATAAAATACAAGCACGCCAAAAACTGAGCTTATAAAGGTGCAGAATAAAGTTGCGCCAGAGGTGACATAGACGGGGAGTTTATAATAAGAAAAAAGAAAAGGTGCTATAATTGCGCCGCCACCAATGCCATAAATTCCGCCTATATAGGCAATGATAAGTGCAAGAATAAAAATAGATTTCTTCTTGAAAGTGTAGCTTTTATCATCAAAAGAAAAAACACATTCATCTTTAGTGTCGCTTTCAATTTTCAAAGAAAGAGGATTTTTTGGGGCTGTTCTCGAAACGTCTTTCGTAAAATAATCTTTGCCCATGCGGTAGGCAAGATAGAGGAGAATGCAAGCAGCGTATTGCTTGAAAAGTGTGGGATTTGTAAAGAAAAAAGAGCGTGTTATTGCGCCAAGAATAACTCCGGGGATTGAGCCATATATCAAAATTTTTGCAAGTGGCGTGAGGAATCGCTTTTCTTTATAATAGCGATAAACGCCTGAAGGAATAGCAATAAGATTATAGAACTGATTTGTCGCACTCACAGAAGGGGCGGTGTAGCCTAAGACTTCTACCTGAAAAGGCAAAAGTAAAAATGCGCCTGAAATGCCGCTCATAGAGGTGAAAAAGGAAAGAGTGGCAGCAGCAAGTGGGGGGATATACCAAGCAATTTCAATACCTGCGATGGGAAAAAACATAATAATCGTCCTTTGTATGAAAATTTTATAGCATAATTAAAAATTAAAGTAAAAATAAAAACTTGCAGATTTAATCTTTATAGAGTATTTCTAGACTATGTTAATAAAGGAGAATATTATGATAAAGAAAATACAAATAATCTGTGTGCTCATTTTTTCGAGCTTATTTTTTCAAGCCTGCACACCTTCTTCCATGGTGAATTTGAACTATAGTGCTGGAGAAAACCAATTTTTACCCTCGCCGAATGCGCCTAGAGTGAGCGTGGTGTCTTTTGAAGATGTGCGCACAAATTCGTATTTAGGACAAAAAAATGACGGCTCTTTTTATTCGCCTACTTCACTTGTTTCTGAATGGGCTTCTAGGGCTGTGGCAGAGGAGCTTTCTCTTCTAGGGCCTCAAGTTTCTTACGCAATCAATCTTCAAGAAGCAAATTCTGCGAACCCGCACTATATAGTCACGGGTAAAGTTTTAGATGTGTGGGTGAAGGAAATTAATCCGGCTCAGTATGAAGCAAATGTTCGCATAGAATTTGCGCTTAGTCAGGGAAATAGAGTGCTTTATTCTGAAACTTTAAACTCAAGCCAAGAAAGCACAGATCTTCCAAATACTGCACGCGTCGAAGAACTTTTAAATGCCACTTTAAAAGATGTTGCAGGAGTAGCTGCATCTAAGATTAATGAACAGACAAAATAATACAAGTATGAGCGCAAGCGAATAAATCTTTAGCGAACAAGCCCTAAACTTTCATTTTTAAAAGTCCCATAAAGCTTATGCGGAGAACATTACGCATACCAGTGAAGAATGCTCTGCATTTCTTCTACAGGTATGACTTTTTCCTCATTAAAGCTCTCGACCGCATAAGCAAAAGGCAAATGTGACTTTTAAAAGTGAAAGTTTAGGGCTTTCCCCTTCCCCATGTACAAATTTTTGTCTTTCGCTCTTCTGTGCTTGATTATTCAAGCAAGTTATGCTAATTTTCTCTCATTGATTAATAGCCTCTTATAAATAGGAAAGCGCATGGTATACCCGAATATTTTTGACACTTTGAAAACTCCAGTTTTTGTGACTGATTTAGAGAAAATTTCCGCTAATGTGGCAGTGTTAAACAGCGTGCAAGAAAGAACAAATGCTAAAATTTTGCTTGCTTTGAAAGCCTTTGCGCAATATTCCACTTTTCCCTTGATTTCAAAAAATAAAGGAAATGCTAAGGGCTTATACGGTTGCTGTGCTTCTTCTGTCTATGAAGCAAAACTTGCTAGAGAAGAATTTTTAGGCGAAGTGCACGCTTTTGCGGCAGCTTTTTCAAAAGAAGATATTGAAGAACTTGTGCTTTATTGCGATCATATAGTTTTTAATTCCTTCAAGCAGCTTGAAGAATTTACTCCTTATATATTGAAATATAATGCAGAAAATAATAAAAATATAGAAATTGGGCTCAGAATAAACCCTGAGCATTCTGAAGGCGCACAAGCTATCTATGACCCTTGTTCATTGAGTTCACGCCTTGGCATTCGCTTGAAAGATTTCAAGCCAGAGCTTTTAGAAAATGTATCTGGCCTACATTTTCACACACTTTGCGAGCAAAATTCTGATGCTTTAGCGCGTACTTTAGAAGTTGTTGAATACCATTTCGGCACATATATGCATCAAATGAAATGGATAAATTTTGGTGGTGGGCATCATATCACAAGATCTGATTATGATATCGATCTTCTTTGCGAATGTATTGAAAGAGTGCAAAAAACATACGATGTTGAAGTCTACCTTGAACCTGGTGAAGCCGTCGCTTTAAATGCTGGCTATTTAGTGACTAGCGTTTTAGATATTGTCAATGCAGATATTCCTACAGCAATTTTAGATTGTTCAGCCGCTTGCCACACTCCAGATGTTATGGAAATGCCCTACACCCCCACAGCTTTTGGCGCACAAATTTACCAAGATCTTTCACCCATTAGTGAAACTACGTACAGACTTGCTGGCAAATCATGCCTTGCAGGTGATAGTATTGGCATATACACTTTTGATAAGCCTTTAGAAATTGGCTCAAAAGTAGTTTTTAAAGATATGGCTATTTATTCGATGGTGAAAACAAATACTTTTAATGGCATAGCTCTTCCTGATATAGCCCGTTACGACGGTGATCAGGTGATAATTGACAAAGAATTTTCCTATAATGATTTTAAAAGCCGACTTTAATTCGACCAATCATTATAGACAAAAAGAATAGAATACAAGGATAAAACATGGCAAGACTTATTGATAGATTTTTAGGTGCTTTTTCAAGCGATTTAGCTATAGATTTAGGTACAGCAAATATATGTGTTTATGTAAAAGGCAAAGGTATTGTTTTACGCGAGCCTTCAGTTGTTGCAGTAAAAACTGATTCAAAAGGTGTGAGCCAAGTGCTTGCGGTTGGTGCAGATGCTAAAAAAATGTTAGGTAAAACTCCTGGCAATATTCAGGCAATTCGCCCTATGAAAGACGGTGTTATTGCTGATTTTGAAGTCACAGAAGCTATGCTTCGTTACTTTATTTCAAAAGTGCATAATTCTCGCCGCTTAGTTCGTCCACGTATTATGATTTGCGTGCCTACTGGTATTACGCAAGTAGAAAAAAGAGCTGTGCGTGAATCAGCCGAGAGTGCTGGCGCGAGGGAAGTTTATCTTATTGAAGAACCAATGGCAGCAGCAATTGGCGCAAATCTTCCTATACAAGAGCCTATTTCAAACATGATTGTTGATATCGGTGGTGGCACAACAGAAGTTGCTGTTATCTCGCTTTCAGGCATTGTTTATGCTAGATCTGTGCGCGTTGGTGGCGATAAAATGGACGAAAGCATTATCACGCACGTCAAGCGCAAATATAATATGCTTATAGGCGAATCAAGCGCGGAAGAAATAAAAATCAAGATTGCTTCAGCCTATCCGCTTGAGCAAGAACAGCAGATTGAAGTAAAAGGGCGTGACCTTGTGTCAGGTATTCCTAAAAATATTCTTATCACTTCAGAAGAAATCCGCAAAGCTATTTCAGAACAAGTGGAAGCTATAGTGCAAACTGTGCGTATTGCCTTAGAGCAAACTCCGCCTGAATTAGCTGCTGATATTGTGGATAGAGGTATTGTGCTTACTGGCGGCGGCGGCCTTTTGCGTGGCCTTGACCAACTCCTTCGTGAAGAAACTTCCTTGCCAATTACTGTTGTAGACGATCCTCTTTCAACTGTTGCATTAGGCACTGGCTTAGCTCTTGATAATTTAGATATCTTGGGCGATGTCTGCGTAAATTAATAAACTTATGCGATGGAGAAATCTGTCGCATTTTCTTTTCACGTGAATACAAAGAAAATTCTTTTTATCTTATTGTTATTCTTATGCTTTCTAGGGCTTTATACCTATAATGTGCGCACAAATTCACTCGATGATGTTGCAACAAATACAGGTCTAGAGCTCTCGGGCGGAATATTTAAAACCGTGGACTCTTTTACTTCAAGTGTCCGCTCTTCTTGGTTTAAATATATCGATAACACAAATGCAAGAGAAGAAAATGATCTTCTTAAAGAAGAATTAGCGCAATTAAAAAGAGATTTAGACAAGGCAAATGAAGAAAGAGCTGAACTATTGCGTTTACGTAAATTCTTTGCCCTTGAAGTGCCAGAAGATTGGACTGCACTTGCTACACGAGTGATAGCCGGTAAATTAGGAGCGTATGCTTCCTTAGAAAGTATTGTGATAGATAAAGGCTATTTATCTGGTGCAAAAGTCGGCAGCCCTTTAATGACAGAACAATATTTAGTGGGTAGAGTATTAAAAGCAAGCCCAACAAAGGCTATGGTGCTTTTAATAAATGACTTTGGCAGCAAGGTTGCAGTTGTGAGTGAGCAAACAAGATTACACGGTGTTTTGAGTGGTTCTGGCCATGGGCAACCACTTGAAGTGCACTTCATCAATCAAGATTCTTCCTTGCTTGAAGGTGAAACTCTCTATACATCTGGCTTAGACGACGCTTTTCCAAAGGGTATTCCCGTTGCTAAAGTAGTGGGTAGTCAAAGCCTTGCTTTAGAGTCTTTCAAGATATATTATGCAGAAAGCTTGGCAAATTTTTCAAGATTAGAAGAATTATTAGTACTTACTCCTCCTGCTGGCTGGATTGCTATTGAAAAAAGCGAAGTATACACGCCAAAAGAGGATATGGAAAAATATATTCTTTTGCCTGAAATAGAAGAAGAGAATATGGGCATAAATGCTGAAGGTAATGCGGTAAATAGTCAAGAAAATCAAATAAATGCCAACGCTCAATAGGTCTAGCTATGCCGATTAAAAATATTGTATGGTGGATAACATTTATTGTCTTCGCACTCATAATACAAAAAAACTTTCCCACTCTTGATATTTTGATAATAGGCTTTATTATTCTTCTTCAAGAAGATGATATGAAGCAATTTCTTTGCATTGCCCCTATATTATTTCTTATTCAAGAATCTTTATCTTCATTTTTCTTTGGAACAACCTTGCTTTGGTATGTTTCGGCATTTATCTTGATTGTATTGAGTCGCTGGCTTTTTGAGGTGGAAAATTTTTTATTTATGTTTTTATTTTCCTCAGCTCTCGCTATTGCAAGAATAGCCATCTTTATGCTTTTTGCCCGCTTACAAAGTGTGCTTTATTTTCCAGAAGAATTGATGGATACAAGCGTCATTCAAGCACTTGTTTTGCCTTTGGTGTGGTGGGTATTGACATTTTTGCGTCCAAAGAAAGTTGACTTAGTTATAGTCTAAAAGGATAGAAAATGAAGATAGAAAGAGAACAATCGTATCAGCCTTCAAGGCATGGGCTTTGGCTTTTACAAGGCCTTATTGCTCTACTTTTTATTATTCTTTGCTCACGCTTTTGGTATTTGCAAATCCTAAAAGGACAAGAATTTGCTTCAAGGGCAGAAGCAAACAGAACAAGAGAAGAGAAGATTTTTGCGGGCCGTGGGATTATTCTCGATAGAAATGATACCAAGCTTGCTATAGATAATATCACCTTTGATTTGACTATTATTCGAGAAGATTGCCCAAATATTGAGAAAACACTTGCTTTTTTAGCCACTATACTTGGAATGGATAAAGCAGAATTGACAAAGAATTTTGAAGAGTCAAGAAAGAAAAGGACTTCTTATGAGCCTACTCTTGTGATAAATGACATCAATTTTGAGCAAGTGGCTGCCATTGAAAGTTTTATCAATGTCTTACCTGGTGTCTATATCCAAACAAATGCACGCCGATATTATCCCGATGGGGCACCATTTGCTCATATCTTAGGCTATGTTGCTGAGGCTACTAAAGAAGATATGGAAAAAATTCCTGCGCTTGATGTGGGCGATAATGTGGGCAGACAAGGGCTTGAATATGTTTTTGAAGAAAGACTTCGTGGCATCAAGGGCGAATATAAAAATCAAAGAGATGTGTCTGGTAAAGTGCTTGCCAAAGAATTGCAAATACCTCCACGTTCGGGCGAAGATTTAACTCTTGCTTTTGATGCTGACTTGCAACACGCCATAATTGAGATAATGGGCGATCAGCAAGGCTCTGTTATTGTTATGGATCCGCACACAGGCGAGCTTCATGCCATGGTGACATTGCCAAGTTATGACAATAATCTTTTTGTGCGTGGTTTCTCCCATGCTGAATGGAATGAATTGAGCACAGATATTTATTATCCTTTGCAAAATAGATCAATACAATCCATGTATCCCCCTGGTTCTATATGGAAACTTATGATGGCGGCCTTATTTTTGGAAGAAGGTGTTGACCCTAAGGAAACAGTCTATTGCTCAGGTGAGCATGCGTATGGCAACAATATTTTTCGTTGCTGGCGTGAGCATGGGCATGGCCATGTAGATTTAGAAAAAGCCATTAGCGATTCATGCGATGTCTATTTTTATGAAAAAGGCGTTGAAGTGGGGATAGACAGAATTGAAGAATACGCAAAAGCCAGTGGTTTTGGCAAAAAAACAGGCATTGATATTCCAAATGAAAAAGAAGGTTTAGTGCCAAGTAAAGAATGGAAATTGCGCCGCTTTAACGAACCTTGGCAGGGTGGTGAAACGGTCAATGTGTCAATTGGGCAGGGGCAAACTTTAGTCACACCATTGCAAGTTGCCGTCTATATTTCTACTTTAGTAAATGGCGGAAATGTTTTAAAGCCTCAAGTGCTTTTAACTGACGAAGCAGAAATCACAGCAAAAGCGCCAATCACACCCGAACAGGCAAAAATAATTACTGACTATATGATAGAAACGGCTACAAAAGGCACAGCACGTGTCTTATCAAGCACAAATCCATATATAACAATTGGCGGTAAAACTGGTACGGCGCAAGTTGTGAAATTGAAATTTGATGGCGAAAGAAGATTGGATACTGACGAAATTGAATATCTGCAAAGAGATCACGGCTGGATAGCAAGTTTTGCACAATACGAAGGCAGAGATTTTGTTATAGTTGCCATGATTGAGCATGGCGGTGGCGGTTCTTCTGCTGCAGGCCCAGTTGTGCGTGACGTTATTAATTATCTTTATAAGGATATTGATTTTCCAGAGGAAGAAAAATAGCTTGTGAGAGCATAGCGAACAAGCAAAAAAAGGGTGAGTCTTTTCAAACTCACCCTTTAGTTTTATTTACCAGTAATTTTTTTCATATATATTGTACGCTTGAGGTGCGAAAGATGGCTGACAAAAGTTTTGCCATCTAAATGGTCACATTCGTGCTGAATGCAAGCAGAAAGGTATTCTGTTCCATCAATGCTCACAGGTTTACCCTCTAAATCAATGCCCTCAACTTTCACATGACGCGGTCTTGCGATCACACTTCTAAGGCCAGTAACTGAAAGGCAGCCTTCGTTTTCTTTATGCTTTTTAGGATCAAGCACAGTAAGCTTTGGATTGATCACAAGCACAAAATCTTGCTTTTCAGCATCAGGATCTTTTAAGCTTTGGTCAATAATCGCCATACGGTATGGCTCGCCAATTTGTGTTGCAGCAATGCCCACGCCACCCACATGGTTCAAGGTGTCAAACATATCCGTGGCAACACGTTTTACATCGTCATTGATTTCTTTTACTTCCTCAGCTACTTTGCTTAGGTAAGGATCAGGAAAGGTAAGTATTTTTCTTAACATACAAAAACTCTTAATCTTGCTTTTTTTCAATAACACGAATAGAAAGTTCGCGTAATTGTTTATTATCTACTTGTGAAGGCGCTTCCGACAAGAGGCAAGTGCCTTTTTGAGTTTTAGGGAAGGCTATAACATCACGAATTGAAGGCGAATTTGTCAAAAGCATCACAATACGATCAAGGCCGAAAGCAATACCTGCATGAGGTGGTGCGCCAAATTCTAAGGATTGAATAAAGAAGCCAAATTGCTCTTTTGCACTTTCTTCAGTAAAACCAAGTGCTTTGAACATTGCTGATTGTGCCTGCATAGTGTGGTTACGAACAGAACCACCGCCGATTTCATAACCATTCATCACTAAATCATAGGCTCTTGAAAGGCATTTTGAAGGATCTGAATAAAGATATTCTTCGTCATCTACATTCACTGCTGTGAAGGGGTGATGGCAAGCAACATAGCGTTTTTCTTCATCGTCGTATTCAAATAATGGGAAGTCTGTCACCCAAAGAAGGTTATGAACTGTTTCGTCAACAAGGCTGAATTGTTCGCCAAGTTTTACACGCAAATTACCAAGAGCGGCATTTACCATTTTAGCATCACCAGCTTGGAAGAAAACAATGTCGCCAACTTTTAAGTCCATTCTTTCTTGAAGGGCTTGTTTTTCCTCTTCTGAGAAGAATTTGACTATAGGTGATTGCCATTCATTTTCTTTGATTTTTATCCAAGCGAGGCCTTGCGCGCCATAGATTTTGCAAAATTCAGTCAAGGCATCGATATCTTTTCTTGAAAGCTCTTCAGCTTTGTCAATTTTCATAGCTTTAACCAATTGAGCGGCTGCAAATACTTTGAAATCTGAATTTGTGAAAATGTCTGTAAGTTCAACCAATTTCAAATCAAAACGTGTGTCAGGCTTGTCTACGCCATAATCACGCATAGCTTCTTCATAAGTGATGCGCGCAAAAGGAGTGGAAATTTCTTTGTCTAAAGTTTCTTTGAAAACTGCTTTCATAAGGCCTTCAGCCATAGTCATCACTGTGTTTTCATCAGCAAAAGACATTTCTATATCTATTTGTGTAAATTCTGGTTGACGGTCAGCGCGCAAATCTTCATCTCTAAAACAACGCACAATTTGATAATAGCGATCAATGCCAGCTACCATGCTCATTTGTTTAAACATTTGTGGAGATTGCGGCAGAGCAAAGAAATTGCCTGGATTCATGCGGCTTGGCACTAAGAAATCTCTTGCGCCTTCTGGGGTTGATTTTGTGAGAATTGGAGTTTCAAGTTCGATAAAGTTTAGCGTATCAAGATAATTTCTTGTGGCTTGAGATGTTTTGTGTCTGATAAGGAAATTGTTTGCCATTTTAGGGCGACGCATATCAAGATAACGCCATTGCAAGCGAAGATTTTCAGAAGCTTCTGTTCTGTCTTCAATAGGGAATGGAGGAGTTTTTGAAGTATTCAAAAGTTTCCATTCAGTTACCACAACTTCAATTTCGCCAGTCACAAGATTTGGATTACGCATTCCATCAGGACGAGGGCGCACAAAACCTTTGATAGCAAGAACATATTCAGAACGAATAATATGCGCATCTTCGTGTGCAGATGGCGCAATTTCAGGGCTGAAAACCAATTGTGTAAGCCCCTTTCTATCACGCAAATCAACAAATATAAGGCCACCATGATCGCGGCGATACTGAGTCCAACCCATAAGACAAACTTCTTTCGTGTCGTTAGAGATATTGAGGGTTGCACAGTCGTGCGTGCGTTGCCAATCGCCTAATGGAGCGATATATTTGGCATGATCTGCTTGAAGATCGAGATTTTGTACTTGACTCATTTCTTTAGTTCCTGCTCTTAATTATTTTGTAAATAGTTTATTAAATCAGTGATTTTGACTTCTTCTTGCTTGCCTGTACTCATGTTCTTCACAGAAATACTCTCATTCGCAAGTTCGTTTGAACCTAATATAAGGGCAAAGCGTGCGCGTGTGCGGTCGGCATGGCGCATAAGATATTTCATAGAACGTTCGCCAAAAGCGTAATCGCCTTGAATGCCATGTTTTCTAAGATTTTGAGCTATCAAAAATCCTGTTTCCATAGCCTCTTTTCCCATAGCAGCAAGATAGAAAATAGGCTCTTTTTCTTGTGGTTGAGAGGCCAGCATAGCAAGGCGCTCCATTCCGCAAGCAAAGCCAATTCCAGAAACATCAGGGCCACCCACTTGTTTGACAAGGCCATCGTAACGTCCGCCGCCAGCAATTGAGGATTGCGCACCAATACCTGTCGAAACCGCTTCAAAAGTTGTGCGTATATAATAATCAAGGCCTCGCACAAGCTTTGGACTGATGATATATTTCAGCTCGCATTTATCAAGCATATTTGTCACGCTTGAAAAATGATCACGGCAATTTTCACAATAAAATTCAGCAATTTGTGGTGCTTTATTCACATATTCTACACATTTTTGCACCTTACAATCCAAGACACGCAAAGGATTTGTATGCATTCTTCTTTGGCAATCTTCACAAAGGGCTTCTTTATCAAGGCTCAGTAAGTATTGTGTCAAAGCTTCTTTATAATGAGGGCGACATTCATGGCAACCAAGCGAGTTGATGTGCATAATAAAGTCAGTAATTCCAAGTTTTTCTAAAAAAAGTTGGAGCATGAGGACTATCTCAGCATCGTTCTCAGGTTCTGGCGAACCTAGGCATTCACAATTTATTTGATGAAATTGCCTCATTCTACCTTTTTGTGGTCTTTCGTAGCGAAACATTGGGCCAGTCGTAAAAAATTTATAGACAGAACCTTGATTGTACATTTTTGACTGAACAAAGGCACGCATAACGCCAGCTGTTGCTTCGGGGCGCATAGTAATATTTCTATTACCTTTGTCTGTAAAAGAATACATTTCCTTGCCAACGACGTCAGTTTCTTCGCCTATAGAGCGACAAAAAAGCTCAGTAGATTCAAGAATTGGCGTGCGCAATTCGCTGTAAGAGAAAAGTGAAAATAGCTCACGAGCGGTATTTTCCATGTGGGTAAACATATCGGCATCTTTACCGAAAAGATCGTCAAAACCCTTTAATGCTTGTATATTAGCCATAAATTTTACCTAAAATGTTGATTAATCAAGCTGATTTAATAGCCTTTTTCAGCATGAATGTCAAATCATTAATTATATAGATTTTGGCTGTTAGCGCAAAATCCTCGCTACGCAAAAAGTGCGATTTTTGCTTGCTCGCTAAAGATTTATTCGCTATGCTCATAAAGAGTATAGATTTTGGCTGTTAGCGCAAAATCCTCGCTACGCAAAAAGTGCGATTTTTGCTTGCTCGCTAAAGATTTATTCGCTATGCTCATAAAGAGTATAGATTTTGGCTGCTCGCAAAGAAAAGCACTACTTTTCAACAAACCAAACTTGATCATTGCCTGCGTGCAATTCAGCAACTTTCTTGAATTCTTTACGTTTTTCTAAATCTGTAATTGCATAGGAAATATATTCAAGATTTTCTTGCCAATCCTCCAAAGCAATTGAAATAAGCATTTGATTTTCTTCCCAAAACATTTCTATTCCCATGCCAGCGCTCACTCTAAGCCAAGCAATTTCAGAAAAATCAAAAGGTAAAAGTTTTTTATCTTCATTATATTTTATAAAATCTGGTAATAATTTCAATGCGTTCTCAGGGCTAGCGCCAAGTTCAAGTAATGGAAATGATTTGAAATCTTCTTGCGTAACGGGCGCAATAATCTGGCCTTCAGTATCTACATAATGTATAGCGTTTTCATAAAGTAAAAAGAAACGTGGCTCACGCTCTTCAACTTCTATAGTAAAAGTATTCGGTAGTTTGCGTGTTATTTTAACATTTTTAATCCAAGGATTTTGTAATATTCTCGACTGAACATTATTAAGATTAACATCAAAAGCGCTTTTTCCTTCCTCAATACTACTCATAAGCAAAATATCAGAATCAGTAAATCTTTCATTACCTGAAATTTCAATATGTTGAATAGTAAAAGTAGGGTGATCTATAAAAAGATTTGTGAGGGACAAAAAGCCATAGGCTAAAAGTGCCATGCAGGAAATAGTTAAAAAAGTGAAGGCAAACCAAAACATAGATTTTTTAAAAGCAGTTGTATTAATATCACTTTTTGCTGATTTTTTCTCTTGCCTTGCTTCACTTGTTGGAGCGTTATGATTGCGTCTTGTATTCGCAGAGGAAGAAGCCTGTCTTGAATTAGTTTCACGACCAGATTTCTTGGCATTTAAGCGTGATTTTTTTGGATTATCATCACCGTAGCTATTGCTTTGTACTTTTTTCCCTCTTGATAATCGAATCATGGAACTGCCTTATAATTAGTTAGAATGTATTATTTTAATTTCAGTTTCAAGCCTAATACCAAATTGAGCATACACTCTTTCTTTTGCAAGCTCAATTAATTCTAGTGCATCTTCAAAAGTTGCATCTTTGTAATTGACTAGAAAATTCGCATGGATAGAACTAAATCCTGCACTATTTTTTCTAAAGCCCTTAAGGCCTACTTCATCAATAAGCTTACCTGCTGAATTTCCAATTGGGTTTTTAAAAACACAACCTGCAGTTTTTTCATTGAGTGGCTGCGAGGATTTTTTCTTGGTAAAGTTATCCTTAAGACATTGCTTTACTAGTTCATGGCTAGATTTTTTCATTTTTACTGTCAGATCTGCAATAATTAGATAGGAATATTCGTGTCTTAGGCTAAAATGTCTATAAGCAAAATTGACATCATTCTTTGAATATACTTTCAAGCCCTGTTCTGGAGTAAAGATAGTGGCACTTTCAAAAACAGCTTGAATTTCGCATGAAAAAGCACCTGCATTCATAGCAAGTGCGCCTCCCATGCGGCCTGGAATGCCAGTCAATCCCTCAAGTCCAGAAAGAGCATTCTTTTCACAAAAGTTTAGAAATACAGGCAGATACATACCAGAAGGTAGAGTTAAATATAATGAATGCGCATCTTCTTTGACTATTTCTACTTCATTTTTTGCATTAATTCTATCACGAATAAGAATCTTATCATGCCGTCTGTCGTCAAGCAGCATATTTGATCCACCACCCATAATAAAATGTGGAAGTGAATCTTTTTGCACTTCTAAAGCAACTTTTTCTATGTCACCTACTTCTTCAAGAATATACTCTTTGGCGACTGTGCCACCAATACCCAATGTTGCATATTTTTTTAATGATGTATTTTCTAATGTTTGCATAATAAACTAAGCTTGGTTAATGTAAAGTGGGGCAACTTGTGTGATATTACCGGCACCAAGAGTGATAAGAAGATCGCCAGCCTTGAGATCCGTATTTAGTTTCGTGATAAGATCCTCAAAATTTTCAACAAATTCAACATCTGTATTGCTCACTTGCTTTATGCCTTGAGCCAGATTTTGGGAATTGATTCCTGGTATTGGTTTTTCAGAAGCAGGATATATTTCGGCTAGATAGAGCTTTTCAATGCCATTAAATGCTGTGCAAAAATCACCAAAAAATGCTTGTGTGCGTGTAAACCTATGCGGTTGAAAAGCGATAAATATTCTTTTTTCAGGGAAAACAGCTTTAGCTGTATTAATTGTTGCAATTATTTCAACAGGATGATGACCGTAATCATCAATAACTGTTACCCCATTTTTTAAGCCCTTATGCTCAAAGCGCCTGCCTACTCCCTCAAAGTTTTTTAAACCTTCTGCCCAGAATTTAGGATGAATACCAGATTCCATAGCAACTGCAATTGCCGCTAAGGCATTCAAAATATTATGTTTTCCTGGGTGAGAGAGTTCTATTTCAATAAGCTCACTTTCAACTTTCTTTTTATCCTTTAAAAATACTTTGAAGCGTGAAGTTTTCGCTAGAGAGATAATTTCGGCGCGAAGAGTATTATCTTCATTAAATCCATATGTTATGATAGGACGTTTGACGTGAGGAATAAGCCTTTTCACTCCTTCATCATCGCCGCAAACAATATTCACACCATAGAATGGCACTTGATTCATAAATTGCACAAAAACATTATCAATCGATTCTTGGTCAGGATAAAAATCTAAATGATCGATGTCAATATTTGTTACAACATTTATGATTGGAAGTAGACAAAGGAAGGAAGCGTCTGATTCGTCAGCTTCAGCGATAAGATATTCACCCTTTCCTAGTCGAGCGTTCGCGCCGTAAGCATTGAGCCTTCCTCCAATAATTACAGTGGGATCGAGTTCAGCTGCATTAAAAATTGTTGCCGTGAGAGAAGTTGTTGTGGTTTTACCATGCGTGCCCGCGATTGCAATGCCTTGACGTAAACGCATAAGTTCTGCAAGCATCTCAGCTCTTGGAATTATTGGAATATTTTTATCTTTCGCGGCTTGAATTTCAGCGTTTTCGTCACTGATAGCGGTAGATTTTACAACTACATCAGGTTGATGCCCATTTCCAAGGTTTTCATACAAATGTCCATTGAAAATAGTAGCTCCAAGCGCTCGCAAATGCTTTACTACAGAAGAATCTGACATATCTGAGCCACTTACGTCATAGCCTGAATTTATTAAGACTTCAGCTATTCCGCTCATGCCTGAGCCGCCTATTCCTATCATGTGGATTTTTTTTATTCTTCTCATAACTATCCCTTTTTTCTTGATTTTTCAACGATTTCTATAAAAGTATTGAGGATACAATCATACATCTCTTTTGCAGCATTAGGCTTTGCAAATGTGGCAATATTTTGCTTAAGCTCCTCTTTCTTTGTGTTATCTTTATGAAATACTTCAAGGATACTGTTTAGTACAAGTTCTTTATTTTTTACTTTATTTTCATGAAATATTGAACTTTCTTCTATCAGTAGACAAGCATTTTTTTCTTCTAAAGTTTTTGCATTATAATATTGATGGTTATGTGCTGCAAAAGGAAAAGGTATGAAAAGACACGCTTTTTTCATACAGGCAAGTTCAGCTATAGTGCTAGCGCCTGCTCTTGCTATAACAAAGTCAGCGTTCTTATAAGCTGTTGACATATCATCTATAAATGCTTGAACACAGGAGCTAGAATAGGGGCTGTCTTCATAAATTTTGCACATTCTTTCATAGTCTTTTTTTCCGCATTGATGAACTATTTCAATATCTTCTTTATGCAGATCTTCGAGTAGTGATCCTATAATGCTATTGATGCTTTGCGCACCTAAACTTCCACCTAGAATTAAAAGTTTTTTTGAAGATCGTAAATTGATGTTAGAGATGTCTTTACTTGCTTCGACTATTTCATTACGAACTGGATTACCTGTTATAATGCATTTTTGTTCATTTTCAGAAGAATAAATGCCTTTTTTAATTGGTATTGAAAGCAAAATTTTTTCGGCAAAGGAAGCAAAATATCTATTAACACTTCCTGGAAAAGCATTTTGTTCAGCCAAAAAAATAGGGATTTTTAAAGATTTTGCGGCAAGAATTGAAGGGGCAGAGGCATAGCCGCCAAAACCGACTACAATATCTATTTTGTTGGATTTCAATATTTTTTTGGCTTGAAAATAGGCTTTGAAAAGTAGAAATAAAGCTTTTAGGCTTTTAACTCCTCGGCCTATAAAGCCCTCAACTTCAAGACCTAAAAATGGAATATTTCTTTTCTTGCACAGTTCTTTTTCCATGCCATAATTTGCTCCAATAAATAGAATAGATGCTTGCGGGAGATTTTTTTTAATCTCATCGCAAAGTGCTAAAGCAGGAAAAATATGGCCGCCTGTTCCGCCTGTAGTAATAATAAAACGCATAATCATTCCTTAAACTTACTCGTTTATAATACTATCTTTCATCGTTCGAGAATAATTAAGAATAAGGCCAACGCAAATCATACTGCATAAAAGACTTGAGCCTCCATAGCTGATAAAGGGCATGGCAACACCAGTTGGAGGCACGCTTCCAAAAACAACGGCAAGGTTGAATAAAGCACCGATTGCAATAACCAAGCTTATCCCAAAAGAAGTGAGTCTGTCGCGGATAGATCTCTGCGCAAGCACAACACGAAAGCAGCGTATAAACAAAAGTGTGAATAATAACATGATGATACTAATTGTGAAAAAGCCCATTTCTTCGCCGACTATAGCCATAATAAAGTCATTATGAGATTCAGGAAGATAGAGAATTTTTTGCTTGCTTCCACCTATTCCAACGCCAAAAAATCCGCCTAATCCTAAGGCATAGAGTGATTGCACAAGTTGATAACCTGTGTCAAGCGCGTCTTTGAAGGGGTCTAAAAATGCAAAAATTCTTTCCATTCTGTAGGGTGAAGTTATGATAAAGAGAAGCCCTATGCACCCAGTTATCAAGAAGGTAAAGAAAATATAGATGAACTTTGAGCCGCCTACAAGGCACATAAAGAAGAGTAAAATTGTAAGAATAAGAGTTCCACCAAAATCTGGTTGAAGCATAATGAGAGCAGAAAAAAGCATGGTCACTAAAAATGGTGGAAAAAAGCCAATCATATAAGAGGCTTGCAATTCTCGCTTTTCGCTCATGTAATAACCTAAGTAAAGCACCAAAGCAATTTTTGTAAATTCTAGGGGTTGTATGCTGAATGAGCCAAGTGATATCCATCTTTTTGCGCCATTTACCTCATTGCCTAGAGGTGTGAGACAAAGAAAAAGCATGATAAATACAATAAATATAGCTATATAGTGAAGGCTATTGATGAGTTTTCTTGGTAGATAAATTGTGATCCACATAGCAATCAGACTTATGATAGCAAAAATAAATTGTCGTTGAAAAAAGAAATACTTATTATCAAATGTTCTATCGGCAACAACACTGCTTGCGCTGTAAATCATAATCAAGCCAAAGATTGTAAGGATAAGCACAATTGCTAAAATCCACCAATCTATAGGATTATAAAGATTGATATAATCTTCTTTTTTTTCTTTAATTTTATTAGTTCTTGGTGTGTACATAGTATTATCCCGGTAAACCTATCTCTTGAAGTTGCTTTACAATATTTTTGAAATCTTCGCCGCGATGGATATAACTTTTATACTGATCAAAGCTTGAAGTTGCAGGAGAAAGTAGAATAACTTCTTTTTCTTTTGCTTCTGAAAAATGTTTGTGCATAGCCTTTGAAAGTGTTTCTTCATAAGCTATAGGCACGATTCCATTCCATGCTTTTTGAAAATATTCTTGAGAAGCTCCAAAGCAAATAATTGAAATAACTTTCTCTTTGATGAGTGGAGCAAGCCCCTCTAAATCGCCGCCTTTGAACTTGCCGCCAACAAGCAAGCGGATAGGGTTTTTTTCTTTATCAAAAGCGTTGAGCGCAACTTTTAAAGATTCAACAGTAGTACCTTTGCTGTCATTTACAAATATAATTCCATTAATTTCAGCTACTTTTTCTAATCTGTGTTCAATAGGTAAAAATTCTGCTAAGGCTTCTTGCGCTTCTTTGAGAGTAACTCCAAATAATTTTGTTGCTTGATATGCCGCTTCAGCATTGAGAATATTATGTTCACCAAATAGATTACTTTTTGTAAATGCCTTTGAGTTTTCCTCTGTGACTTTAAAGAATTTTTTTTGCGATGGAATAAATGAAAGCAATTCTGTATCATGCTCAAATTCTTCGCCTAAGATGGCGTAATCATATTCATTTTGCGCTTGAAAAATACGTAATTTAGCATCTTTATATTCTTGCATATCTTTATGATAGTCTAAATGATTTTCTGAAATATTCAAAAGCATTGCAACGTATGGTTTGAGAGTATGGCAGTTTTGAAGTTGGAAAGATGAAAGCTCGAGTAAAATGCAATCTGCCTTAAAATTTTCTTTTTCGCGTGAAACAATGTATTCAGAAAGTGGAGTACCTATATTTCCGCCTGTAAAAACCTTAAGGCCGTGCTTAATAAGCATAGCTTCGGCAAGGCTTGTGGTGGTTGTTTTGCCGCTGGTGCCTGTAATTGCAAGAATTTTTTCATTTTCTAAAAAGAGTGAGGCAAGTTCAGTTTCTGCGAGAATAATAGGTGGATTGATATTTGGCAAAAGTGGTAAAATAGATGAAATAGGCGCGCCAGGACTTGGTATTAGGATGTCAAAACCATCAAAATATTCTTTTTTATGTTCGCCAAGCAAAACTTCCACATTATGTTCTTTAATAAGAGTGAGAAATTCTCCAGAAAAGCTTTCTATGGCTTTAGAATTATTATCTAAAATTCTTACTTGCGCTTTGTAATGGCAAAGAAGTTTGACTGCTGCTTGCCCTGAAAGACCTGTGCCGACGACAATGGCTTTCATTGAAGCTATCTTGTTGATATCAATTGTATTAATATGAGGTAACATATATTTTCCTTCCTTAGCGAAGTTTTAGGACTGATAAAGCTAAAAGAGCAAAAAAGAGGGCAAGAATCCAAAAACGTATGATGATTTTTGATTCAGGCACACCTTTTAGTTCGAAATGGTGATGTAAAGGAGCCATCTGAAAAATTCTTTTTCCTTTTGAATATTTGAAGTAACTCACTTGCATAATTACAGATAAGCTTTCCAATACAAAGACTCCGCCTGCTATGATAAGGGTGATTTCTTGCTTTGATAAAATCGCGATAAAGCCGATTGCGCCACCTATTGATAAGGAGCCCACATCGCCCATAAATACTTGCGCTGGATAGGCATTGAACCATAAGAAGCCAAGCCCAGCGCCGATTAGTGCGGCACAAACAATAAAAACTTCGCCAACTTGCGGTACATAAGATACTTGTAAATAGTTGGCAAAAAAGGAGTTTCCTGCAACATAAATAAAAATTGCGTAGACTGCAAGCACAATAGCTGAAGGCGCAATAGCAAGACCGTCAAGACCATCAGTAATATTTACTGCATTTGAAGTTGCCACAAGCACAAGCAGTGCAAATGGTAGATAAAGCCACATAATATCAGGAGAAAATTCTTTAAAGAAGGGAACAGAAACTGTGGTCGGGTATGGGCTATAGAGAAGCAAAAGCACAAGTGCAAGTGTGCCTATTCCGAGGAGACCAGCCATTTTTTGCTTAGGGCTGATACCTTTATTCTTTTTGCCACGAATTTTTGTAAAATCATCAATGAAGCCCACCAATGCGTAGCCAAGATAAACAAATAAAGTGAGGAGAACGAAAATATTTGTGAGATTAGCACAGAGTAAAGTGCTTGCAAGTACGCTAAAACAAATAAGAATTCCTCCCATTGTTGGTGTGCCTGCTTTTGCCTGATGCCCTTTTACATCTTCGTGTATTGCTTGGCCAAATTTTAGTTTTTGCAGCATACGAATGAAATAAGGGCCTAGAAATATAGTTAATAATAACGCAATTCCCATTGCAAGAGCTCCGCGAAAAGTAAGATAGCGGAAAATGTTAAAGAAATTAATGTCTTGGCTTAATGGAACTAATAAGTGGTATAGCATGGAAATTACTCACAATTTTTTTGAGTGTAAAAGTTTTTAAGTTTTTGTGCATATGTTTCAAGGTGGTTAGAGCGAGAGCCTTTGATAAAATAAACAGCATTCTCTAAATCTAGCTCTTTGATTGTGCTTATAAAATCAGCTGCGCTTTCAGGACGGTAAAAATTTACATTTTTTGAAATAGAGTGATAGCCATCTTTGATTTCATCATAAAAATCACCTATATAGAAAATATGTTTGACGTCTTCCTTCGCAAATTCTGCGCCTAGTTTGAAATGCTCATCAGCGGCAATTTCGCCTAATTCAAGCATAGATCCAGCTATGCAGATAAGCGGACGTGTGTTCTGAGAAGTATATTCTTTTGCTGCTTTGAGCATTCTTTTGAAAGAAAGAGGATTGGCATTGTAAGAATCATCAATAATTGTAATATCTTGAATGTGTTCAACTACAAAGCGTTGTGTCGGCATTGAAAAATCAGAAAGGGCATTTTTCATTTCATCAATGCTGATATGCAAAGAATCTAAAATAGCACAAAGAGCTATAATGTTTTCAGCATAAAAAGGTGAAGGAAGATGGGTGCTTAGCGTGAATTCTTTCTTGTTTGGCAGACGCACTTCAAATAGTCCAAGCTCTTTTTCATTCATGTCAGAAAGATTTTTTTGCATACCAAGATATTTTGCAAAATAAGGGCATCTTTCATCTTGGATTGAGAAAAATATTGCATTATTACAGTGTGATAAGCACTCTAGTTTGAGGTCTTCATAGTCTTTACTTGCAAAAGCTTTTGCTTGATTATCTTTTAAATATTTGAAGAGCTTTGACTTATAATAGGCACTTCCGCGAGGCAGCCCCTCAGCATGGCCCTCTCCAACATTGAGCACAAGGGCAATATCAGGCAAGATGATAGCACCGAGCTCATCCATATCATGCTCTTGACTTATACCGGCTTCAAGAACCCAAAAATCAGCCTGATCATTTGCTTCTAAAATACTTATAGAAGCTCCTATCTGCGTATTATAATTGAGATAATTTTTGCTTACTTGAAATTTTTTGCTCAGAGTATGAAAGATCATTTCTTTCAAGCAAGTTTTGCCTGCTGTGCCTGTGACTGCAATAACTTTTCCTTGAAAATTCAAGCGCTTAGCATGGGCGATCTCTTCAAGAGCTTTTTGCGTGTCATCAACAAGAAGTAGAGGAATTTGGCTATTAAGAATTTCTTCTGAAAGTTTCTCTTTTTGCGCTATTAATGCGACAGCGCCATTTTCAATCGCACTTTGAGCATAATTGTGACCATCATTATTTTCGCCGCAAAGACACACAAAAAGCGAACCTTGACTAGCTTTACGGTTGTCAAAGCAAAAGCTTGAAATTTCAAGATTTTTTGCATTCGGGTTTAGACTGAATGCAAGATTTGCTTGTGTAGCAAAATTAATGATATCTAAAAAGTGCATTGATTGACCTCAAATACTTGGCTAGACTGAGTGTATAATTTCTTGATCGGAAAATGGATATTTTGTTTTGCCGATAATTTGATAAGTTTCATGGCCTTTTCCTGCAATCAAAAGAGCTATATTGGCTTTTTCTTGCTCTTTTTCGATAAGCTCTAAAGCAAGCAAAATAGCTTTTTTTCTATCGACTTCTCTGAAATAAGGTTTTGATTTATCAAGTCCTTTTTCAACGTCATTCAAAATACTTTCTGGCTCTTCCGTGCGTGGATTGTCAGAGGTGAGAATGCTCACATCGCTCCCTTTTGAAACAGCTGCTGCCATAAGTGGACGTTTTGAGCTATCTCTATCTCCTCCACAGCCAAATACTGTATAAATCTTTGAAAAACCAGCAGTTCTTAATGCTTGTAAAACATTCACCAAGGCATCGGGAGTATGCGCATAGTCAACAAAAGCGTGAATATTTTTTGAGTTTGGCACGCGCTCTAAACGCCCACAGACTCCATTAAAAGAGTTTAGGCATTCAAAATCTTGTAATTTATAGCCATATTTCAGGCCTAATCCAACAAGAGCCATAATATTTGCCGCATTATGTTGGCCGATAAGTGGTGTATTTAATATGTATTCATCGCCTTTATAGCTCAATTTTAATCGCAAACCTTGAGGGCTTGAGGATAATATCTCACCATAGACAGTTTCATTTTCTGTTTTTACATTATGTAAACTATAGGCTAAAGCATCTTTATGTTTTTCTAACAATTTCAAACCATAAGCATCATCAGCATTAATGATTTTAAATCTTGATTTATCAAAAAGTTTTGCTTTTACAAGGAAATATTCTTCCATTGTCGGGTGATAATCAAGGTGATCTTGCGTGAGGTTTGTAAAAACTGCGGCATCAAAATTTAGTCCAGCAATCCTGTCTTGATCAATAGCGTGTGAAGAAACCTCCATCACGGCATAATCGGAAGAGATTTTTTGCATATGATGAAAAAACGAATGAAGATAAAGGCAGTCAGGAGTTGTGAGGGGTGCTTCAAGTTCATAACCTTTATAACGGTAGGAAACAGTACCTAAAACGCCGACACTTTTTTGCATGGCATTAAAGAAAAATTCAATTAGATAGGTGAGAGTTGTTTTGCCGTTTGTGCCTGTAACACCGATCAAAGGGAATGAATTTTCTTTTGTATTGTAAATGCTTTGAGCAAGCTCCCCTAAGGCCGTACGCACATTTTCAACCACTAGAAGTAAGTGTGCAAAATTTGGATATTCTTTACTGAAATAAAGGGCAATTTCTTTTTCACAAATAATATGTAAAGCTTGTGATTTTGCCGCAGAATGCATATATTCCAATTGTTTATCGAGGATATCTACTTTTCCATCAAGTATAGGTAAAGAGATAAAAATATCATTCTTCTCTACTTTTCTTGAGTCTACATGAAGGGGAATAGAGTTTTGCTTCACTTTTTCTATTAATTCTTTGAAAAGAATATTATTCATATTCGCCTCACTTTTTATTGTTTTTTGTAATCTGTTCTTTTAGTTGATGTTTTGTTTAGAATTTATATCTGCATTGGCTTGGCTCGGAAGTAAATCCGTATTCTCTTCTTCAATCTCATCACGCGATAGCCAGATAACTGCTGGGATTATATTGCCTTTTTCGTCTATGAGTGGAAGAGGTGTTCCCGGCGCAGGAAATTGATACAATACGCTCAATCCTGTCCCTCGAATTTCTGGAATGATGCCATTTGGAATAAGCAAATCAAGGCTTGAACGCAGGCTTGCACCTATAAGATTGGGATAGGCAGTGAGCTTTTGATTATTATCCATTTTTTTTGTTTGAAGAAATGGTCTTTTTTCTTCTTCAAGTATTTCTTCTGTAGCTTTTTCCGTATATATATCTGAAATATAACCATTAAATGCTAAAACTCTTGTCGCAACTTCTTTAAAGGCTGGTGCAGCAATTCTTCCGCCGTATTGGTTGGTTTGCGGCTCGTCAAGCATAACAAGGATAACATATCTTGGGTTATCTGCTGGAACAATGCCGACAAAAGAGGCAAAGCGCTCTTCACCGTAACCTGCTGTATTGTTGATGGAAGCTTTTTGCGCTGTTCCAGTTTTGCCTGCAACCGGAACATTTTCAATCTGCGCTCTTGCGCCAGTACCATTGCCATCTACAACTTCGCGTAACATTCTAACGATTTCTTGCGTAGTTTTTTCAGAAAAGACACGTCTTCCTTCTGTTGCTTCTTCTGTATGAATAAGTCTGATAGGCTTGAATATACCATTATTAGCTAATGTGAGGTAGGCTTGTGCCATTTGTAGGCCTGTTACTGAAATTGATTGCCCAAAGCTTGCCGCCATTAAATCGACTTCTGTCCATTCATTCGGCGCACGCACAATACCCGTAGTTTCTGCTACCCCAACCCCTGTTCTTAAGCCAAAACCAAGTTTTGTTAGATATTCATGATATTTATCTATGCCAAGATCAAGACCAATTTTTGCAACCGCTATGTTGCTTGATTGCTTCATAATTTCTGTCGCGTTCAAATCTTGGAAAGCTCTACCGTCATCGCGAATAGTGATATATTCTGTTTCCCAAGTGCCATCTTCAGCAAAATATGTGGTTTCAGGTGTTATAATACCTTCCTCTAATGCGGCAGCAATAGGAAATGATTTAATAGTAGAACCAGGCTCTAAGGCATCTGCTGCAATGCGGTTTTTATAGATTGTTGGTGACGAATTTCTAAAATCATTTGGGTTGAAATAAGGGTATTGAGCCCAAGCTATTATGTCGCCCGTTTCAACTTCTGCAATAAGAATGCCGCCCCATTTTGCATTGTATTCAATTGCGGCCTTGCCAATAACTTCTTCAGCTATATACTGCACTGGCGCATCTATTGTGAGGTAGATGTCTTCACCACTAGGCGGATCAATGCCGTCCATATAGTAGCGACGGCCGTCACCGTCTTTATAGGTAATTCTCTTGCTGGCCTCACCGCTGAGCTCTTCATTGAATGAACGTTCAACACCTTCAAGACCAATATTATCTAAGCCTACAAAGCCTAAAAGTTGACCAGCTAGATGTTTTTGAGGATATATTCTATCAAATTCTCTTGAAAATCCAATGCCTTCGATTTTTGCTTCTTGAATTTTCATTGCGGTATTGTCGTCAACCTTTCTTTGCACCCAAACAAAAGCTTTATCACGCAAGAAAAGCTCACGCAATCTCTCTTCGCTCACCGAAACAAAAGGTGCTAATTTCTTAGCATTTCCAATAGGATCAGACATAGCGCGTGGGTTAGCATAGACAGAACGGGCTTCAATGCTTCGGGCGAGAGCTTGGCCATTTCTATCATAGATTGTCCCTCTTTTTGCCTCAACAATTTCCGTATACATATGCTGTTTGCTTGCTTTTTCAGCCAAGGAAGGACCTTCAATTAATTGAATATAAAAAGCTCTAAACCAAATAAAAGCCCACGCTAGAATGAAAAGCATGGCTGCAATTTGAAAGCGCGAGGTTGCGTGATCGTATTCAGAAAGGCACGAAGTAGGATTGTGCTTTTTTTGCACCTTTGATTCCGCTGCGGAAGAGCTTTTGCGCTTTCTTAATTGTTCTATATTCATATATAACCTTTGGTTTTATTTAGCTATTAGGCTTTGCTTCTTTTTCAATTTCACTTGAGTTGTCGAGATTCTCTTTTGGGTTTTCAAAAGTCTGCAAGTCTTCTTCACTTTCTTTGCCATTTTGCAATTCTTGCTCTAATTCTTCGTTTATGCCGATTTCAATAAAGGAACTTTCGTCTTCGCTTATATTTTGTGTATCAGAATTGACTAATTCATTTTCTTCAATAACTGTAATTCTACGTACTTGATTCGCGTTTGCTAATCCCATGCCTATTATTTCAGCTTTTTTCTTCAATTCATAAGGCGAGAGCAGTCGCGCGTGTTCGATTTCTAATTTATGGGAAAGTTCCGTTCTTTTGTCTAGCTCTCTTTGTTTTTGGCGATTTTCATACAGAGTGTCATTGATATCAAGGCTGAGCCAAACAGCTGCAGGGGCTAATAACCCAGTGACGAGAAGAGAAAGAATAACCCCAAGCAGCCATGTTCCGGCTGGATTTTTTAATTCTTTAATTGTGTATAATTTTTTCATAGAGGGCCTTGTCTAAAGAATATATTCTGCGACTCTTAATTTTGCGCTTGATGCGCGAGGATTGGCTTTTACTTCTTCAGCGCTCGGGAGTATTGGTTTTTTATTGATGAGTTTCATTTCAGCCTTATGCTTACAAATGCAGACAGGAAGCTGTTTTGAGCAAAGACAATCCGTTGCCCAAGTGCGAAAAGTATGTTTGACAATTCTATCTTCTAAAGAATGAAATGAGATAATGGCGATGCGCGCATTTTTGTTGAGATAGGGTAAGAGTTTTTGTAGAAATGTTTCAAGCTGTTGAAGTTCTTCATTTATTTGCATTCTTATGGCTTGAAAAGTACGCGTAGCAGGGTGATTTCTTGCAGTTGCTCTCCACTTTGCAGGATAAGCATTATAGACAATCTCTGCCAGTTCTTTTGTTGTGCTTATGGTTTTTGTTTGCCTATAATCAACAATAGCACGAGCAATTCGCCCTGCTTGCGGATCTTCTCCGTATTTTGCAATTAAATTTTTTAATGTATTAAAGTCAGCTTTATTGATAAATTGTTCAGCACTTTGTTCAGAAGAGTTTGAATTCATACGCATATCTAATTTTGCGTCAGTGTGAAAAGAAAAACCACGCTCAGCCACATCAATTTGTAGTGAAGATACGCCTAAATCAAGAAGAATACCATCGAATTTGTTTTTGAAATTCGGCAAGTTAACTTCTTCAAGAACAGTATCAAAATCAGCATAAGCCGAATGGATAAGAACACTATTTTCTTGATAATCTTTCAAATTTTCTCGCGCTCGCAAAAGGGCATCTTGATCTCTATCAAGGCCAATGAGAAAGGCTTTTTTTTCTGATTTATCTAATATCGCTCTTGAATGTCCAGCAAGCCCTAGGGTTCCGTCAAGATAAAATTTGCCTGCTTCAATATTTAATCCATCAAGGACTTCATTCTTTAAAACAGAAATATGTGTGGCATTTTCTTTATTTATCAACATCTTATGTCCCCTGATTTATGTGAGCATTATCTTCTGGAATATTTTCACATAATTTCTAGAAAATGTCAAGAAAGGTTAGCTTTCACCATATTTCTTGACAAAGCTTAGGTTGTAACAGATAAAGATTAATACAAATGCATAATTTAAAGGATTTTTATGATTGATTGGTTTTCTTTTGTTTTCTTTGTTTTTGTGTGAATAAAAGATAGAAAAATAAAACTAGCGTACAGGCAAAACCAATTGCGGCCATGCTAAAAAATCTTCCTTCAATTTCACCATAACCAGCATAGGTTGGAAGAGCATGGAAGATTATTGGCGAGGCAAATTGCCCCAATGAAAGAAAAACCATTTGAGTAGAAAGTACTTTAATAAGTTGTTTCTTTTCAACCTTTTTAGAGATATTGATATTGTTAAAGGACATAATGCTGCCCATAAAGAGCGCAGAAATAATGCCAGAAAAAATCATAAAAGCAATAGATTCGGCAATGGCCATACAGTAAAAAGTGAGCGTCATAGAAACGAGAGCAGCAAATATAGTATAGCGCCCAAACAGTTTGATTATCTTGTTTAAATTAAATCCTACCAAGAAAGAGCAGAAGTTAATCATGGCAATTATTGAACCTGAAAGCGCTGGTGAGCCTAAGCTTTTTTCATGTATAAGAAGAGCAAGATTGGTTAGAAGAATATATAAGCATATCATATAGATAAATATACCAAACAAGTTCATATATACATTTTTTGGAATACTTGTAGCTTCTTTTTGATTTTCTTGAACAATGCTTTTATCTTCCTTACCAATTTGCGGGAGTGTGACAAAACCTATTGCAAAGACAATAAAGGCGAGTGCATAAATTCCAAAAGCATAACGCCAAGAAATAGCAGCTAATATTCCAGCTAGCACAGAGCATATACAATTTGATAAAGAGATGGTTGCGCCTTGGCGAGCTAAGACAGTATTTTTTTCTTCACCTGTGAAAAGATAGGTGGGATAGGATTGTGACATTGGCGTGATAAGGCCCATTGCTAAGCCAAGAAAGGCTCTTGAAACTAGAATTGCATAAATATTTGATAAAAAAGCAGTACTTATACCTGCAAGACCAAAAAGCAAAACACCGCTCAATAGCACTGTTTTATTTCCAAAGCGTTTTGCAAAAGTATTGGCAAGTAGAGCACTTGGCAAGATAAACAAAGATGAAACTGTAATGATAAAACGAATATAAAGAGGGTCAACATTCGGAAAATCTAGTTGAAGCGCAGCAAGTGCTGGTGTTACAAGGGCATTACCTAGTATGCCAATTGCTGAAGTCAAATAAAGCGTTAATTTAAGCATAAAATTTCATTAATAAACCCATCTTAGAGATTAATTGATAGTTTGCAAATAAAGTTTAGGGCTTAAATCTTCACATCCACAATGAATAATACCTTTCATGCCTGGGTGAAGCACGTCCACTTTTTCACCTTTATGATTTTCTAAGCTATACTGCATAACCTGTGGTCTTTTGTATCCAGGAACAAGCACTTGTAATTCTTTATTGTTTTTCCATGTTGCACGCACATCTACAAGCCATGATCCTTCTTTCACTTCTTCAAGAATACGCCCAACAATTTTTTTGTCTACTTTTAAAGGCATGGCTTCAATTTTTCGCTCAGGAAGAAAGAATCCAGTCGATAGAGGGCGCGTCGCAACCGAAGCCAATTCGCGGATCAAATCTTTGTAGGAATAGGGCAGTGCTTGCTTTTCTTTTTGTGTTAATAAAGTTCTATCTATAGCGGTTCTATAAATATCAGTCACTTGCGCCACATAACTCGGGCTTTTTGTTCTGCCTTCAATCTTCAGCGACGCAACCTTCAATTGCTTAAGATAGGAAATATAACGTATCAAGCATTGTTCGTGTGGTGCCCAAATAGTTGAAAATTCATCATTTTCCTCTACTTCCCACATAATGTCTTCTTTATAGTTGGGGTTTGAAACAGCAAGTGCAAGTTCGTCAATTTTGTGATCGTTTATCCTTAATTCTTTGCCCTTATACTCAAAACGGCAGGGTTGTGAGCACGCACCAAGGTTTGCTACACGATTGTTAGACCACATGGATAAAAGACAATGACCAGATAATGCTAAGCACATCGCACCATGCATAAAAACTTCACATTCCATATCAGGAAGAGCTTCTACAAGAGATTTAATATTTTCAAAGCTTGACTCACGGGCAAGATTTACTCTTGTAGCCCCCTGTTTTTGCCAAAATTTTATACTTTCTGCATTGACTGTATGGGCTTGAGTGGAAAGATGTATAGGGATTTGTGGGCAAATTTCTCTAGCTAAAGAAAATATACCCGCATCTGCTATAATAAGAGCATCGACTTGCTCTTCTTTTTCTGTGTTGGCAAGTGATGTTAGACATGACTTTACATCTTGCATTTGATTATCAAAAGGAAAAGCATTCAGGCAATAAAAAACTTCAACATTTACTTTATGAGCTTCTTTAACTGCAGTTTTTAGTTCTTCATGAGTAAAACTATGTGATGATTTGCGCAAATTTAGGCCTTCGCCGCCTAGATAAACGGCATCAGCTCCATATATGCAAGCAGCTTCAAATTGCTCTTTGCCACCAGCAGGAATAAGTAATTCTGGTAAAAGGGGATTTTTTTTTGACATAGCAAATTCTTCCATTAAGAGGTATAGAGCCCCTTATAGTGTTCGTAGACTGATTGGAAACTATTGTCTAAGATGGCTTTACGGGCAGTTTTTACAGTTTTAAGAAAATAAGTGAGATTATGCAAGGAGTTAAGCCTGAAAGAAAGCAATTCTTTGGAAACATAAAGATGACGCAAATAAGCTTTAGTAAAAGTTCTACAGGTGTAGCAATCACATTCTGGATCAAGAGGCGAATCATCCTCAGCATATTCTTTTCTTTTTATATTGATTTTTCCTTGAGAAGTGTAGAGAGTGCCATTTCTAGCATTTCTTGTAGGCAAAACGCAGTCAAACATATCGACACCACGATAAATCCCCTCAATAATATCAAGAGGAGTGCCAACACCCATAAGGTAACGTGCTTTATTTTCAGGTAAAATTGGATTAAGAACATCTAAGGATTTATGCATTTCGTCTTTTGGTTCGCCAACGCTAAGCCCACCAATTGCATAGCCCTCAAAACCAATTTCCATAAGCTGTTTTGCAGAAAGTTTGCGTAAGTCAGGATATGTCACACCCTGCACAATACCAAAAAGAAGCTGCTTCTTTTCTTCAACCATTTCAGCAGGATAAGCTTCACGGCATCTTTTAGCCCAACGTGTAGTTCTTTCAACTGCATTTAAAGCTTGCTCGTAAGTGGCTGGATATGCATGGCATTCATCAAAGCACATCATAATGTCAGAGCCAAGATTGTTTTGAATTTGAATAACATTTTCAGGGGTAAACTGATGTCTAGACCCGTCTAGATGAGATTGAAAATCAACCCCTTCTTCTTTAATTTTATTTAATTCATTTAAGCTAAATACTTGGAAGCCACCTGAGTCAGTCAAGATAGGCTTGTCCCATTTGATAAATTCATGCAATCCGCCACGCCTTTTGATAAGTTCATCACCAGGGCGCAAATAAAGATGGTAGGTATTACCAAGAATAATTTGTGCGCCGATTTTCTCTAAGTCATCAGGGGCAATGGATTTTACTGATCCTACAGTGCCTACAGGCATAAAGATTGGGGTTTCAATTTCGCCGTGAGCTGTTTTTAAAATACCAGCTCTGGCATTTTTGTCTTTTTTTAGAAGAGTAAAAGGCATGGTTTGTCCAATGAGTATTTAGTTGAAATTATTGCTTTATTTCTTTGTCGTCAGAAGAAGTGTCGTCAGTATTTTTTGATTTTAGCTTTTTATACAAAGGCATATTTGAACTATTTTTGGGATAGATTTCATCTTTTGTTGCGCAAAGGGCTAATTCTAAAACTTCGTCTACGTGTTCAACCAAGCGAATATCTAAAGATTTAGTAATTTCTTCAGGAACTTCCTTTAAATCCTTTGCATTTTCTTTTGGAACAAGCACAATTTCAATTTCAGATCGTCTTGCTGCGAGGAGTTTTTCGTGAAGTCCGCCAATGGGAAGCACGCGCCCTCTTAAGGTGATTTCCCCTGTCATAGCTAAATAATTTTTAACGGGTATGCCTAAAAGAGCGGAGGCAATGCTTGTGGCAATGGTGATGCCGGCTGAAGGGCCATCTTTTGGCGTTGCGCCCTCGGGAACGTGCACGTGCAAGTCAATTTCCTTATAGAAATCATCGTTTAAGCCAAATTCAGAGGAGCGTGAACGCAGATAGGAGAAGGCAGTTTGTGCAGATTCTGTCATAACTTCGCCTAATTGGCCAGTAGTGCTGACTTTTCCTGTGCCAGGCATGAGAACTGTTTCGATATGCAAAATTTCGCCGCCTCTATCGTTGAAGGCTAGCCCTGTGCATACGCCGATTTTTTCATTTTCTTCTCTTGCGCCAAAGCGGAATTTCTTAATTCCAAGAGATTTTTCTATATTCTTTCTTGTATAACGGACGCTTGATTTCTTACCTTCAATAAGTTTCATTGCAGCTTTACGGCATAATGTCGCAAATTGACGTTCAAGATTACGCACACCAGATTCTCTTGTATAGTAGCGAATTATATCTAAAAATACATTTTCATCTACCTTCACTTGCTCAGGCTTTAGGCCGTGTTCTTCTATTTGTTTTGGAAGAAGAAAGTCTTTAGCTATATGAACTTTTTCAATTTCCAAATAGGAAGAAATGGTGATAATTTCCATTCTGTCGCGAAGAGCTGGTGGAATATTTTGCAAGTTATTTGCAGTGGTTATAAAAAATACTTGCGAGAGGTCATAGTCCGCATCAAGATAGTGATCACCAAAGGTAGAATTTTGTTCAGGATCAAGCACTTCTAAAAGGGCGGCAGAAGGGTCGCCTCTAAAGTCGGCTGTCATTTTATCCACTTCGTCAAGGCAGAAGAGCGGGTTATTTGTTGCCGTTCTTTTGAGCGACATCAAAATTTTTCCAGGCATTGCGCCTATATAGGTTCTTCTATGGCCACGAATTTCAGCTTCATCTCTCACGCCACCCAGTGACAAGCGAACATAATCGCGCCCTGTTGCTTCTGCAATTGACTTTGCAAGCGAAGTTTTACCCACACCAGGAGGGCCAACAAGGCAGAGAATTGGCCCTTTAAGGCCTTGCGCATTATTTTTTTCTGCCATTTTTTGCACGGCAAGATATTCAATAATGCGTTCTTTTGGTTTTTCAAGTCCAAAGTGGCGTTCGTTCAATATTTTGCGTGCATTTTGAATGTCGATATTGATTTCTTTCAAATCATTCCAGGGAAGATCTAAAATCCAGTCGATATAATTTCTTAAAATCGTGTATTCGCCTGAAGATGCGCTAGTTGTGCGAAGTTTTTTTAGTTCGCGCAAAGCCTTTTCCCTCACTTCTTCGGGCATATTTTTTGCTTTGATTTTTTCTTCAAGTTCTTTAAATTCAGCCATAGGGTCATCGTCATTACCCATTTCTTTTTGTATGGCTTTTATTTGCTCATTAAGGTAATATTCACGCTGGTTTGCATCCATTTGCCCTTTCACGCGATCTTTGATAGTCTTTTCAATAGCTATGATTTCTAGCTCGTTATTCAAAAAAGCGAAAGCCTTTTCTAATCTTTCAGAAGGATCAAGAATTTCAAGTACTTCTTGTTTTTTTGTGAAGTCAACTTTCAAGTGTGGCATAAGCGAATCAGCGAGTCGACCTGGGTCAGACATTCCAGCAATTGCGGCTCTATGCTCTTGTGTGATGCGTTTATTTGTTTTTGCTAATTCTTCGATAGCTGAATGTGTTGCACGAACTAAGGGGTCGATTTCTTTAGGATTATAAAAGGAATCTGGCAAAACGCTTGCTTTAACAAGAGGGATAACTCCGCCCCCAAAAGGAGTAGTGGAGTTTTCGTGTAAAGGCTTCCACCTTGCTCTATAAAGGCCTTCAAAAAGCACCTTTATACTGCCGTCATTCAAGTGCAGAAGCTGTAAAACACGACTGACAACACCAACGCTGTATAAATCGTCGATCGAAGGAGTTTCGATAGTTGGATCTTTTTGCGCCACCAAGAAGACGTGTTTGTTATAGTCAGCTAAAGCGTTTTCAATGGCTTTAACAGATGCTTCACGACCGACAAAAAGAGGTATAATGGCTTTTGGGAAAACAACAACCTCTCTTAATGTCATAAAGGGAAGCTCTTTTGTACTGTCTTGATTTTGATTGATTATGCTGTCAGCCATATGAATTACCTATTAAGTTTGTGCGTGCATACGATTGAATTTATTGTTTTAGTGCTTTTGCTCACATCGCAGTGCTTACTGCGCCTTAGATTCTTCATGGTTGATGAAGAGTGGTTTTTCGCCAGTTATG
>CAYJFE010000004.1:0-19521 GCA_964369165.1 uncultured Desulfovibrionaceae bacterium | reverse complement strand
TTACTGCGCCTTAGATTCTTCATGGTTGATGAAGAGTGGTTTTTCGCCAGTTATGGTTTCTTTTGTGATTACAACTGTTTTGAGGTTTTCCATGGAAGGAAGATCGTACATGATATCAAGCATTAGGATTTCAAGCACGTTTCTTAGACCACGCGCGCCAGTTTTTCTTGCAATGGCTTCTTTAGCCACTTCGCGCAAGGCTTCTTGCTCAAATGCAAGCTCTACATTGTCAAAAGCAAAGAGTTTTTGGTATTGACGAATAAGCGCATTCTTAGGTTCAGTGAGAATATGAATCAAATCTTCTTCGTCAAGTTCGTCTATATGCGTAATGGTTGGGATACGGCCAATAAATTCAGGAATAAGCCCAAATTGCACTAAGTCTTGTGGGTGAAGATTAGATAAAAGCTCGCTCATACCCATTTCTTTTTTAGAAGTGATTTTCGCTCCAAAGCCCATACCAGAACCACGTGTACGCTGTTCAACAATTTTTTCAAGGCCAACAAATGCGCCGCCAACAATAAAGAGAATATTTGAAGTGTCAAGGCGTAAAAATTCTTGATGCGGGTGCTTTCTGCCGCCTTTTGGTGGAACATTTGCCAAAGTGCCTTCGATAATTTTCAATAAAGCTTGCTGAACGCCTTCACCTGAAACGTCACGAGTGAGGGAAGCAGATTCGCTTTTGCGTGAAATTTTGTCAATTTCATCGATATAGATAATACCGCAGCTTGCTTTTTCGATATCGTATTGCGCATTTTGCAAGAGTTGAACAAGAATATTTTCAACATCTTCGCCAACATAACCAGCTTCGGTGAGCGTTGTGGCATCAGCAATAGCGAAAGGAACGTTCAGAATGCGAGCTAGAGTGCGAGCAAGCAAGGTTTTACCTGAACCTGATGGGCCAACAAGCAAGACATTGCTTTTCTCAAGTTCAACTTCACGCAAATCTCTATCAAAATCAGCGTGAGTCATTTCTGCAAAGACTCTTTTATAGTGGTTATGCACGGCAACGGAAAGAATTTTCTTTGCCTTATCTTGCCCAATTACGTATTCGTCAAGCTTTGCTTTGATTTCGTGAGGAGTAAGAAGCTTTGGCGCAGCGCCTTGCTCTTGCTCTTCAACATGATCATTTAAGCGTTGGTGGCAGTGTTCGATGCAGCTTTCGCAGATGGCTAATTCGCCACGAGTAAGGAAGTATTTTGCTTCAAACTCGTCTTTGCCGCAAAAAGCGCATTTTTTAGTATCATTATTTTCAGGAGTTTTTGACATTTTTATGCCCTCAATTCATTACGATCGGATAGTATTTTGTCTACAATCCCGTATTTTAATGCTTCTTCTGCGGTCATAAAATAATCACGTTCTGTGTCTTGGCTGATTTTTTTTATGCTATTATTAGTATTTTTAGCCAAAATTTTGTTGAGCAAAGTTTTGGTACGCAGACTTTCTTTTAAATGTATATCCATGTCCGTCACTTGGCCTCTATAACCGCCTGATGGTTGGTGGATCATTATTTGCGCATTTGGAAGGCTATATCTCATGCCTTGCTCGCCACCTGCAAGCAAAAATGCGCCCATGCTTGCCGCTCTGCCCATGCACATAGTCGCAACAGGTGCGGCAATAAATTGCATAGTGTCATAAATAGCAAGACCCGCAGTGACAGAGCCACCAGGGGAATTTATGTAAAAATGGATTTCTTTTTCAGGATCTTGAGATTCCAAGAAAAGTAATTGTGCGCAAATAAGGGAAGCTGAAGCATCGTCAACCTCAGTATTGAGGAGGATAATGCGATCTTTTAATAGACGTGAGAAGATGTCATAGCCACGTTCTCCGCGCCCTGTTTGCTCAACAACCATAGGTATGTTATAACTCATAAAAAACCTTACCTTTATACTGTCTTTCATTCTATGTATACTTTCGTCAACAATCTCTTTAGACTTTATACATGATGAAAAGTTTATAGATTTTCCTTTCAAAACAAATGCTCTTAATCCCAAACATAGGCATTAAGAGCATTTCAAGTGTTAAGAAAAATTCTTATGCTTTTTGTTCTTCGGCTTTTGCTTCTTCTTTTGGAGTAACTTTATTGCCGTCTTTGTCAACAATATTTTTTGTTGCTTTATTGTACATAATATCAAGAGCTTTAGCTGCCATCAAGCGCTCGTTCACATCATTGATGCTGCCTGATTGATAAAGACGTTCGATAACTTCTTTAGGATCTTGGCCTGATTCTTGCGCTGCACGAACTATATAACTTTGAAGCTCTTGTTCAGAAATAACCACTTTTTCGTTTAAGGCAATAGCCATTAACAATACTTGTGCTTTTGCTTGTTTTTGTGCTTCAACTGCAGCTTCGTCTTCCATGCGCTTAAATGTTTCCATCGCGTCTTTAGGATCTTGGCCTTGTTTCATAACAAAGTTTCTTGCTTCCATAAGATATTCATTTTTATGCGCTTCAACATAAGAAGGAGGAAGTTCGTAATCGTATGCTTCAAGCACTTGATCAAGCAATTTATTTTGTGTTTCTGTTTTGATTTTTTGTTTGTTTTGAGTGATGATATTATCAAACATAAAGAGATTGAATTTTTCCATATCTTCAAAACCAAATTTCTTTATAAGTTCTTCATTCAATTCAGGAAGTTTTTCTTCTGAAATAGAGTGAAGTTTGATTGTCATATCAACTTCAGTGTTGCGGTAGTTAGGATCTGGGTAAGAATCAGGAAGAGTGATTTTGCCTGTTTTTTCTTCACCAGCTTTCACTGTGCGAACAATATTTTCGATTTCTTTTGAAAGAGGATCAGCATCAGGTTTGAGCTGAATTTGGATATTTTCGCCTTTAAGTCCAGGAATAGCTGTGCCTTCAAAAGTAGCTTCAACATCTAAGAAGCAGATGTCATAATCTTGTGGGAGGCGCGCTTCTTCAACAGGTGTAAGTTCTGCAGAAGTTTGGCGAATGCGGCGTGAAAAGTCGTCAAGTTCTTGAGTTGAAACGTCAGCTTCTAATTGGTCAATAGTAAGTTCTTCGAGTTTTGGAAGTTCAAATTCTGGCAAAACTTCAAAAGAAACAGCAAATTTATAGCCTTGGTTTCTTGTGACAACATTTTCTTTATTTCCGTCAATTTCAACAAATTTAATGCGAGAAATTGGGTTTATTTCATTTTCTTTCAAAACAGCTTGAATGTTTTCGTTCACTAAAGCGTCAGAAGCTCTTGATTGAACGTCTTGTGGAAATTTGCCTTCAATAACTTTTGCAGGCACTTTGCCTTTTCTAAAGCCGTCAAGAGAAACTGATTTTGCAAGTTCTTTGACTGCTTTATCTATATATTTGCTCACTTCCTCAGCTTCTAATGTAAATGTGAGTGTTCTTTCAACTGAAGATGGTTTTTCGATATTGTGTTGCATAATGCCTTCCTTAAAAAAATTTGAAATTGAGATTTTTCTCACTATAACCAAATCTATTTAGCACAAGCTTTTTTACTTGGCAAGGAAATTTTTTGCCTTTTAAATGATTAAAAAAGTCATTTGCTTTTTCTTAATATATTGTATATATTCCATTCAATTCATGTGTAATTGTCGGAGGAAGTATGGCGCGGATTATTGCTGTTGCAAACCAAAAAGGCGGAGTAGGTAAAACCACTACTGCTGTGAATCTTGCCTCATCATTGGCTATTATGGAAAATAAAGTTTTGTTGGTGGATTGCGATCCTCAGGCAAATTCAACTTCTTCGCTTGGCTTTGAACAAGAAAAACTTGAACATAATATTTACACAGCTCTTACCGATATAAGTCAAGTAGAAGAAGCTATTCTTAATACTTCAACTCCTTTTTTGAAACTTCTTCCCTCTACTACAAATCTTGTCGCTGTTGAAATAGAGCTTGTTGATAAAATGGCGCGTGAATTCTATCTTTCCGACTTGTTGAAAAGAGTGCAGGATGAGTATGACTTTATTATTCTTGATTGCCCTCCTTCGCTTGGACTTATCACAGTAAATTGCCTTTGCGCCGCAAGAGAACTCCTTATTCCCTTGCAATGCGAATTTTTTGCTCTTGAAGGCATTGTCAAACTTATGCAGACTTATGAATTAGTAAAAAGAAGGCTTAATCCTGAATTAGAGCTTCTTGGTATAGTGCTTACTATGTTTGACTCAAGGAATAAATTGTCACGCCAAGTGAAATCTGAAGTAGAAAAATGCTTTCCAAACCTCTTATTTAAAACCATTATTCCGCGAAATGTGCGCTTGAGTGAAGCCCCAAGCCACGGAAAATCCATACTCCATTATGACATAAAATCAAAGGGTGCAGAAGCCTATTTGAATTTTTCAAAAGAAGTTGTCATGAAAAAATCACAGGAAATATAATATGTCAGCACCTTCACAAGGTTTAGGCCGTGGTTTAGACGCGCTTTTAGGCGAAAGAGTAAGCGAATCAAAAGAGGGCGATAGCTATAAAGTTTTGCCTATCAATTCTGTTAATCCTTGCGCATCACAGCCAAGAAAATATTTTAGCGAAGAACAGCTTCAAGAATTGGCTTCTTCTATTAAAGAAAAAGGTATAATCCAACCTTTAGTTGTGCGCCCAATTGGGCATATAAGCAAAGGGCAGTACGAAATTGTTGCTGGTGAACGCAGATGGCGCGCAGCAAAAATGCTTGGCCTTGATTCAGTGCCGACAGTTATTCGCCACTATTCCGATGCCGATGCTATGACTATAGCCCTCATCGAAAATATTCAAAGAGAAAATTTAAATCCTATTGAAGAAGCACAAGCTCTTGCTCTATTAAAAGAGCAATATTCACTTTCGCAAGAAGAATTAGCAAGAAGTTTAGGGAAAAGTCGTTCAGGCTTGGCAAACACTTTGAGATTATTAAATCTTCCTCAAAAAATGCGTGACTTGGTTTTTGAAGGCAAACTTTCAGCCGCACACGGTAGAACCTTGCTCGCTCTTCACAATACAGCCTTGCAAGAAGAATTAGCGCAAAGAATAATTCAAGCAAATTTGAGCGTGCGTGATGCTGAAAATATTGTTGTCTATGCTAATGCTCACCAAGAATTGCCTATACAAAAAGTAAGTCTTTCGCCAAGTGTGCAAGCAGATAATCTTGCCCAGTCAGAAAACGAGCAGGCAGATAGCGTCAGTGATGCGCCTACAGCAAAGAAAAAAGCTAGACGAGCTTTGCCAAAACCGCAGATATTCAAGGATTTACAAAAAGAGCTTCGTCTTGTTCATAGGGGAACTTCTTTAAGCGGTTCTTTAGAAAATGGTAAAATAGTTCTACCTTTTACAGGTGAAGAGGAATTAAATTCTTTATTAAAGCTTCTTTCTCTCTCAACTACAGTAGCTTTTGAAGAAGCTATTAGTGAAATAAATCAAATTGATACAAAAGAAAGTGACGAGCAATAATTTATGCAATTTCGTCAAATTCTTTTTCTATGCTTCTTTTTAGCAAGCACATTTATACTTATGCCTAATGCCTCTTTTGCAAAAGACGAAAAGGCAAATTTCAACCCTTATTACACTATAGATACAGAAGAAGAAATCAATACATTTCGCTTCACTATCTTAGAGCGTGGCAAGAAAGAAGGCATGAAAATCCTTGTGCTTGGTGGAATTCAAGGCGATGAGCCGGGTGCATTTTCCGCTGCTTCACTTTTGTCTACGCACTATACCTTTAGTAATGCAAATATAGTGATTATTCCAAATCTCAATCTTCCAAGTATTGTCGCAAGAGAGCGCGGCACTTTTGGCGATATGAATAGAAAATTTGCTCAGCTTGAAGAAGACGATCCTCAATACCATGAAGTGAAGCGCTTGCAAAAATACATTTTGGAATTTCAGCCAGATATAATACTTAATCTACACGATGGCTCAGGCTTTTATTCTGAAGAATATGTTTCAAAATTGCGCAATCCCTATAAATGGGGGCAATCGACTATTATAGATCAAGAAAGTATTGATTCGCCCTATGGCAATCTTTTAGAAATTGCTGAAAAAGTAGTTGAAGAAGCCAATAAAGATGTGAATAATCCAGACTATTATTTCACGGTGCATAATACGCATACAAACAAGGGCAATGCCGAAATGGAAAAAACGCTCACTTGGTTTGGCGTGAAAAATAATATTGCTTCTTACGGGCTTGAAGTAAGTAAAGAATTGAATGCGGTCGAGCGTGCCTACTATCATCTTGTACAGCTTGAAGCATTTTTTGCTATCTATAATATAGCTTTTGAACGAAGCTTTCCACTCAGAGCAAAAAATGTGCAAAAGGCTTTAGAAAGCGAACTTTTTGTGTCTTTTGCTAATGATAGAATAGTTCTTCCACTAAAGGATATTAAAGATACACAATTAGGTTATATTCCTTTGCCAAAAGAAAAGAATTATACATCTACGCAGACAATTTTATTGCCCATTCAAGCAAAAGATAGCGTGAAAATTCACCACGGCAATAATTTGCTTACAGAGTTTAAAACAAAGGAATATCCTTTTTCAGAAGATTGCCCTAAGTTTTTTGTGACATTGCCGCAAAGTATTGAGATAGATGGCGAAAAAGTAAGTTTTGAAAAAACAATAGAAGTGGAAATTGGTGATATTTTGCCTGTTGAAAAAAGCTTTAATATAGCGCACCAAGAGGGGTATAGAATAAATGCTATTGGCGCGCGTAAAGAAAAGAAAATTGGCACAATAATGACAGAAGCAAATGTGCAAATTGAAGAAAAGCATTTTGATAAAAGATATGCTATAGACGAAGATAATAGTGTTTATCGGATTGAAATATATAAGGGAAAAGAGTTTGTGGGTATGTTCTTAGCAGATTTTTCGTAAAAATCACTTTTTCTTGAAAATTCTACAAAATCTTAGAATTTAGTACATATCAAATGACGGAAATTTTAAAAAGTTGACTTTATGCTTAGAAAGACTTACTTTCTATCGCAGATATAAATAGAAGGAGATTTTACATGGCTTACACAATTAAATTAGCAAAACTCACAACTGGTGAAATGATTATCGGTAAATTCAATGCCGAAAAAAATACAATCGACGATGCAGCTCTCATGCAAACCGTGCCTACAAAAGAAGGCGTACAAATGATGCTTTTACCTTATGGCTACCCATTTGAAGGCGAATTTTGCGCAAGCATAAGCATTGAACACGCCGTGTATGTTTTTCCAAAAACTCCGTCAGAAGTGGAAACAAAATATCTTGAAGCCTGCACAAAACTTACTTTGGCTAATCAACAAAGCGGAATAATTACTAATTAATTTTTCCTTTTTTGAGAGAATATTACTAAGAGCGGAGAGAGTAATTCAAAGAAGATTTATTCTCTCCTTTCTTCTATTAAAATAAAAGCATATTTGCGCACAAAAAAGTATATGAAAGAAATTTTATCATTATTGCCTAAGCCAAGTCGCTATATAGGCATAGAAGAGGGCGGAGCAAAAATCACAAAAGAAGATGTGAAAAATGCTTCCATGCACATGGCTTTTGCTTTTCCTGATATGTATGAAGTGGGAATGAGCTATCTTGGACAAAAAATCCTGTATGGTCAAGTGAATGCAAAGGCTAATTATTTAGCTGAAAGAGTGTTTTCGCCTTGCGCTGAAGCTGGCGAAATATTAAAAGCGCACAATGTGCCTCTTGCCACCTTAGAAAGCGATACAAATCTTATAGATGTTGATGTGCTTGGTTTTGCGCTCACGCATGAATTGGCCTTTACAAATATTCTTTATATGCTTGATTTGGCGCATATACCCCTCACTTTTGAAGAAAGAGGAAATGATTTAGAGACTTACCCTCTTGTCTATGTGGGCGGTGGTTGCACAATTTGCGCTGAACCTATCACGCCTTTTGTTGATTTTATGATGCTTGGCGAAGGCGAAGAAATGGTTTTGCCTATGCTTGAATTGCTTGAAGAAGCAAAAGCAAATAAATGGACAAAAAAAGAATTTTTAGAAAAAGCTCGCTTTATTAAAGGTATCTATATTCCCTCTTTCTTTGAAGAAAAAGATGGTGAGCTTATACCACTTTATGACGATTATAAAGAAGTAAAGCGTGCTCTTGTAACAGAGCTTGACACAGCCTTCTATCCTACCGAACAAGCTTCGCCTTTTGGTGCGATTCATAATAGATTAGTTTTAGAAATTGCAAGAGGTTGCACACGTTCTTGCCGTTTTTGTCAAGCGGGCTTTACCATGCGCCCCTCTCGTGAAAGAACAATTGACAATATCAAAGAAGTTTTAGAAGAAGCTATTGAAAAAACTGGCTACGAAGATGTGGGCTTTCTTTCCCTCTCAGCAGGCGATTTTTCAGCTTTAAAAACTCTTTTCTTAGATGTTTCAAAACAATGCGCACAAGAACAAATATCTCTTTCCTTGCCTTCCTTGCGTGTAGGTTCAGTCGATGGCGATATTATGAAAGCTATTGCCAATATTAGACGTACAGGCGCAACCTTAGCCCCTGAAGCAGGCAGTCAAAGATTGCGTGATGTCATCAATAAAGGCATTACCGAAGAAGCCCTTATCGAACACGTTCGTCAGCTTATCTTTAATGGTTGGCAGCAAGTAAAGCTTTATTTTATGTTAGGCTTACCTGGTGAAACCTACGAAGACTTAGACGCTATTATTGATTTGGCCAAAAAAGTGCGTGATTGCGCTATTTATTATGATGAAAATAATAGAAGGCATGGCGCGCAAATCCAAGTGACTATTTCCGTTTCACCCTTTGTGCCAAAAACTCATACGCCTTTCCAGTGGGAAGAGCAGATTTCTTTAGAAGAAATGAAGAAGCGTGTCTTCTATCTTCGTGATATGGCAAAACAAGAGAAAAATGTAAAAATGCGTTGGCATGAGCCGGCAACTTCTTTCTTAGAAGGCATTTTGTCAAGAGCTGACAGGAAAATGTCAAAAGTAGTATTGAATGCTTATAAAAAAGGGGCAATCTTTGTTTCTTGGATGGATCATTTCAATCTTGACTATTGGCTTCAAGCCATGGAAGAAGAAGGCTTTAATATAGATGAATATACTGGCTCGCGTGAGCTTAACGCTGCTTTGCCTTGGGATCATCTTAACACAGGTATTACAAAAGAATTTTTGCTTCGTGAAAGAAAAAGAGCTTTTGAAGGAAAAATCACCCTTGATTGCAGGTATGAAAATTGTTCTGTCTGCGGCGTGTGCGATTTACCAAATAAGCCCTCAAGCCTTAGAACAAGCGAAAATGAAGCGCAAATCAAGACAGATTTGAACTTCAAAGAACGTGATCAAGAAGCGATGGACGTGCCTAAAAATACTGTCATTCAAAAAATGCCAGAAAAGCAGGTGCATGACAAGAATAATCCGCCCAAAATTTCGGCTCATCTTGTTGAGCGTGTAGTGCGCTATAAAGTGTGGCATAAAAAAGTTGGTGCGGCGGCTTATTTGAGCCAATTAGAAATTCAGCCACTTTTGGAAAGAGCTTTAAGAAGGGCGAATATTCCTATGTCTTTTTCACAAGGCTTTCACCCACTTCCTCTCCTTTCTTTTGGCAGAGCCTTGCCTGTAGGCGTTGAAAGTAATGCCGAATGGTTTGCCTTAAGCCTCCGTCAACCGATGAATCAGCAAGACTTTTTAAATGCGCTTTCGCCTTATATGTTACAAGGTATGGAAATTATTGATCTTGAAGTATTGCCTCTTTATGGCACGGTTGAGCAAGCCACAAGAGAAGTTTTCAAAATAAAATTGCCAGAAGAATATACAGAAGAAGCAAAGGAAGTATTTGCAAAATTTGTTGAACAAAATGCTGCTATTTTTGAAAAATTGAATAAGAAAAACAAAGTAGTAGAAAAAGATTTGCGCAAAATGCTTAAAGATTATAAATGGTTTAATGATGAGCTTATCTATACCCTTGATTATGAAGACGATTATTTATCGCCTAAAACTTTTGCAGAAGCTATTTTTACAGGTAAAAATCTAAAAAGTGGCCAAGAAGGCTTAAGCTTTTTAGATATTGAAACTTTTAAAATTTCTGTTACAAAGTTATCACAAATTGATTAAATAAAATGAATATATCTTTTTGAAGGAGAGCATTATGAAAAATAGTATTCTAAAATTGTTTTACACATTTCTTCTTGTATTTTCAAGCCTTTTGCCTATTCAAGCAATGGCGGCAGAAGAAGCGCAAAATTTGCCTAATGCCCCAAAAGCTCTTGGCGACAGAACAACGCCTATTGCTATTGAGCATGAGGGAAGCGATAGCCTAGGCTCGCTTTTAGCACTCAAATTAAAAGAAAGAATAAATACAAGTTCACTTTTCACGCTTGAGCAAAAAGACAAGCCTAAATTTAGAATTTTGATTTCTACTGTTTCAGAATTTGAAGAAAGACCACAAGTTGGCTCTGCTTATGCTGTTGTATGGGTTTTTTCGCAAAGTGAAGCAAATTTAAGACACTTCATTTTCCGTGAAGTAGGGGTCGTAAATCAGGAAGATATTGAAGCCGTTACCACAAAAATCTTAGAAAAAACAGATGGGCTTGCGGTGAGATATTCTTATTTATTTCCAGAAGATTCTGAATAATTATAAAAGTTTAAAAAGAAAAAGAGCTTAGTATAAATTATACTAGGCTCTTTTTTTATCTTTAGGAAAGATTGCTCTTACTTTATCAAATCAACACCGTGTATAAAGTGCTTCACAACTCGCCCTTTGAGTTTTTGGCCCAAAAAAGGCGTGTTTGAACTTTTTGAATAGAGTGTATCTTCATTCACTTCCCATTCGATTGTAGGATCAAATAAGAAGAAGTGCGCTGGCATTCCTTTTTCAATTCCATGTTTTGGAAGATTGAAGATTTCAAGCGGTTTTTCAACCCACAGTCTGACAATATCTTCTTGATCGAAAACTTTTTCATTATAGAGTTGCCAAGTGAGTGAAAGAGCTGTATCTAAACCTGTGACTCCATTAGGAGTTTTGTCAAAAGGATGATCTTTTTCATGATTTGCGTGTGGTGCGTGGTCGGTCACCATAATATCTATAAGGCCACTTTTCACAGCTTTGCGCATAGCTTCGACATCTTTAGGAGTTCTAAGCGGTGGATTTATCTTAGCATTTGTATTGTAACCATCAATAGCGCTTTCGTCTAAAAGAAGGTAATGTGGGCAAGTTTCAGCCGTGATTTTCACATTTCTACTTTTTGCAAATTGTATATAATCGAGAGTTATATGAGCTGAAACATGGCAGATATGTGATGGAATATCTAAATATTCTGAGAGCATAGCATCACGAGCCGCCTGCATGGCTTCGGCTATATCTGGCTGTGCTTTTAATCCAAGTGAAGAGCTTTGCAAGCTTTCGTTTGCGTGGGTGCCAACAGCTAGGAAAGGTTCTTCGCAATGGTCGAGGAATAAAAGTCCTAAATCGTGTGCATATTCCATAACTCGGCGCACAATAGCTGTGTCGGTGAGGGGGACGCCATCGTTTGAAACAGCCACACAACCAGCTTGCTTTAATTCGCCTAAGGGTGCTAATTCTTTGCCTTTTAATCCTATAGTCGCCGCGGCAACTGGCATGGCATAAGGGCCATTAGGGTAGGCTGCTTTTGCTTTGTCTAAAATAAGAGTAGTGACGGCGGCAGAATCGTTCACAGGATTAGTATTTGCCATGCACAAAACACGTACAAAACCGCCGTGCAAAGCCGCAGTGAGCCCTGATTGCACATCTTCTTTCCACTCATAACCAGGTTCACGCAAATGCACATGGCAATCCACAAATGAAGGAAAAAGCACAAGCTTGTTTGCGTCAATTACAGGATAATCTGAACTAAGTTTCTGCCCAAGATCTTCTATAATACCGTCTTTGACAATAATTTCGATTTCTTTCCCAAGATAGAGAGCATTTTTTAGATGAAATGAATTATTCATAAATATTCCTAGTGTTTATCATTTAATATCAAGGTAGAGAGCACAGCCATTCGCACAGCGACACCAGCCTCAACTTGATCTAATATGCGAGATTGCGCACTGTCAGCCAATTCAGAAGAAATTTCTATGCCTCTATTCATTGGGCCAGGATGTAATACAAGCGCATTATCATTGGCTTTTTTCATTATGCTTGGCGTGAGGCAATATTTAGCTACATAGTCGTGGATTGAGGGGATAAGCCCTGCTTGTTGTCTTTCAAATTGCATACGAAGACAAATAACAGCATCAACCCCTTGCACGGCTTCTTCTAAGTCAGTATAAAGGCTTAGATTCCAATCTTTATGTTTTTCTATGCCTCTAGGGAGGAGGGTAGAGGGAGAGCATACACGAAGATTAACACCCATTTTTCTCAGAAGATGTGCGTTGGATCTTGCCACTCTTGAATGCTGAAAATCTCCGAGAATAAGCAGGGTTTTTCCTTCAAAATCATTACCCCAAGCTCTTTTGAGTGTGAAAGCATCGAGAAGAGCTTGCGTTGGGTGCGCGTGCCAGCCATCGCCAGCATTGACAACTGCGCAATCAAGATGTTTGGAAATATATTCAGCTGCGCCAGAGGAAGAATCTCTAATAACAATGCAGTCGGGGTGCATGGCTTGAAGGGTGAGGACAGTATCCTTCATATTTTCGCCCTTTGAAATGCTAGAGCCTGAAGAGCCAAGGGCAAAAGTATCTGCGCTTAGGCGTTTGCCAGCAATGTCAAAGCTCGTTTTTGTGCGTGTGGAAGCTTCTGAAAAGAAGAGTATAACGGACTTTCCGCGCAAAATATCAGATTTTTTAATAGCATTATTGTTCAGTGCGAAAAAGGTTTCTGCCTTTTCTAAAAGATAAAGAATTTCTTCTTTGGACAGATTTTCAACGTCCAATAAATCTTTATGTTTCCAGTTCATAATTCCCCCGAAATGAGTTTATCTTACTCCATTTACTGAAGTTCTTTGCATAAATTTTCTATGGCTTTTGCCCTGTGTGACACTTGCATTTTTTCGTGCTTTTCTAATTGAGCGGAAGTTTTTTGCAAATTTTCATCAAAGAAAATAGGATCATAGCCAAAGCCGTTTGCGCCTATAATTTCTTTTGTCAAATAGCCATTCCAATAGCCATGTACAACAATTTCTTTTGTGATTTCTTTTTTATCGTTCACAAAAACCATGGCTAGACAAGAAACAAAGCGTGCCTTTCTTTCTTCATTTTTTTCAAAGCCTTGCATATCTTTCAATACTTGTAAAATATTATGGAAATCCTTACTGCCTTCTGTGGCTAAAATTTCTTTGTCATTTCTTCTTTTTGCGTAGCGTGCCGAATAAATGCCAGGAGCATTGTCTAGAGCTTCTACTTCTAATCCGCTGTCGTCGGCAAGGGCAATATAGCCTGTGGTTGTTGCCACATAGCGTGCTTTTACAAGAGCGTTCTCGGCAAAAGTGCTTCCAGTTTCTTCAATATCGTCAAGCGCATAGGGCAAATATTCAAGACTTTGCGCCTCATAATTTTGAGAGGAAATTTGTGAAAAAACATTGCGCATTTCAAGCACTTTGCCTTGATTATGCGTGGCAAGTAAGACAATATTTTTTTGCATTTTAATTTAGCTTTCCTTTTTTTCTGTAGATTTAACTTGCCTATTGATTCTGGCAAGTTGTTGTTCTTGGAATTTTGCTTCGCGTATATTATCCGCTAAGGTGAAGGCATAATTGACGTCTTTTTCTTTTGCTTTACTATAATCTCTGTCTGGATAGATATCTTTTTCAATAAGGTGAGAGAACATTTTTCTTGCTTTTTGAGGCGGAGCTTTTAGAGCAGGCCCCCAGCCAGCAGGGAGTAGGTAACTATTTGGCATAGCAAGATTAAGTGGTTGTACGCCCCAAGCTTCTTCACCTCCATCATAGAATGTATCTTCATTAAATAAAAGGCCTGTTTTGTCTTTATTGGCAACACCTTCTTCTTGCTTTTCCCACCAACGTTCAAGCCATTCTTCAAAGTGAAGGTTTGTTCCGTATGAAGCACCAAAACATACTTTTGCTTTGATATACCATAGGTTTTTGACATTGCAATGCTTGAGTTTTACAGCATCTTTGTGCGTACAAATAATGGGCATTTGAAGATTAATTAATTCAAGTCCTTCTTTGAGTGTGAAGGCATGATGATCTGGATAAAATTTTTCAAAAGTAGGCGGCCGTCCCATAAACTCAATCACACTTTGATAGGCTTGGCTTGGTTGGCCGATAGCCGTCACAAAAGCATAAGGGCTATCTTTCAAAACTTGCGCTGGGTACATATTATATTGCCCAACAGCAGGAACAAGGCCTTGAGTTTGCAAGGAAAAACCAAAAAAAGGCTTGCGATGTTTTTTGATGGATGTATCAAAGCGTTTACACAATTCCTCAAATTCGTACATATTTGCCTTGATAAGATAAGCATCAGCGGCTTTGAGGGCAGAAGCTGGCTCGCGCCAAGTGCCTTCAGGAATTACTTTGTTATAGCCACTTTGCAAGTCTTTATAGGTCAATAAAACCAAGTCTAAATGCCTATCTACATAGAGATGTTGAAAGCCATCGTCAAGCAAGAAGAGTGAGGGCGACATTTTATCAAGGCAATATTTCATCGAGCGTGTTCGCTGTGGATCAACCACAACAGTTGCTAGAGGCAAAGAATCAGAAAGCATAAGAGGTTCATCACCTACTTCTTTTGCTTTATGCGCAGGATTTACCGGCATAGGCGTGTGGCTTGGTTTTCCGCCATAACCTCTTGATAATATAATTGGTCTAATTTTTTTATTCAAAGCCCATGCGCCCAAATATTCAACGACAGGGGTTTTGCCTGTGCCACCCCATGAAATATTTCCAACGCTAATGGTAGGTACGTCTTGTTTGTATTGTTTGAAAATACCTTTATTAAAAAAGCCACGTCTAAGCTTCATAACGAGTGAATATATAAAAGAAAATGGTCGTAGTATAAGCGACATATTTTTCAATCTCCTTGCCTGAAAATATTTTATCTTTCTTTTACAAATTTAGCAAGTAAGAAATACGCTTGAAAAAATCCCCTAAATAAGCTTGACTAGAGCTTTATTTAGGGGGGTATATGCTTATTGCTTTCTATTTGTTATGTGTTTGAGAGCTTCTATAGCATTTCTAGGAAGGCTTCAATTCTTACTTTTAATTGCTCTGTATCTGAATCGGCATAGTCTGATTCGATATGCAAGAATGGCAATTTCAAGTCTTGTTGCACATATTTTTTGATGCGTGCTGATTCTGTTTCATAGGTTTGACAGCCATGCCATGTAAGATCAATAACAGCATCTACAGAGAATTCTTTAGCCATTGTTTCAAGTGCTTGATATCTCAAAGGATTAGGTGACATAACAGCGCAAGGCACGTCGAGATAGCCTTTTGCAAGTGCACGGATTGGTTCGATATTTTCATCAACTTCAATGCGTGTTTTCTTATAGCTTGAGCAATTGTCAAGGCAGACTACATTGCCGCCGCATTTTTCAATAAGCTGCACAACTTTATGCGAGCCCATACCCACAGGAACGCCTGTAAGAAGAATGCGCGGTGTACTTTCGGTGTAGGCTGATTTTTCAGTTTTGAGATTATCCATGATTTCACCTATGGCTTTTTCCATGCAGTCGACGGCAAATTCTTTGTCAATCAAGAAGCCAGCTTTGAATGCAATTTCAAGAAGTTGCATTCCTGAAATTGGTGAAGGCTTTATTTGAGCTAAGTCCATAAGGCCTTGTAATGCTTTGCGTTCTCTATTCATTAATGCAATGGCTTTGCGCAATTTTTCTTCTGTGATTTCAACTTGGAAATCTTTTTCAAGGCGCTTGATATAGAGTTTTAGTTCATCTTCCCAATAGGCAAGTGCTCTTTCGTCTTGTTTTTGAGGCAATTGCAAAAGCATAAGGGGCACTCTTTCTTCCAAGAATTCATACATTTTCTTTTTGCCATCGCAAGTGCTGTCCGCCACAACTAAGTCAGAGGCTGAAAGATAGGGGCAAGAATCAAGGAGAGCAAAGCCAAAGCTACTTTTGATTAATGGGCAAAGGGTGCGTGGCAAAATGTCTTCAGCAGCGGAAATAGAATCGTTTTTAGTGCCGCATAAGCCAACAGGAATTGCGCCAGCTGCTAAAGCGATTTCATAAGGTGTGTAAAGGCAGTATTGCCCCACCACTTTTCTGCCTTCTTTTTTGGCTTGTTCAAGATTAATTCCATTTTTATCAAAAGCTTGCAATATTTTATCAAATGATTCAGATTTCATAATTTACTCCATTGTATTTATAATAGTTTGTATAGATTTTGGTTTTTGACACAAAATCCTCACTCACAAGAAGCGTGGTTCTTGTATCGCTCGCTAAAGCCTTTGTTCGCTTTGCTTACAAGAGTTTACAGTATTCTTGTTTGGCAAATAAGGCCGCACCTAAAGCCCTCATGCATTGAGGGTTTTCAGGCACTCTAATTGACATAATTTGTATAGATTTTGGTCTTTGACACAAAATCCTCGCTCACAAGAAACGTGGTTCTTGTATCGCTCGCTAAAGCCTTTGTTCGCTTTGCTTACAAGAGTTTACAGTATTCTTGTTTGGCAAATAAGGCCGCACCTAAAGCCCCCATGCATTGAGGGTTTTCAGGCACTCTTATATCTAATTGCAATTCTTCGGCAAGGTGTTTGACAAAATGAGGATTTGTCGCTAATCCGCCAGTAAAGACGCATTGCCCTTTAAAACTCATACGCCCAGCTAGTGAGCGCATTCTGCGTGCAATTGAAACGAACACGCCAGCCGCTATATCTTCTGGTTTCGCGCCTTTTGCTAAAAGTCCGATAATCTCACTTTCGGCAAATACTGCGCACATGTTTGAAATGTTTAATACTTTTCCCTTTGAAGCCGCAAGGCCCAAATCGTCCAAGGAAAGATTTAAAATTCCAGATACCACCTGCAAGAATCGTCCTGTTCCTGCGGCGCATTTATCGTTCATCAAAAAGTCAGAAACAAGGCCATCACTGTCAATATTGATGACTTTTGAATCTTGCCCTCCAATGTCTAATACAAGACCAGCTTCTGGATAGAGCGTGGCCACGGCTTTTGCATGGCAAGAAATTTCCGTTTTAACTTTATTCACAAGTTCAGGCGGAAGGGAAATTCTGCCGTAACCTGTTGCTATTTTATAGGAAATATCCTCGAGCTTCAAGGAGAGTTTAGAGTTTTCGCAAGCTTGCAAAAGAGCATTTTTTGCTGCTTCTTGCGGATTCCAGCCAGTTGGACAGACAGCAGAGGCAATTAAAGTATTTGATTTTACATCATAAATAACTGCCTTTGCCGCCATCGAACCAATGTCGAGGCCAGCTACATAGACAGAATTGTTTTGTGTGTGTGGCATAATTTTCTCATAAGATATAGAAATTATTGCAAAATTATTTTATTCTGAAGGCTTTTTATCCATTTGATATAAAGGATAAAACATCAAACTGTGCAAGAATAGCAAGTAAGATCTTGAAAAAGCATAAAAATCAGAATAAAGATTAGCCTAACCTTTAAAGTCTAAGGTCATGTAAAGCCTGCAAAATTTATGAGTGATGCCGAAAAAAGAATGGAAGAACTATTTTGGCAAAAAGTTTTTGGGCTAAGCGCATGAAAAGATTGGGGAATAAATCCACATTCTTTTTTGCAAGTCAAACTTGCACACGCGAATGAAGCCAATATTTTTGTCATTTTTCTTCCTTAAATAATGATTACTATAGCAGTGATGGAAGAATATGTCAAATATCTCTTTTATCTATTGAGAATATAGATGCCTAAATTGAGATAAGCGGCATAGATAAGCCAGAAAAAGTAGGGCACAAGCAAAAAAGCTGCAAATTTTGAAATTTTATAAAAAGCCTTATAGGTGTAAAAAACAACAATAAGTAAAAAAATAAGCCAAAAAAATGCAAAGAGCCTAAATTCTAAAGTATAGAAGAAGAAGGTCCAGCTAAAGTTAATAAAGATTTGGAAGAAAAAAACTTGTAAAGCAATTGTTTTTTCTTTTGTATTTTCTTTTATGCTTACCAAAAAAGCGGCAAAACCTATCATTATATAGAGAAGAGTCCAAACTATGCCAAAAAGCTCGCTTGGAGGAGAGAAGGGAGGTCTATTGAAAGCATTGTAAACTATTTTGCTATCTGTCGAAAGAGTTGAACCTAAATAACCAACAATAAGTGGGAAAATAAGAAAAAATATGAAACAAAAAAATTTATGCAGCATGATAGTCTCCTTTTTAATGAATATACACAAGGATAATCTTTATTGCTATGATAAAATAAGATGTGATAGTAAGCTAGAGAAGAGAAATAAGTCTATTCTTATAAGAAGTATTAAACAAAAAAAGCTCCTAAATAAAGGAGCTTTAGAGAAAAATGGGGCGAGAAAAGGGGATTGAACCCTCGGCCCACGGAACCACAACCCGTTGCTCTGCCAACTGAGCTATTCTCGCCATGAAGTGAATAGATACAATGACTTTCTAAAAAGGTCAAGCATTTTTTTTATAAAAATTTTTTTTTTATTTGATTTTTTATTTGACAAGAAAGAGAAAATATCTTAAAAGAACAAACTCTATTGTGCATTTTATTGAAAAAGAGGCTCTAAGGGCGAATAGCCCGAAGATGCAAAGCTAAATTTTTTATAAAATCACAAGAACATCGCCATAATGTTCAACAAAAGAGTTGTTACATTCTCTTTTGGGCAAAGCTTTGTAGTTTATGCATAAGGCGCAGTGTGGTAGCTAAGCGTCTACATATGGCTTATATATGACGATTCTGTTAGCAGAATCTTGAAAAATTATTTATGAGCTCTTATTCAGGAGATACTATGAAAACTTATAGTCCTAAAGAAAACGAATTAAACCGCGAATGGTTTATCGTAGACGCAAAAGACCAAATTTTGGGTCGTCTTGCATCACAAATCGCACACCGCCTTCGTGGCAAACATAAGCCAGAATTTGCTCCTCACATGGACAATGGCGACTTTATTGTTGTTATCAACTGCGAACAAATCAAAGTTACAGGCAACAAACTCAAGAACAAACAATACCACCACCACTCAGGTTATGTAGGTGGATTGAAATCAATCACTTTGGAAAAACAACTTCAGAAAAAACCTGAAGAAGTTATCCGTGAAGCTGTGAAAGGTATGCTTCCACGTAACTCACTTGGTCGCAATATGCTCAAAAAACTCAAAATCTATGTAGGTACAGAGCATCCGCATACAGCGCAAAATCCAAAACCTTTGACAATGCCTTACTAGGAGATAGAATATGTCTAAATCATTCAATTACGGCACAGGACGTCGCAAAACAGCAGTTGCCCGTACACGTATTTACTCCGGTACAGGTACTATCGAAATCAATGGTCGCCCACTTGAAAACTACTTCCCACGCAAAACTTTGCAAATGATTGTTCGTCAACCACTCGTTTTAACAAAACTTGCTGATAGTTACGACATCAAAGTAAATGTTCAAGGCGGCGGTACAACAGGACAAGCGCAAGCAGTTCGTCACGGTATTACTCGTGCACTTCTTACAGCTGACGCTTCACTTCGTCCACAACTCAAAAAAGCAGGCTT
>CAYJFE010000003.1:0-62305 GCA_964369165.1 uncultured Desulfovibrionaceae bacterium | reverse complement strand
CTATGTTTCACATACGAAAACCTCACTGCGCATTTTATGTGAAAAATGCTTGTTCACTAAAGTCTTTGTTAGCTTCGCTTACGTTAATCATTAATCCATTCGACTTTATTTTCTCTTCTAATGCCAAAGCGGAGTGGGGCGTCAGAGTCTTTTGTATCGATAAGTGATATTTCCACTACAATATCTTGATTTTCCTTGATTTGCCCTTTAATAATATGCATAGCAAGCGGTGTTTCTAATTCATGCTGCAAATATCTTTTAAGTGGGCGAGCACCAAAAATTGGATCATAGGCAGCTTTTGCAATATATTGCTTTGCTTTTGGCGTAATAGCAATATTGATATGGCGAGATTCAAGACGTTTAAGAAGTGAAATCAATTGGATATCAATAATTTTTTCAATTTGATGTTCTTGTAAAGGTTTGAATAAAACTGTATCGTCAATTCTATTCAAAAATTCAGGGCGGAAATATTTGTGCAATTCTGCCATAATATCTTCTCTGACATTTTCAAAAAGATTTCCTTTTTCATCAATTCCTTCCAAGAGTAGAGGAGAGCCAATATTTGAGGTAAGAATAATGATAGTATTTCTAAAATCTACTGTTCTTCCTTGCGAATCAGTCAATCTGCCATCGTCAAGAAGTTGAAGCAGGGTGTTGAAAACATCAGGATGCGCTTTTTCAACTTCATCAAATAATATAACAGAATAAGGCCTTCTGCGCACAGCTTCGGTGAGTTGACCACCTTCGTCGTAGCCAATATATCCTGGAGGCGCACCAATAAGGCGAGAAACGGAATGTTTTTCCATATACTCGCTCATGTCAAGGCGAATCATATTGTCTTCTGTGTCGAATAAAGCTTCAGCAAGTGCTTTACATAATTCAGTTTTACCTACTCCAGTAGGCCCTAAGAAAAGAAATGATCCCACAGGCCTATTCGGATCAGAAAGTCCAGCGCGAGAGCGCAGAACAGCTTGCGAAACCGATTGCACGGCCTCATCTTGGCCTATAAGTCTTTTATGCAATTCATTTGGTAAGGTGAGAAGTTTTTCCTTTTCGCTCTCTAAAAGGCGAGTGACAGGAATGCCCGTCCATCTTGCAACAATATCAGCCACATCATCAGGGCGCACTTCTTCTTTTAATAGTCTATGCGTGTCTTTGCTTTCTTCTTCAGCTTGTTCTAAAGCCTTTTCAAGTTTGAATAAATCATCGTATTTGAGTTGAGCGGCCTTGTTGAGATTATATTCACGCTCGGCTTCTTCAATAAGTCTTTTTACTTCTTCAATATCGCTTTTGATTTTACGAACAGTATCAATAGAAGATTTTTCTTTGTGCCATTGCTCTTTATAGTTTGCTTGTGAAACACGAAGTTCAGCTAGTTCATTTTCAAGCTTTTCAAGGCGTTCTTTTGAGGCAGTATCGTTCTCTTTTCTCAAGGCTTCACGCTCGATTTCTAATTGCATAACTTTGCGGTTTACTTCATCAAGCTGAGCTGGAAGCGAATCAATTTCTGTGCGTATAAGAGCTGCGGCTTCGTCAATTAAATCAATAGCTTTGTCAGGTAATTGCCTGTCGGCTATATATCTTTGCGAAAGCACAACAGCTTCAACAATGGCAGAATCAGAAATTCTTACGCCATGATGTACTTCAAATTTTTCCTTCAATCCACGCAGAATGGAAATAGCGTCTTCAGTAGTTGGTTCTTCAACAAGCACAGGCTGAAAACGTCTTTCAAGGGCTGGATCTTTTTCAATGTATTTTCTGTATTCATCAATAGTAGTTGCGCCTATGCAATGCAATTCGCCACGCGCAAGCATAGGTTTTAGAAGATTGCCAGCGTCCATGCTGCCTTCTGATTTTCCCGCGCCGACGATAAGATGGATTTCATCAATAAATAGAATAATTTGCCCGTTAGATTCTTCCACTTCTTTAAGTACAGCTTTAAGTCTTTCTTCAAATTCACCACGGTATTTTGCACCGGCGATTAAAGAACCCATGTCGAGTGAGAAAATCTTTTTATTCTTTAGTCCTTCAGGCACATCACCATTTAATATACGAAAGGCAAGCCCCTCAACAATAGCGGTTTTACCAACGCCAGCTTCGCCTATAAGCACGGGATTATTCTTTGTTCTGCGTGAAAGTATGCGTATAGTGCGGCGGATTTCGTTTTCTCTACCGATAACGGGATCAAGCTTACCTTTAGAAGCAGCTTCAACAAGATCACGCGCGTATTTTGATAAGGCTTCAAAACTCTCTTCAGGAGAAGCAGAAGTCACACGATGCGTTCCACGAATTTCTGCTGTAGCTTGTATAAATTTCTCTTCTGTAAGTGCAAATTCCTTCGTTACTTCTTGAATTGAACCTGTTGGAATATTAGGAATTTGTGTAGAAATAAGAGAAGCAAAAATGTGTTCAACGCTAATATACTCGTCTTTCAATCTTTTAGCTAATTCTTGCGCAAGGCTTAACGCTTTTGCTAAACGGCTTGAAATGCGAATTTGATTCATATCTGCAATGGAGGAGCGCACACTTGGCCTTTTATCTATAGCCTTATCTAGTTGAAGAAGAAAGGCATTTGAATTGATGCTCGCTTTTGCTAAAATTTTAGCTACAAGACCTTCTTCTTGGGAAATTAAAGTATAGGCAAGATGCTCTATATCTACTTCTTGATGTTCTTTTTTATAAGCAAGTGCTTGAGCCTGAGCCAAAGCTTCTTGGGATTTAATAGTTAATTTATTCATATCCATAACAATATCCTTGTATTCCCACAGCAATCTTTCTAAATTTCACAACACTCTAAATCTAGTAAGACATTATCGTGAGATTATATGTATTTTCACAATAAAGTTAATTGCTCTTCACTTTTTGTCTAGTGCATTTTGTTTATTTTGAAAAAAAAATTACAAAAAAGTTAATTTTTTGAAATTGAAAAAATAAAAGAAAGCTACTATAAATCAGATAGATAAGAATATAAAAATATAAAAATATGAATTTAATTCAAATTTAAATATATATAAAAAAAGGCTTGACATAAAATAAGAAATAGATAAAGTAACAAAACACGCCGGGGTGGTGGAATGGTAAACGCAGCGGACTCAAAATCCGCCGGCTTCACGGCCTTGCGAGTTCGAGTCTCGCCCCCGGTACCATAACAATATCAACGACTTAGAGAAAATTCACTAAGTCGTTTTTTTGTGCTCAATTTTTGATTTTCGCTGTTTATCCCGCTCTTATCCCGCGATTTTTGATGAAAGAAGATGATACTTTCTGTATCTTAATTATAATAACATTAATAGTTTTTTCTAGCAAGAGCCTTTTATTGAAAATATTCATCTTATAAACAAGATATTCTTAAATAGATTGCTATTATTTCCCTCGACAATCTTTCATTATTTTGCTATAAATCCTTCACTATCTCCCCTATTGTTTGAAGGATTTATTGAAAATGCGTTTGAGCCTTTTTGTGTTTTGTATTGCTGTTTTTTTGTTTCCAGATTTTTTGTTTTCTGCAAATGAGTGGAATGATTCTTATAATACAAGTAAGCGTTTACTAGAAAATAATGTGTATATTAGTTCTGACGATAGAATTACCATCTATTGCGAAGCTCCTTTTGAAGAGGATAAATCTATTCAACTTCCAGAGGGTTTTGTGACAGAAAAGCATCAGAAAAGGGCTGATAGAGTTGAGTGGGAGCATATAGTTCCAGCTGAAAATTTTGGAAGAGCCTTTGTTGAATGGAGAGAAGGGCATCCACTTTGTGTTGACAGTAAAGGAAAAGCCTATAAAGGCAGGCGTTGTGCCGAAAAAGTGAATGAAGAATATAGGCTTATGCAGGCGGATATGTATAATCTCTATCCCTCAATTGGCGCAGTCAATGCGAGCCGTTCAAATTATAATTTTGCGCTTTTACCGCAAGAAAATTCTGATTTTGGCATTTGCGAAGTAAAAATTGAAGATAGAAAAGTTGAAACTCCCGAAGCTTCAAGGGGCAAGATTGCAAGAGCCTATATCTATATGGATAGCAATTACCCACGCTACAACATGAGTAAACAGCAGGCAAAATTGATGTTTGCATGGAGCAATCAATATCCTGTGACTCAAGATGAGTGCGAGCGCACCAAGCGCATTGAAGAAATACAAGGCAATCCTAATGAAATTGTGAAAACCTTGTGTATTCATAGTGGTTTATGGTAGTTTTGCAAGAGGTTTGTTGAAAGTTGCCAAAATTATTGTGTTTTCTGAAAATATAGTAGATGTGTTAACACTCAAAAAAAGCCAAACCTTGCGGTTCAGCCTTATGTTTTGATTTTCTGGAATATTTTGACTTGTCTTTGTGGGGAATATCCTTGCCTTGAATAAAAGAATGCCATTTTGTAATGGGTTTTGCCTTCTTTTTTTCTGCTTCAAGGATTTCTTTAAAACTTTTGTTTTTACACATTTTAATGCCCTTGGATAATAGGTTTACTTGCTTGATTTAGTAATGTGGGGCGGTCAAGTGCTTGCCAAATCAGATGAAATGGCGGTACTTGAGGGGCCCACATCACTTTTGGGAATGCCAAGCTCTTGCCCAATCTTTTGAGAGGGCGGTGCTGGAAACCCCAATTTTTTGTGGCTCAAACGCGTGTTCATTTGTAGGAATGAACTTTGCGTGCAAGCCTCCAAAATATTTATTATAATTCAAGTTTATTGATACTTTCGATAAAAGTATAAGCCCCATTTTCAAACATTGTTATAAAATCAAAAATCTTTTCAGACCAAGAGGCAAGATAACATTGTTTTGGCTGTAAAGGATTGATCTGGCTTGTGCCATATCCACACATATCTATCATATATACCAATACATTAGGATTGATTTTATTACGATATTTATCAAGCAAAGCCTGTGTGTCATGGTTTCCATATCTGGAATTACATTGATTGTCTGAAAGTATAATTATTCTATCAAAAAACTTGTTGTTATCCAGCGCATAGCTTGGAACAAGGCTCACATTTGTGCCACCGCCCATTGCTTCACCTTGAAGTGCATTTGAAATAATACCATTTGTTGAAGGGAAAACCAGCTTCTTCAATTCAGTATCAAAGGCAATGATTTCACTATCTTCACAAATACTTGAGGCAATACTTCCAAGAACTCGCCCGATTTCATAACAAGTTATTGAGCTATTTTTTGAAGCAAGCATCGACATACTACCTGACTCATCGATAGCAATAAGAGTTTTGCCATTAAGTTTTGCTATATTTTCCACACTTGCAGAGATAGCAATTTCTAATGTATCCGCAATCTTAGAGCTCAATAAATCCTTGCTTAGCAAAGTTTTATAGGCTGAATAAAAACGAAAGGGGAGTTGCTTTGATTTCAGCACAGCTTCCTTGCTTCTCAAGAAATTATGCACTTCAGCCAAATTGCTTGGTTGAGCTTGAATAATATTGCTCAAATTGCGTAGTAAAGCCATATATCCAACTTGCTTACTACTAATAAGCTCTTCCCAAACTTCCTTAGTGTTGCCTTTCGCCGAAAGTTCAACTTCCCAAGTATATGGAGTGTCTAGTTTATCATCAAGTATCTTTTTAAAAAGAATATTTTGCTCTTCACTTTTTGCTTTTGGATGGCAGATCATTAGCAAATCTTTGAGTTTTACTGCACCTTGCCTGTTATACTTGGCAAGCTGGAATTCATCAAATCTGTTGAGGGCATCGTTTATTCCTTTTTTCAAGGAATTTGGAATGGGTTTTCCAAAGAGATTGATGGAACAGGCCATGATTTCAGTCATATCATCGACACGCAAAATAGCTTTACTGCATACTTTTCTTACAAATTCCTTGCCATCGCTTCTATTTGCAAGAATAGCTATAAGCAGATGTGTCACGCTTCTCATATTCATTGTGGCTCTAGTATAAACAATAAGTTTAGCAAGAAAGTCAGCAGGAACCTTTTTTGACAAATCAATAAGTTCTGATAATTCATCAGCAGAGCCTTTATAGAATTTATCTTCTATAAAGGAAGTCATCACTTTGGAAGCAAGCAGCATTTCGTTTGATAATTTATAGGCTTTTTTTCCACATAGATTTGTAGTCGTATTTGTGTTTGTATTTATATTGAATTTTGACATAAAACTGTTCTCCTAAAGAAAGGCTGTTAAGGTATTTAATTACGTTAAATATATTAAGGTAGTAATTGCCAATGTAGAAAATTTTACTTTGAAATTGTCAGATTATGGATGAATTTATACCTTGGCAAATTACTTAATATTGTGTTGATATGCTATACCAAGAAAAACTAATACAGGAAGATCGAAATATTACTATTTTGATCCAAAAGGGGGCTAGAATCTAGTTCAGCCGTACGTTCTTCATAGAAGTAACTGTATTATACACTGTGGTATAGGGGGAAATAACAGAACATACCAAGAAAAACTTGTTCGGATAGATTTTTCACAATCAATGAGAAGTAGCCGAATAATACACTGTGGTATGGTAAAGGTGAAAGGGATGAATATGCCAAGTAAAACTTGTACAGGTTTGTATTTGCAGTACATTTAGAAGTAACTGTACAATGCGCTGTGGCATATAGAAAGTAAAAGGTTTTTATAAAAACAAGAAAGCTTTTATAATGAAAGTTTACAAAAAATTTATGGTTAATCCCGATAAAGAGAATATAGACTAGTTTGGCTTGTCTGTCAAGTTTTTTTTACAAGTTTTAAAATAATTTTTCTGAAATATAGTAAAAGTGGGTATGTCTGCTCATCTTGCAAAACTGAATAGCTTTTTTCTTCCTCATTTATTTTGAACTATTAAGTATTTCTGAATAGTTCAAATGGTATATTACCATTTTTCTTGCTCTTCTAAATACTCTCTTGAATAACTATGATCCGATAAATAAGCAATTTTCTTGATAAAGGAAGAGTTTGGGTTTCTTGGAATGCACACATAACCTTCTTGTCCATCGTAGTCGTGAGCTGCAAAGACATAATCTTTTGTGTAGATTTGAAAGGGAGGAATCTTTACGTGACCATAGCCATTGTCAAATTCTCTGTCTAGGTATGCTTGAAATTCTCTATCATTAAATGAATGAATATCAAGCTTTTGAAACTCATCACTCCATTTAATAGTATCTTCTTCATGCGGCAATAAACCAATACTTGCGCCTTCAAAATGTTTTTCGATATAGGCTAAGTCATTTTCAAGAATTTCACGCCATGTGCTTGTATAATTTATCATTTTATACCTCTAAATCCCAAATCTGCTTTCTATCAAAGCTCTTGCTTTTTCAAATCTTTCGCTATAATTGCCGTCTATTGAAACAAATTCAATGTTTTTTTCAATAAAAAGTTCTTTAATTTGATTGCTAAAAAACTCTCTATTGCTCTCTATTTTTTCATTTCTAGTCCCATCTTGAATAAATGCAACACTAGGCTCTAAAAATAGTATTAAATCAAATCTATGCAAATCTGCGATGGCATCAGCTAATGCATTGCACTTTGTTTTTTCTGTTTCGTCAAGAAGCAAGAAATTTGCGTAAAATTTAGTTGTTAGCGCATCTGTGTCAAGAAAAAGTATACGATTAGCATTCATAAGAGCTTTCATTTCTTTGTCTTTTTGTCTGAGAAGATTTGTTACTAAATCTTCAAAATTCATAAAATTTTCGCCACCAGCTAGTGCACAAGTTTCTCGGCCTACTTCTTCAACAAAATTAGTATTATACAGAAGGGCTAAGTTTTGTGTAAGCGTGCTTTTACCAGTGCTTTCACTGCCAATAATAAGCACTCTTTTAGTGAAAAAAGCTTTCACGGTAGGAGCAAGGTAATCCCAAAAAGCTAAAGGATTTCTCCGTATTTCTGTGCTCGAAATAGGAATTATGCTTCTGTCAAAATAGTAAATTTCGCTTTCGGGATATAGCCTTTCAAAAATCTTTTTACCTTGATAGTCAGACCCGCAAAAAACTACATCTATTTTTTGTTCGATCTTCTCTTTAATCTTTTGAGCACCATCGTTCCAGCAATGGTCATTATAAGCCAATTTACTTGCTGCGCTGTCTTCAAGTGTCAAAACACTTACATTCTCTAAATGGCTTGTAAGCTGATAAATAGAGCGAAAGACAGAGCTTAGCGGTAAAAGTTCTCTACCTTTTGCATAGCTTATGACAATAAAAAGCCTTTTGCACATGGACGCAGCTTTTATGATATTATTGACGTGACCTTTGTGAAGTGGATCGAAAGAACCGCCATACATTCCTATATTATACATTGTGCTATCCTCGATTTTCAGAGTTTATAGAGTCTTTTTTCCATTTTATATACATAATAATAGCGTTGATAAGGTAAACATTCCACATAAGTAGCGTTGCAATGCTTTCTGAATCTTGCATGAAGTAGGCATAAGACCACATAAAGATTGTAACAATATTTACTAATATCCACAAAATCCACTGTTCGGCATATCTTTTGACAGAAAGATACATAGCAAACACTGAAGCAATAGTGCTGAATGCATCTATATAGGCAAGATTGCCGTGAATTTTAGTCAAGATTAATCCGTATACAAAGGTTAAAAATCCTACAAGACAAAGCAACTTTATAAAAGAAATAAATGTCATTTGTCTTTTAACAACTTCATTGGTTTCTAGATTAAGATGTTTATTCCATTGATAAAAGCCATAAAATTGCATAGGCAAGTAATAAAGGGCATTGAGCATAACTTCGCCATAAAACTGCGCATTTAATGAAATGTAGGAGTATAATATTGTGTTGATTATGCCAAAAAGATAGGCAGAAACCTTTCCTTTACCCGTGCAGACAACACAAATAACGCCACTTGTCGCTGAAATAATACCTATTATGCTATCTCTCCAATAAAGAGAAAGCGATATAATTGTCAAGCAAGCAATGCTTAGCCATAGGATTTCCCACGCTTTCCAGCCATGACTTTCTTGCTGAATAAATTGTTTTATTTTTTGCATAGTAATATCCTTTTATTCACGTCTATCAGATTGTGCGCTACAGGGCGCAAGTCTTGTCAACTCCACAATATCTTCAATGCTCACGGGGAAGAAATTATGCGCATCAACACCAACATCAAAGCAGTAGTGACCATTCATAGCATTTTTGATATTATACTCTTCCTTTGCGTGAATATGGCCATGTAAGTGAACTGAACCTTGCATTCTACCATTCCATGAAGCAAAAGGGTAGTGCGATAAAGTGTACATTGTGCCTTGATAGTGCAATTCGTAATAATCTTTAATCCAAACAAACAAGCCACTTGCAAGGCCTTCTTTATCATAGAATAAATCGTGATTGCCTCGCACAAGATACTTGTTTCCATTGAGTTTAGGTACAAGTTCATTGACGTAGGTAATGCCTTTTAAAGTCAAGTCGCCAAGGATATAAACATCATCGTCCTTTCTGATGCGTGAATTCCAGTTCACAAGCAGAACTTTGTTCATCTCGTCTTTGTCTACAAAAGGACGATCGCAATAATTGATAATATTATTGTGAAAGAAGTGAAGATCAGAAGTGAAGTAAATCATAACAGTACCTTATTATTTATAGAGTTCATGGGGGACATCGCCAATCCAAGCAAGTTTCTTGGTTTTAGGAGCTTCATTCAAAAGTTCAGCAAAGGACAAGCCTTTTGATAATTTTGTAAAGAATAAAGCCTTATGAGGAGACTCTTTTACAGCCTCAGCAAACAATTTTCTATCTGAGATATGTTTGAATTTATTATATTCGGCTTCAAGTTTTTGAAGGAAAAAATTATATTTTTCGAGAATATACTCAAATAAATCTCTTTGTTCAGGAAATATTGTAAGATATTCTTCGTGTTCATGCTCAAAGACAAGCGTAATTGCGTGCAAAAGCTTTGCTTCAGGGCTGACAAAATTTTTTGCAATTGTCATATAGGAGGCTTGCTTGATTTTTATACGCCTTCCTGTTTTATGTTCAACGCATACAAAACCTTCATCAAGTAGTTCTAAAGTATTCATTTTTTCAAGAAGCTCTTCATAATTTTTTACAATATATGAACGCAAACCAGAAAATTGATACTTGTTTGAAACTTGATTGAGCTTTTCTAAATCCTGCATATACCTATCATAAGGATGTGAGTCTATTTGATAAAACTCTCCATACTCTTTATGAACTTTATCTAAATATCTTATACCGCTTTCGTTGTAAGGGGTAAGAACTCTGTTTTCAGGGCCAACGAGTTCAAACAGGTATGTATAGTCCTTGCTATTGTGTATTGAATTGAAAAAGTCTTGTAATTCTTCATTGTTACTGAAATTTGCTGTTGCCATAAAAAGCTCATAGAATGAATTCTTTCTTTCAAGGGCTACACTTCCTTCGGCAAATGCCTTGCCTTTCGTCGCAACACAGAATTTTTTACCATCGTGATACACTTGAATAAGCGAGCCATCAGCCTTTTCTTGAACAAGGGCATTGGCAAAATTAAAGTCAGAATTGCCAGCGTCCTTTTCCGTATAATTATAAAATCTTCTGAAAGGGCGAGAGAGTATATTCTCAAAGTCTTTTGAAAGTATTAACCCACGACAATCATTTGTTATTTCACAGTTGGTAGGAGAAGAGAGCAAGTTATAGAGTAAGAGAATACGATCTTCATACTCTATAACTTTTACAGCATATGGTTCAGCACGAATTGCCTCAATTGCCTCATTGTAGGAAGGGTATGAAAGCAAAAATTCTTGTATGCCTAGCTTTTTCATATTCAATCACCTTGCTCAATTCTTCTTAATTCATCTCTCACGTCCATCAACGCAAAGCCTAATAGATTTTTTCCTTGCCAGTGGTATGGATCTTTGATGGATTTATCTTCTTCAGCAAGTCCAGCACCCCAAACTTTGTCGTAGGGGCTTGCTTCAACAAGAATTTTGTTATTTGTGGAGAGAAGAAAGTTCTTTAATTCTTCATTTTGAGAGAACTTTGCAAAATTGCCTTGAAATACAATAGAATATTTTTCTTTATCCCATCTGCTTGCATTGAAATTCTTTACAAGCCTGCCAAGTTCCTTGCACTCTTTTGGATTCGATGTTTGCAAGACTTTGTGGTAGATTTCAATATCATCAAAAAGAAAAGCTTTTTGCGCCATCATAAATTGCTCACAATTAGAATAAGTTCTATTATCTACAATAAATGAAGATTTGTGCCACTGGCAAAGGCAAGCTTTTGTAAGGGGAGTGCCAGCTTTTTGAGGCTTCCAAAAGAAAAGGAATTCTAACTTTTCTTGCTTGTCAAATCTATCTTTTATATTTTGAAGAGTATATATCATTTTATTATCCTTATTTTATAGTTATAATTTCTTTCAAATCAATCCAAGACTTTGGGTGAACCGCAGCTGAATAATTCATGCATTCCCATCGGCAACCATGGCATTCACGCACATAATTATAATGATAATGCCCGAAAAACCATTTTTTAGGCTTATAAGTATGAAGAATTTCATCAAGTTTTTCTCTTGATGGCTCATTAAGCTTTTCATATCTCGAGGTATATACATAGACTCCTAAATCAAACGACATAGGCGCAGCGTGAGAGATAATCCAATCAATGCCTATATTTGCAGGAGGCAAATTTTGCATATCAATCTCGTCTATACCTTCTTGCGCCCACCACTCTGTATTTGGAACTCTAAACATTTTGTCAGCACTTTCAGCACCGCCACAAAACATCAATTTTGTGCCGTCAAGAAGTTCTAAGATTGAGCCGAATTTTCCAAAATAAATATAGGGCACAACCTCTGGAAAAGGATTTTCAGGATTGTCGGCCTCTAGTTTATCTAAAACATCGTGGTTTTCATGATTTCCGTCTGCAAAATAGATTTTGATATGCCCGTCTTTCAAGAAATCTACCTTGTTTTTTATAGGAAGATTGCCAATATCTTTTGTCGTCCAAATGCCGAAATCTCCGCATTGCAAGATAATTACTTCAACATTTGAAGAATCATCTTCGTATTCAGCAATCATCTTTTTAAATTTCTTGCTTTGGCGTATATTTTTGTTGATGTAATCGTTGAGGATATTCCAGTCTGCATGGATATCACCAGCTACATATATTAATTGAGTTGCCATAGTTTTTACCTTTTTATTTAGAAGCACATCTAATCTCTATTTTTTTGAATAGTGATAATCTTTTTGAATTGTTATGTTTTCTCTTGCCCTATCAGCCATATGAATAACTGTTTCAATACTGACAGGACTGTAGTTATGTGCATCGACACCAACATCAAAGCGTAGAATACCATTTCTGATGTTTTCATTATTATATTCAGGAGTTGAATGAATATGCCCATGTAGATGTATGGATCCTCGCCCTGCATGATTCCATGTCAGAAGAGGATAGTGCATAAGGCAGAACATATAATTTTTGCCTCTGATCTGATGATTTAGGACGTGATAGTCTGTTACAATTTCAAAATTTGTCGCATTAAAACTTTCTTTGCGTACAAATAAATCATGATTGCCGCAAATTAGATGTTTTCTACCATTCAAAGCAGGCATAAGAGAATTGACAATCTCAGGGCCACGCATAGTGATATCGCCCAAGATATAGACATCATCATTATATTTTACTGTATTATTCCAATTAGCTATAAGAGCAGAATTCATACTCATGTAGCCATCAAAAGGGCGATTGCAATAGCGTATGACATTGCCGTGATAAAAATGAAGGTCGGAGGTGAAATATATCATAGAGTTTTCCTTTTATTTCTTTGATATTTTGCAAACCTCCTATGATTTTATGCTAATGCCTAAAGCGTGGGAGGTGCGGTGTTTTGTTTAATATTAATGTATCTTTGTGAATTATTAGGGAGAGTTTGTTCGTGTATTTTATTTCAAATTGTGATGAAATATGGTCGTAATGACAGTTGCTAGCTTCTTTTATGATAATTTTATCTGTCTTCATTTTGCTCTCCTTTAAAAATTTACTTTATCTATTTTATTCTTCAAAGTCATAAGGTAGTAACTGCCCTTACAGCTTCTTTTGAAAAAAATAATTTCGATATGTTTTGACTTTATGATGAAATTAAATGTTTGTCAAGAAATTTTTACAAGTGTTTATATTTTCTATTTACGAAGTAAGAGCAGTGAATTTTAAGATCTTTGCTTGATATAGTTTATCAGTTCTTGTTCATTGATGATAATTTGAGGTATTGTATTATATCCCACAATTAAATTGTCTCTATGATGCGCATCTGAATTGTTAAATCCTTGTTTATTTAGAAGTTCTTTAGGAACATCTCGATCGTCAAAGTAATCATACCCTCGATTGAATTTTTCATAAGCATCAACGGTATCAAAGAGCAAATCATAAAATCCTTGTGTGAGCTTGTTGATATAGAGTTCGGGATGGCATAAAATTATTGCGCATTGTTCTTTTCTTTCAAAAATAAATTCCAAATGATGAAAGTGGGTTATATAAGCATTCTCTCTAGTTTCTGTACAGAAATCTATAAATTCTTTAATAACATTTTCGCCAAAAACAAGAATTTCCTCAAAGCCTAAATTTATTTCTATTCCTTGTATAATAGGGTAGTTCAATTCCTTTGATACACGAAGGCATTCTTGTTTTTGAGTTTCAAATTCTTCAATATAGTATAAGCCAAAACCAGGAGATGCAGGATAAAGATGATCTGTCACTACATAGGCAGAAAAGCCAAGTCCTTTTGCTTCAGCAGCCATTTCGTAAATTGAGTTATGCCCATCAGAATAATCTGTATGAGAGTGTAAGTTTATAGTATACATTTGTTTTTCCTTTATTAAACAAGAATTGATTTATAAAATCCTTGGTCAAAATTTTGTGGATTATAAGTAGAACAAGAATTGAGTGCTGTGAAAGAGCAATCTTTATCCTTGTAAATGAAAGGCAGATGGAAATGCCCATAAATCCATGTTCTTGGTCTGAGTTTCTTATAACACTCTTCTAAAAAGTCAGTTGTTGGATCGTGATAAGTGAGGTTGTCAGCAAAATCATTTGTTATAAGGGGCATTTTCTTTACAATTGAGGCTGGCGCAGTGTGTGAAACGATAATGTCGATACTCACTCCATAGTCATTATTTAGAACTTGCTCCATGCATTCTTTTGAAGGAATTTCTTGTGGCCACCATGAGGAACCGAATTTTCTTATGCTCTTATCTATACTATCGCCACCACCAAGAAAGAGAATGTTTGTTGCTTCAATAATAAGTAAGGATCCGGTATTACATAGAAAAATATTGTCAGCTTTTGGGAAAAACTTATTCTTCATCGGATAGATACTATTCATGTCACCTTTTTCAGGCGCATAGATTGTGTCAAGCAAAGTATGATTTTCGTGATTGCCACGGCACCAATAAATAGGCACATTATCAGGATTTTGCACAAGGTACTTGTCGTGCTCAGTCCAGATTCCAAAATCGCCGCATTGAATGATATAGTCAGGCTTTTCCTTTTTATAAACATAATGTAGAGTTTTGAAAGAGCCGTGTATATCGCCACAAAAAGATATTTTTTTCATTGGTCAAAGCTCCCCAATTGCCTTGTAGGTTTACGTTTTTAGAGTTATAAGATCATTTTGCTTTTTAGGCTATATGATGCATAATAACAGTTAAAAATATTTTTTATTGTAGTGGTTTACTTGGTTTTTATAGAAGAGTTCTGCTTCTTTTGTTTGAGTTTTTGTACTAAAACCTAGAAGATACTTAGCAAGAAGAACTTCATAAATGGTGAGTCCATAGTAGGCATCAGTCAAGACTAAACGATCTTCATCAGCAAAATCGGTGTTATCATCAAGGCATATAAATCTCTGAACATCTTTATGGCGTGAAAGCCATTCCTGAATCTCTTTACCTCGCGAAGTCCAAAGCTGTTTTGTTGCCCAATCATCATGGAATTTCCCTTTGAAGCCGTGCGCATAGAGCAGAGCTTCCATTTCTTTTTTTGTGTGATCATTTCGCCATGTAGATGAAAGCACGAAGCGAACATCATCAATGTCAAGACGATCCTCAATAATTTCATTTAAAGCCATCACACAAGTGCCATCAAAAGAAACATGATAGCCTTGTTCTTTTTCTAGTACATTGCGAGCGTATCTATCTGTATAGTTAGAATTTAATACACCATCTATGTCTAAAAAAATAATTTTATAGTTTTGTTTTTCGGCATAAGAAATGATGTTTCTTTCAAGAATGTGCTTGTATAACATATTTTCTTCTTCAACATATATGTCATAGGATACCTCTTCATCTTGCATAAAAGTGCCATATGCATCTATGATACGGATTACACCTGTGTTTTGCTTTTTATTGCAGTTGAATACAACGCGTCCGCCTAATTTGTATATTGGTTTTTCTAGCATTTTTTATTCCTACTATCCTTATTTTAGAGATATGGCGAAATTACTTCTTCATCATAAGCAATATTATGCACTTGAAGGCATTCTTTACAGATATTGATTTCTCTGCCATCTTGTATTTTTATATGTGTGCCACAAAGCGAGCAAGTGTTTAGTGTTGCGCGCAAAAGCTCATCCAGAAATGTTTTCATAATCTCCTCAGACGCATTATTATTTCTATACTCTCTGAAAACTCTTAATCTGCCATCGTCTACATAGAATCCTTTGATTTTATAATTGAACTTCTGCTGTCTAAAAGCTCTAAGTGCATTGATAAGGCATTCTTCCCAGCCAATTGGAATAACGATTTCGCTCAATTCATCGCCGTCGGTTGAGAAAAATTCAGCAAATTCTTTATGAATTTTTGCAGAAAATGGGTTTTCAGTAAGGTTTTTTTCTTCATGAGCATTTTCTTCCATGCTAAAAACAATATCTTCAGCCGTAGTGGTGGGGTTTGTCATCTCAACACTCCCTTGAGTTTGGCTTGCACTAGAGCTAGTATTCGAAGCAGATTCAAGTTTTTCTGTTTGTATTTTAAGCATAATAATCTCTCTTAACTTTTGAATATTCTTCTCTTTTTTCACTCTAGAAGAAGGTTTTTTATACTTCTTCATAAGTTCACATACTTCTGCATAAAGCCTGTGAAAAGTTTCAATTTGATAATGATGTGAACGATTTTCGCTATCATAGCGCGCAACAAAAGCTTCGCTTGATTTCAAATCTTTGAGCGTAGTATTAAAGTCTAGCCTTGATACAAATTCTTGAGTAAAAGGATCATCTGAATAAAATATTATCCTGTTATTACAGTTAGCTAGGAATGCGTTCACTTGAATAGACGAGGTCGAATGCGTGACAAGTGCTGATACTGACTGAGTAGAAGCAAGAAAGTGCGCATTAAATTCCCTTGCTTGCGAAATAAATTTCATATCCGAAAAGCGTGAATGAGAAAGGTCTGCCACTTCTTGAAATTCGTCCATACAGATAAATGATGGATTTTTTTGAGCTTTTGTCACGCCTATTGTATAAATTGCTCTATAATAGGCTTCGATAAGAGTCCTTGAAATAGCTGCACCTATAGGCCCACTGTCAGGCTCAAAGCGCAGAAGAACAATTTTCTTACCCAATATAAGCTTTTGCATGTCTAAGCCATTAGTTTTATTGTTGTCTGCAAAACCACTTGCGATACCTGGAACGGAAATAAACTGGTTTAAAGCCGCTCTCACAGTATCGAGGCAATAGTTTAATTGTTCAAAATATCTAGAGCTTTCCCTCTGATTGTTGGAGTTTGAATGCTTGGAATAGTTGAATAAATGAAAGAAGCAGCTTTCAATTTTACTGACAAATTCCTTTTGTTCAAAATTATTTTCATCATAAACGCTATCAAGAAAGTGTTTATACAGTATAGAAGCCAAATCAAGATCGGTTATCAACTCGCTGATAAAGCAAAGATTTGGAGCAATATCATTTTCTTTTTCAGACAAATAAGAAAGTAATTGAGCGCAAGAAACAGCTTGCTCAACACCCTTCATGTGAAAATCAAGATTGTGACTTTGACCTTGAAAGTTGTCAAGAGTGAGAGTTTTAATTGTTTCATGCACTTCATGTGGATCCATATTTGCGAGTAAATTCAAAGGAGTAGCAGAAGCAGCTGTGCCAAATTCGACTAAGTCCTTCTCACGCCCACAAGCTTTAGCTAATGAATAGACTTGATCACGAAGATTGCCTTTGATGTCGATGATGATGCCTGCGTAACCTTTTCTAATAAAAGAATATGTTGCAGGCAAGACAGCACTATAGGTTTTGCCAGAGCCAGTTGAACCCAAAACAAGGGAATTATGCCTCGCGTCTTCAAGGCTGATGTTGTTGTTAGAATCAAAGAGCAAAAGAGCATTGTCACGAGTTTTGCTGTCGATTTCATTCACATTTATAACTTCATTATTTTGTATTTTGCTTGTTTGAATAAATCCTATTGTTGACATAATAGCCTCCTTGTTATTGCTTCTTTTGAGTTGTAAAGATTCAGTTATTTTATGGATAAACTAAAAAGGTAATGATTGTCTATATAGTTTTTCTTGAAAAAAATAATTTCAAGATGATTTGACTTTATAGCATTTTTTTGGTGCTGTCAAGAAAATTATACAAGTTATTTTAAATTGACTAGGTACTACTTGCTTTTTGTTTTATTCTAATATATACACTCCATATAAGGTGAATTACTTGGAGGTATGCTTGCAATACTTTACCCTCTATCATAAAGAAATATTCAAAGAATTTCGTGCAGTCACGCAGGAAATAGTAGACTCAATTCCCGCTTCAGCTTCTTTGTCCGAAGCTTTAGAGCTTTTTGTTGAAGCTTATAAAAAAAATATTATTCATTATGATAATGTGCTTTCGGAAGCATTTTATAAACATCTGGGGCAAGGCTTTAATGGCTTTTATCCGAGTAGGGAAATTATTCTCTTCTATATATTGATGGCCTTGCGTTATCGTTATCCTCAATTTTTTCCTGCGCCCTCATTGTGTGTCTTGCTTTCTCATGCTTTGCGTGGGCAGATGAACAAAATGGATTTACGAAGGATTTCAATCAAGAATATTGAGATGTTACCAGTTGTTCTTTTGCTTGCACATGACATTCGACATATCATTGTTGAAGAAGTTGACGACCTGACAAAAAGGCTTGAAAATTTTCTTGTGCCTAATGATAATTTTGAAAGATCGAATTGGTTTTTCTTTATGAATCCAGATAGAGAGCCAGATTTTAGCTCGATTGCTCTTGTGCAATTTCCTCTTCCACGAACAAAAAATGATAAAAACTATTTTGGAAAATTAGAAAATTATCAGGCAAATCTTCTCTATACTAGCTGGAATTTCCTTGCTTCTGCTGAATATAAACGTATGCGTCATGAGCTGTATCTAAAAAAGTGCATAGAAAGCATTATTCAACTGCCTTTGCCAAAGAGAGAAGGCAATAAAAACTATCCTGCAATTATACGAATGGCTAAAGATAAGAGTCAATCAATTCAGATGCTTGATTTGCATACCTTTAACCAGGAATGTTTGCGAAAAGCATATACAAATCTAGAAGATGATGGTCTTTTGAAAAAGTCAGAATTATTGCGTGATGTTGAAAGCTACAAGCAAGAAATATATGGAAATATTATCAATAATGAAGACTTTGATTGGGCAGGAAAAGGAATATTTTATCAAGCTTATAAAGCAGAATATGAACAGCTTACAAAGATAGAAATCCCACACGAAATTATTAGAATGGACAGGTTTTATTCGCTAAGTCCTGTCAAATACATCACCGAAGAAAGGGGCAGGATGCAGGCAAGCGGCAATTGGTGTATACTTTCTGATGTAGCCGAAGTTTTGCGTTGCCAAGAGCCTAGAATTGCATATGAAAAAGATAAAGAACTTGACGCTGGGCAGCAGGTTTTGAAAGAAATAAGTCTGAAAGAAATTGATAGCTCAACAAATATTGCTCTTTTTGATGAGGCTGATTCTATTGTTGTAAAACCGCAAGACAATCGCTTTGACAAGTTTATTTTGCAAGAAAATGACACTGTTCTCGCCTTTAAAGGGAGTAGGACGACTTTAGGAAAAATTGCCTTTATTGATTTAGAGCTTAATAAAAGTGAAGTCAATAAAGATGATGAAAATGATGAAGTTCCAGCAACTTGTAGCTCTTCACTTGTTATTGTAAGGGCAAAGAAAAATATCAACCCTATCTGGCTTTTCTATCAACTTCAAGAAAAACACGCCCAAGAAGCAATTGTTTCAAGAGCAACAGGTTCAAGCGTGCTTTCTGTGAATTTGAATGCTTTACGCGAAGTACCTATCGCTTTTCCTGCTGACAATCAAGAGCTTGAACTTTTGGAATATCATGCTGAAATTAGAAAACATATGAAAGAAATTGTAAGGCATAGACGAGAGATAGAGAAGTTGAAAATAAGGCGAGTAAATAATTCTAAACTAGTTGTGGGTTAGGGAATTTTGTTGCTACTTAGTTGTCTATTTATGGCATAAGGGCATAGAACTTGTTTATAAGAGGCAAAAAAGTGAGGCCTAAAAAATAGTAAAGTACTAATTGAAAAAGAAGATTACCTGTGTAGTCATCAAAAGTTTTAGAGGGTAGATTATTCTTTCTTAACCATTTTTTAAAGAGGCTGTTTACATTTAAAATTGCGAATATAGGAAGGGAAAGAAATGCTAATAGCACAAAAAGTGAAGAGTTATAGGCAAAATTTTTAATCTCTCTGATTTTGGAAGAATTATAACTGCTTTGTATTGTGTAATCAACAAGTTCTTGTATAATTCCGGTATAGACACCTAATATGAGAAAAAGAAAAAGCATGATTGCCAATACTTTTACAAAAAAATACCAAGTAACTTTGTTTGCTGTTGATTTCCATAATTGAGCTATTTCTTTTTCCTCTTGAATTAGCTCGTCATTGCTCGCTATTGCCGCTTGTACCCAGCTCGAGAGAAAAAGCATATCTAAGTATTTTGTTGTGTCTGTGAGGAAATTTTTTGAAACAAAATTTATGTTTTTGATATTGTTAACTATATTGCTGAAATCTTCACTTGCAAATTCAGTTCTGATTGCTTCTTGTCGTTGAAGCCTTGTCTGTATAGCATCTGACATTTTAGTATCCTTTGTGTGGGCACGGTTTTTAGAGCTTAGAAAAGCATACTTATTTTAATTTGATTCAATTCCAAATCGTATATCATTGAAAACATTCTCACGAATAAACTCATTCACAGGATAAATAAAAGATTGAGCTTGTAAAATCCATCTAAATGAGATTGCACTTAGCGGATGAGCTTTACTAAGATTTTCTTCCATGCTTTCATATACCTCAGATGAGGTTATAGGGGTTGGGAAAAGCATGGGAAATGCGAGTAATAGTGAAAATAGAATGAGATTGCTAAGAATTGCTATAGATTTCTTACGGAAAAGCAGTCTAAAACTATAAAAGCTGGCTTTGCATAGGTGGATAATAACACCTAAAATTGAAAATCCTATTGCAATGGGCGATATTATACTGGCTTCAAATGCCTTGTTACCAATTTCTTCATACTCTTGCCCTTCCCCAAAACTATCTGCTTTAGAGAGAAGCATTTCTTTCTTTTCTTGCGTGATATGTGTGATTAAAGGCGTATAGATTTTTGTTTGGAAATCTTCGATATTTTTATAGAGTTTGAGTTCTGTTTTCAAGGGAAATGCCAGTTCTTCTTTCCAAAATTTTTGAATAGTTTCGTGCGCAATAAATTTTTCAAATGTATTGAGATTAAGAGGTAAAGTTTCTTGGTTTGGTAGTTGTTGTTTTATCTCAGATTCTGCCTTCTGCAAAGCTTCTGCTTCATATTGTTTTATAAATGTATAGATAAAAGTTCTTTTGTCAGAGGGTTCCCAATTGGCAGGCAGGTTTAATCCCTCTTTTTGCAGGTTTTTGCGAATTTCTTGCTTGTGTCTAGCGCGTAGACTACTAAATGATCTCATACCATTTTTTTTCAGTGTATCCAAATATTCTTGCCATTTTTGCTCAGCTTCATTATTTGCATTTTGAAGAACTTTACGAAGGTTTGTAATGCCTTGACCGTATTTTTTGAAATGTTCTTCTAGTCTTTTCAAGGATTGTTGGTACACACCATGATATACAGCATCTACAGTTCCTAAAGTATTTACTGTATTCATCAATAAAATATTATCAAGATCACGACGAATTATTTCTTCTGCATTTGGCAAAAATGAAACAATAGACGCAAAGGAAGCAATAAAGGTTTTTGTAGAAGGGGTTTCGCGTGTGTCTTCAGATAAATCAAAGCCTTCTATAAGAAGTTTTCCACTTTTGAGTTGTTCGGAAGCAATAGTCACAAGAGTGGCAATTCTTCTTTGCTCAGCAGTTGAATTCTCGACTAAGCTATCAATAAGTTTTTTTTGCCCATAATATGTTAGAGAAATAAGATAAGCAAAAGCAATGATTCCATAAGCAATATAATGAAATAAAGCTGCATTTCTCTTATGCAGAAAGGAAAATAAAAATGTGCCACAAAAGGCTAATGCTACGGCAATGCCTGAAATGATACGCCCCCAAAATTCTATAGCATGAACACTTTCTATATTGACATCAGCACCAGCAATATCTAAAAGAGTAGCATTGAAAGCACATTCTAGTAGTAGGTAACATATTGTAATAAAAAGAAGAATGACAAAGTAAAAATCAAATTTCTTGCCTATGTTTTCTGATACATTATTTCTGTCTTTCATAATATTATTTGTTTTTTCATAGTGAAGTTATTGGTGCAAGATAAGCGTTGGAATTTCTATTTGTGGACTTGATGTAGATGTTTTATCATCAAGTTCGATATTGGTACTGAAATCTATTGCTGGGGGTAAGTAAGGCGTATAGCCAGTGTTTGTTGCCTTTGAAGCGCTTGTATTTGTTGGTTTTTCAGGGCTTGTTGCGACTTGAACTTTTTGGGGTGTTAGGATTGGAGCTTGTGGAGGAGAGGATCTTGTGCTTCTTGTTTCCCTTTGAGGAGCTTGACGCGATGTGTCATTTTCTGCGGTATTTAGAGTGTGTAAGAAAGGTCCTTTCATAGCTTGTTGTGGCTTATCAGATGCCCAATAGCGTAATTCATTTTCCGAAAGATGTTCCAAAAGAAAGAGAGTGCCATCTTTGTGCTGTGCTAATTCTACATTGTCAGAGGTGATTTCTGGCAATTCTTGACTGGTAACATTTTTGCCATTATTCAATAATTTTATAATATAATAACTACTTTTATGAGATTTTTCATTGATTTTGAATATTGCATACTTGTTTTTTCCTTCATTTAATTGAGTGAGAACATCAACTGATTGAATGTTTGGGCTAATATTTTGATTTAAAGAAACGGTAGTTTTGTCAGCAATTTTTATTATAAATTCTTCCCCATCTTTAACAAGGAAAATATTATCTTCTTTATTGCCAAGGGTTGCAATTTTTTCTTCACCAATGCTTGATACATAGTTTACTATACTATCATAAGTAATAGGTTCCATATGCCCACTGCAACCTTGCAGGAAGATCATAATTGAAAAAAATAATACAGATTTTAGAAATAGCTTAAAAGATGTTATTGAATGCATAAATATACCAGTAATGTAATAATTATTGTGATAATTGAGAAAGGGCAGAAGAAATTGCCTCAATCTTTTCTTCGAGTTGTTGTTTTTCAATTAAAAGTTGTTCACGGTCTTCAAGTAACTTTTTTTGATGATATTCTGCTGTAGAACGTGAATCATGCTCTTTTTCTAGTGTACCAATCTTGAAAATAGTGATTGTTTTAAGAAATGATTTTTTTGTTTCTTCCTTGATGTCTAAGTTTTCTAATGAAATGCATTTAGAATTAACTTTTTCTAATTCTTCCCTCAGTGTGGCGAGCTGTTGAGAAAAAGAAGTTGTTTTTTCAGTATTTGCGAGTTTCTGGGCTTCAAGCTTTTTTAAGTTCTCTCTTGCTGTAACTCTTTGTGCATACTCTTCATCTGTTAGATATTCCTCTTTTTCAGCTAAGACAATAAAGCCCATATTTTGTGTAAAGGCATAGCCAGCACCTTGTCCAAAGCCTCCACCCCCTCCCATGGGTCCACATCTTAAGTATGCGGAAGAATAAGAACGTTGAATTGGGTATATAGCTTTAATTGAATATTGTTCTGCATTTAGCCATTCAATCAAAACATTAAGTTTTTCATCTAGTACTTCATTTGAAATATAGTAGGTCCAGTTTTGCCAGTTAGAATTTTCAATGCTTCTATCTTCGCTTTCAAATCCGTGCAATATCTTATATTTATTTGTTGTAACCCATTTTTTCATGATAAACCTTTGCTTTACATTTTTATTACTCTAAAGGGATACCCGACGCAAAATATAAATATTTATGCATCGGATAAACCAACTATGTTATATTAGACGGGTTGATTAGATGAAAGTTTTACGGCACCTGTAATGGCTCTGTATAAAACCCATAAAAATATAATGCCATAAAAAAGTAGAGATATCATACTACCTATAAATGGTATCATAATTCCTAGAATAATGCCTAAAACGAAACATATTATACCCCAAACAAATGCCCAGAGCAGAATTCTTAGTTGATTGCTTACATGAGAAGCTAAAACTTCATCTTGGCTACAATCAGCTTTTTTTACTAAAGCTAAAATTAAAGAAACGATTGGGAAAATAACTATGAAGATATAGCTGATAATTAAAAGTGTATTTGAGTTTTTTCTTGCGGCTTCGTCCATGATTGTCCTCTTCTTTTTGTGGTGAATGAATGATAAAATTATTGCTTTTTATTACTAAATAAAATTGAACTGCTTTTTCCTTCTAGCATGGGAGAAATAAATCCTCCTAGAGTATTAGCAGAATCACGCTTTATTGTGCCTAAGTCAGTTTTAATTTCACTAGTGAGAATATTCATCTGGGCGTTTTCACGTACGTAACCAAGCATTTCACTGCTGATTCTTACACGTGTTTCTTTAGCTGAATGGGGTGGTATATCGTATGGATAATCTGTTGTGAAACTGCCAAGCATAACATCGTCTAAAGTGAAATCAATGGAAAATATTGATCTGTCAAGCAACAAGTCTGTGTTGTTCATAATAGACAAAGTAAGGATAGAATCTTCAACGCTTGAAGTGACTTGAATTTTATCTAAAATAGCATTTCCTAGTTGGATAGATTGCTCTATATTTTCATTTTTTTGACTTTCCATAAGATCTTTATAGTGGGAACTGAGCTGATAGTTCTCTGTAGGTAGTTTGTTTTCTATGTCTTTTACTTCTGAAATAACAAAGTCGCCATATCTCCATGTGCCTAATTCTCTTTCAATAGGCAACATATTTTGCTGTAACGGAATAGAATATTCGTTTGAAGCAGAAGAAAATTTCCTTGGACGTATAAGAATATCTAATTCACCACTTTCTACAAGACTAAAGTAATATGTCCTTTCTTCATCAAGTTCGGTGTTGAGTGTAAGGCGAACAGCTTTTTGAGCTGGAATTTTTAATTGACTTCTAAACTCATCACTTAAGATTATTTCATTGTCTTTTAAGAATAGAAGTTCATACCTTGATAAGTTTATTGGTGTATCAGAATTATTTCTTACCACTGCTTGCATATGTCCCTCAACTCCAGAATAACGGCCTCGTACCACTTCCCATTCAATATTTGAAATTTCTAATTGCGAATAAAGAATTTCAAGCATTTGATTGATTGCTAAATCTTTTTCTTGTGTTTCTTTAATGAGCTGTTCAATATTGGCGTCATGCTCGTGTAGACTTTCAAATATAATTTCGTGATTAGTAAATCCAACAGTTGAGTTAACAACATATTCTAGTCTTAATTCTTTACTTTCTTGTCTTTCTAAAAACAAGAAATCATCACTTTGAAGTATAATTCCATATTTATTTGCTTCAACAATTTCTAAATCTTCAAGAGCATAGTAGAGATCATTGGCATAGGAAAGTTTGTCTTCATTGCTTGTTATTAAATCAGTCTCTTGAATGCTGTAATTGGTTGCATACGGTTTATTTTCTTCTCCTGCTTTAAGAAAACCAATACTGAAGCTTTCAATGCTGAACAAGTATTTATAGTTGATAAGTGAATTTAATCTTGAAACATCTTTTGACTCTATCGCAGATCCAAGTAATTTTTTATAAGCAATAATTTCTTGAACTGCATTCAAGCTTGCGTCTATCTCATGTATTCTGTTTTCAAAAAATCTCTGTTGATCTGCAAGTGTAAATTGTGAGTTTGACATCATAATATTATATGCAACTTCTTTAGCATTTTGTTCAGTCTTGGATACAGAGATTATTTGTAGACCAGAGCCAATATCTGCAACTGAATAAAATGCTTGAGCATCTTGTTCATTAGTGACAGCTAGTAATGCTAAATTACTATCTACAAGAATGACTTTTGCTGAATCTAAGTTTCTGCGCGTTGGCTGGAGAAATAATAAGTCTTCTCCAAATTGATTTGTTTCAGATGACAACTCCATTCTTTTGTCAAATGCAAGAAGGTTGCTTGCAAAATTTTGTGTGCCAAGAGCACCAAGAAGTCCAAATAAACTTTCAAAAGATTTGCTAGCCATATCTGAATGCATACCAAAACTAGGAATGTTTGAGATATTGGGGAGTTGTATTATATCGGAATTCTTGAGCGAATCATAGTATACCTTAAAGTTCACGGCTTTTTCTATTTCTGCATGATTTTCAGTTTCTAAGGCTTTTTTGTAGTTTTTTAGAAAATCTTCTACTTTTCCCTTAGTTAATGCGCTATCTTGCATTTCGATAAGCTCTTTATAAAATTCTAGAATTGAAGAAATTGCATTTTTCTCTATTTGCAAAGAATCAGCTTCTGAAGTTTTTTCATTTCGCAAATATGAATTATGAATATTTTGAAATTTTGGATAGCTAGGAATAGGAGTATTGAAAAATTCAAGAAGCTGCTTTTCCATATTAGTTTTACTTGAATCATTCGAATATAGATATGCTTTTGATGTATTTTTAACAGCTTTTTCATAGTCTAAAGTTTTTTCGCAGGCAGATAGGCTTATAAATAAAAATAGCAATAATCCTAAATGTAAAACTTTTTGCAAAAATGCAGTATATGGTTCAATACAAAAAAAATTTGTTTTTTTTAAATAAATATTCATTACTTTCTCCACTTAATTTAAGAAATTCTTATTTAAAATTTATGGCTAGGCATTGATTAGACATAAAGTAACTATACTCTTTTGTCAAATTAAAATATCAAATTAGTTAATCAAATATCATTTTTTGATAATTTACAATCTTACATTATATGCTATATATCAGAACTAAATCTCATCATTTTTGTGGGGGAGTTTATGATTTCAGACAAAATCAAAGCATTACGAACAAATGCACAAATGTCGCAGGCGGAACTTGCTAAAAAGTTGAGTTTAACAAGAGCGAGTATTAACGCTTGGGAAATGGGCATTTCAATTCCCTCAACTCAATATATCGTAGAACTATCACAGCTTTTTTGCGTTAGTGCAGATTATATTCTTGATATGGCAGAAGATACATATATTAATGCAAGTGGACTTTCAGTTGAGCAACTGGAAATAATTAAGAAACTCATTAATCACTTTAATGAGGAAAATGCTAAATATAGTGACATCTTATAGTTCAATTTAAGGCTATCTGCGGCTTTTACTTGAAATTAAATCTTCTTTGTTCTATAAACAAAAATCAGTGTACTGAGTAGACGCTTAAAAATTCGGAGGCACAAAGATGAACAAGGTAATTGATGCAGAAATTAAGCAAGAAGAACTTGCAAAATTCTCTACTTTGTCACCTGAAGAGCGCAGGAAGATTGTTTTAGAATTGGCGAAGAAAAGCATGGAAGAGCATCAAAGCCTTTACTTTAAGCTCGCGCAATAGGGAGATTGTAATGCATAATTATTTAAATTTGCAAGAAATCTTAGCTCTGCATGAGTTGAGCATAGAAAAATTTGGAGGCACAAGTGGTGTGAGAGAAATGAGTGCAGTTGAGTCAGCACTGAATAGACCACAAAGCGGATACTATAAAGATATACTTGAAGAAGCATCTGCTCTGATGGAAAGCTTGCTTATCAATCATCCTTTTGCTGATGGCAATAAACGAACGGCTTTTGTGGCAACGGCAGTCTTTTTATCAATAAACGGATTTCAAATAAAAGCGAACTCAGACTGGCTTTATGAAAGGGTTATCGCATGGATTGAGTGTCAAACAAATCGCTTGGCACTTATATATAGTGATCTAAAAACTTGCGTGCAGTAGAATTTATCATACAGGAATATATTCACTTTCACTATCCAATAGTTCTTCTATGGAATCAACCGTGTGTGCCTCAATAAAGTCAACCGCGGCATCAATCCATTCACCTTCAACAATTAAATCATAGTAAAAAACATCGTATGCAAATGACAAATCGACAGCTTCTATATCAAGCTTTTTGTTAAGAAGCTCTTCAAGAATCTCATCTTTATTGAAGCCATCCAAGACAAGATACTTGATAACGCGCTCCAAGCGGCTTGTTATCTCTAGCTCTTTATACTCCTCTAAGTAAAAGTCTAATAGTTCTTGTAGGCTCTTTTCTTGCATAGCTCTTTGCATAGTAAATAAGTAATTAAACAGCCTTTCTTTTTCTGCAAATTCCAGTTGTAAAATGATTGCACGATTACTTTCGTCTACTTGGCTCACGAAAAATGCTAACTCATAGCCTGCAAACTCAATCCAGTCAGTGTCCTCGATTTGTTCATTAAATTTTTTGATGTATTCATTTTTTTCAATTCTCATGGTTGTTTTTCCTTCCTTTTTTTGATGTGATGACTTAGAACCAAGATGGATTTGTGGCATTTGTAGCAAGCCTCGGTCGGCGTAAGATAATGGGTTCATTCGCTTTATGCTTTCTGCTTTTTCAAGATATTTATTAGCTAAATCGGCCCAAAGTTTGCGTATTTTTTTAATATTGAAAGCTTTCTTAAAGAAGGTGATTTTTTTTATACCGCCCGCTTCTGAGTGAGTCCGATTTGCCTTTTTAAAATATTGTTCGGCTGAATGATTACTGCTGACTTCATTGAGTGGTCTTTCGTAGAGCATCAAATGAAAGTGTGGGTTCGGTATATCATTTTTCATTTCAAAGTGAAATCCATAGGAACACGGCAATTGCCCCCGAGGGTGAGTGGTAAGACTTTGCACAAACTCATTCATCAATTTTATATTTGTTTCTTGCGACAATTCATTTGGCAAAGCAACATTTATATTAATTGCTTGTCTGCCTTGAAAGCTTTCATGTTTAGCGGCCATTTGCCAAAAATATTTTGGATTATTTTCTGCCCATTCAGGCATATTAATAGAATTTGCATAAATTAAATCTTCTTTTTTTGAATCTTTGCCAAGGCGATTGATATATTTATAAGCATTTGTTGCGGTATATTTTCTAGCTCTCGATGATGTTCTAAAGCCAATGTGGCAGAGACAGTCGTTTTGAGTTTCTTGCATAAAGTCTATCCTTTTTTTATTTTTTAATTTATTTTATGAATCAAGGTGGTAGTGCGCCCTGAGCAATAATTTTGCCAATATTCTAACCCAGTAGTTTGTTGAAAAGTAATTTTCACGAGTCTTATTTCTATTATATAAAAAAATAATTAGTTGGGTGAATTTATTTTTTTTCTATTATAATAATTTGTATAAATCTTAAAAATGGAGGCATTATGTCTAAAATAAATTCAACACTTAGGTTGAGTAAATTGCGCGAACAAGAAGAAGAATTAAAACGAAAAATTATTGAAGCGACTAAAGAAGCAAAAGTGCGAGAAGAAAAAGACTTCAACCGAAAAGCGAGATTGGTTGGTATCTTTATGCTCAATCAAATTGAGGAAAATCCCAAATATTACAAAGATCTTGTTGAGAAATTCAATGCAACAATAACTGCTCCACGCGATAGAGCGCTCTTTGGTTTTAATCAAATCAAGCCTCTTGTTGAGTCAAAAAATCAAGAAAAAGTTGTTGGTGAAGGCAAGGAAATTGTTGAACGTGAAAAGAAATAAATTCACTTTAGAGCACAGATATTGTTTTAGAAAATATCAAAACTGCAACGACAAAAACAAAAAGTGTTGTCTTATAAATTAAATTTGGACAACACGAAGAAATGTAGACAGTAAAAAGATAAATTTAATTTTTTTTCTATTATATAATTTTAAATTTTTTTAAAAGACACTCTGACAGGGGTTTTATAAACTTGAAAAAATAGAGTGCCAAAAATAAATCAAAAGGAGATTTAGATGAGATATTACGAATTTGATTACTATTAACATAGGTAAGAACTTTTTAATTCGGCTAGGTAATGTTGCAAAAACAACATAGAAATAGTTTCTTCTAAGGAAGTAATAAATTTTTAAAATAAGAATTATATAATGATAAAATCCATTAGCGATGTAAAAACATAATTCTAAAAAAGGAAAAAAACATGTTAAAAAATAATGTATTAAACACAAAAAACAAATTAAACGATTTAAAATTGGAAATTAATATGATTCAGGACTATGATATTAACTTTAGGTTAGAAGATGAATACAAATATAGTGTTTCCGATGAAGGTTGTGTCTATTCTAAGGAAACAGATATAGCAACCATTAGCGGAGAAGCATTTGTTAGGGCTCTTAATGAGAATATGTTTATAGCTTCCTATCAAGTACAAATTGGTGAAATGGAAAATATACTTTTCCATGCATATATATTAAATTCTCTTGAAGAAACTAAAGCTACTGAATACGCTAAACTTGTAAGTCAAGTTTTACATGAAAATGAATATTACTTTCTTTCAGAAAGCGTAGCACTAGAATTAGTAAAATATCATAAAGAACATTCCTTTGACATTAAGTCGATTATTGAAGATGATAAAACAATAAATAAAAGTTTTTTTGGTTTTGCTACTAGAGCTTTGAATTCAGTTTTAGAGTCAATAAAATCAGCTCTTTTAGGTCTTTCTAATGATTCCATCGATGAACCTTTTAACGGGGCATTATATATTAAGCCATCAATATCTATGCAAGGAGAAGCACATGCTTACGAAGAAATAACTGAAGAAGATGATCTAACTGGTGAGGCTGTGAATGTAGGAACTTCATTCTGGTTTCATGGAAACTTCCATACGAATCTTATTTTAGATCTTGCTAAACTTTATGATATTATTGGAGCTAAAGACTTTAATGAAGCAGTTTTGCAATTACTAACATCACTTAACCACATAACACCAAAAATTCGTATAAAGGACGAGGTGAGGACTCTAGGTTTACACTATATGCATGTTGCTGTCAGAGAAGGATTACCTGTTGAAATAGATTTAAATGATGCTATTCAAAGCTGTAGTCTGGGGTCAACTGAAATTTTTGTTAAAACAGTAAGAAAATTAATTCAGGATTCTGAAATAAAATTAGGCGACTCAACACGCAAACAAGCAGAATTTGAATTAGATGGTTATTCAGATCAATCATTAAATAGTTTCTATGATGAAATTATGCAGAAAATAAATTTATTGACTATTTCGAGTTACACTACTCCGAAATAAACAGAATAATACACCTATCTTATTAATATTAAGCAGTTCTTTACTTAGGAAAAGAACTGCTTAAATTTTTATCTGCAGTTATTAACATTTCTACAAGCATGGGTTGGGCTTTATCTTCAGAATGCAGTAATCCCAAAGAACTACTTGAAAAAACCGATGCGAAAATGTATGAACAAAAAACATTGAATGATCGGTAAATAGAAGCTAAAGGACCTTTCAAAAAATAATTTATTTTTTAAAATACAGTGAAAACGCTCCATAATGAAAAATAATTAAAAGTTTGTCCGTGTTACAATTTGTTACAAAAAAACTATCACTTTTGAAATATGTCAATATAGAGGGTTAAAATCTTGAACTAGAAAATGAAGAGAAAGCTATTTAAGTTCACCCCAAACTTTGCCAATTGCATATTCTGTAGTCATTGGAATAGCAAATTCTTTGCCTTGAATTTTAATTTCTTCCATAATTTTCTGTACTCTAACAGCTACTTGCTTGGCATTTTCTATTGGCGCTTCAAGTATAATTTCATCATGCAGAGGCAGTAGAATTTCTGCGCCTAAAGTTTTTAAATCTGGATCTTTATCAACTTCTATAAGTGCAAGACGGAAAAGATCAGCCGCACTCGTTTGAATAGTTGAGTTTTTAATTGAAGGCAGAAGTGCGCCGTCAACAACATAATTGTTTAAAAAATTAGGAAAATACCTTTTATGACCTGATAAGCTGACTGTATATTGTTTTAGAGCCGCCATTTTTTGCACATATTCAAAATATTCAGTAGTGCGTGGGTATTTCATTTTGAAAGTTTTTATGAATTTTTTTGAATCTTCGAGACTAAAACCATAGGCTTCGGAAAAACCCTTTGCACCCATGCCATAAATCACAGAAAAATTAATTTGTTTACCAATTTGGCGTATTTCAGAGTTGACTTTTTTTGTTGCCACATTATGAATTAAAGAGGCAGTAAGTGTGTGCACATCAATATTATTTCTAAAAGCATAAAGAAGATTAGAGTCTTTGCAAAAATGCGCAAGAATTCGAAGTTCAACTTGTGAGTAGTCGACACTAATAAGTGTATAACCTTCTCTTGCTTTTAGATGATGACGCGAGAGTTTTGTGTTAGAAAGATTTTTTGTAGCATTTTGCAAAGAAAAATCACTGCTAGATATACGCCCATTTTCTGTTGAAAGCTGATTTAAATGAGTATGTATTTTAGTTGCTGTGGAATTTGTCATTTTATTAATAAAGGCAATTCCTTTGTTTGTTAAGGTAAAACCTCGTTTTTCAATTTTATGAAGAATGTCTACAAGTGGCAAATAGCACTTAAACAGAGTATACATCAAAGTATGTTTATGGGTTTTAGCAATTAGTTGAAAAAAGATATCCATTACACTTGAAGCAGATTGATTTTCATCTATTACTTCTTTGTCTTTGTCGTTCAGCAAAAAGTTTGTGATGGTTAAATCAATTACCTTGTTGTACTTTGAATAATGTTCTTCAAATGTTATTTGATTTTTGAGTAAGCTGCTTGCATCATACACTATAATAGCTAATGCATCTTGAATATAAATAAAAAAATCATCGAAAGAACCAGTATAGATAAATTCAAAGTTTTTGCTTTGTTGCGTACTTGCACCTATCGATTTGTGAGAAGGAGTTAATTCTTTTCTCAGAAATGCTAAAGATGATGGGATATTCGCAAGGCAAACAGTAATTTCTCCTCTTGATATATTAAAAGCAAGTAATTTGTTTGCGCAAGAGGGAAGTTGTTCAATCTGGCTATAAGTGTTGTAGTTGGTATGCATAGTAGCCCCTTTTAATTAAATTTTACTTTAAGTATAAAGGACTTTTTTTATTTTCTCTCATTTTTAATCGATTATTTTAAAATAAAAGAGATACTCTCAGATGAAAGTATCTCTATGTATATTATCTTATATGCATTTGTTAACTATTTATCTGTGCTAGGTATTTAGCTACAGTATTTCTATGTATTCCAGTAAAGCGAGATATAGCAGATATATTATGAGGATTTGCGCCTTGGGATTGTAAATAAATTTTATATTTTTCTTTAAAATTTTCATATTTGGTATTTTTTCTTTCAACCTTATCTGGAATTTCATCAAATACTAGAGGCATAATTTCTAACTCACTAAGTTCATTGTCTGTTATTAAATCAACAAGGCTTTTTTCAAGTAGGTGCCATTTTTTTGTCACTGTTTTTTGATCTTTACCCGTAAGTCGTACAATTTCAGCTGGTTTAGGTTCTTTGGCAAATTTATTTACAAATTCATCATATGCTAGTTTGATGCAAATAAGTGTATTTTTCTTTCTTGCTGGGCCTGAATATCTGCCCCCCATACTTTGCCTATCTTTAGCTGGAAGTTTATCACAAAGATTTAATATGCCACGATTTTTGCTATATTTACCGTTACCAGTATAGTTTTTCCAAGTCCAGCTGGACACTTGTTTAGCTATGTTATTAACTTTTTTTTCCGGTAGAGGGTGTTTAAAATAACTGTTTAATGCTATAGCTTGTGTTTGTATTGCATCGTCAAAATCAGTTTGTTTTTCAAAATCTTGGTTGATTTTTAAAAAATAAGAATACTCACGCAAATGATTGAATAGCTGATTTGTGCGTTCGCTTGATGAAACGGAAGCAAGAGGTTTTTTGGTTATTTTTGCATATTTTTTATAAACTTCTGGGCAATTCTTGTCTAAAACAGTTTTAATATCTGAAATGTAGAATCGTTGAGAATGATGATATACAACTGTATGGTTGGAATGCCATGGGTTTAATAGCTTCTCAGGCAAATGACAATAATTGGCATTCAGAAAAAGCTGTAAATGTAAGATAGTAGCTTCAAAGTGTTTGTCTAGCTTTGTTTTAAGGGTAGATTTCGTAATTTGTTCTTCTAATATATAGATAAAGTGTGTTCGATTTGATTCGTCGCTGATGGTGAAGTTGGGTATAAGATTTATTGATTCTGCGTTATGAAAAGCTTCTTGAGCTTCAGATTCAATTTCAACACAGAAAAACGTATATTCATTTGCACTACTTGTTGAAAGTATAGTAAATTTATTTTCTTTTCTAAGTAGAATAGCTTTATCCTTCTTCGACTTTTTGCCTTCTTGATTTAACATATTAAGTGTTTTTGGCAATATTGGGTAGAGTAGGCTTTGAAGGGCTTCGTCTGGAGTTAGGTTGACAGGATTAACGGTAGGACTTGGTTCTTTAATAAAAGCTGTGGGTTGCCATAGAAAAGTTGATGCCATATGGGATGGATAAATAATGGTTAAGGGGCTTACATAAAAATTTTGATATACAGTATTCATTTTTTATTCTCCTTCGAGGTTTTAATTGTTATTAGACAGATATATTACCATCTGACTGTTAATATAATAAAGTTTTAATTAATTACCCTAATATTTATTATTTTTTTTATGGTCATTAAAATTGAAATAGATAAATGACAAATCAGAGTATTCTTTACTGTGTATATTTCTATCTTTATCTTTGTCTCACTACTCCTATATACTAGCTTATTCCCTATTAAAAAACAGCACCTCTCATTCTTCTAGGTTCAATAAATAATCTTATAAAATAGTATGTTATCTGAAAATTGTTTGATGTGCCTGCTTTAAAATTATGAAAAAGCTTATTCCCTATTAAAACCGAGAAATGTGGGAAAACAAGATTTTTCTTATTATCTGCGCAAATTTTGAGTAGGTATAGTGGCTATGTAGTTATATTGAAATTATCTACGCAAGTTGTGCATAGTTAATTGTTGTGTAAAAATTGCGTAGATCTTCATTTATGCAAAATATGCGTATGTATTTTTGAATAAAAATATTAAATTTATTCTGATTTATTGTTTTTTTATTATACTTAATGTATTTAGTAAATATTCTATGTGCGCAAAACGTGCGTATAGCTTGGAGGGTCAATTTTGAAATATAAAATTAATTACGCAGAACTTGCACACGTGCTTGCAGAGGCAAAGTATCAAGAAGGTATATTGCTTGGCAGACTTGGTTCTTTACCTATAAAAATGCAATATGAAATTGTTCTTAATACGCATGAATTCGAGATGCAAGCCCTTGCGAGAATTGCTAAACAAGAGTTTTCATGCGAAAGCTTAAGAAAAACTTGTGCAGCTATGCTAAACAAAGCTATTGATGAAGGGCATTTCGAATTTTCCACTAAAGACGGGCTTTGCGGTTTGGTTTTTGATATTTTTTATAATAATCACATTGGAAATAAACTACCGTTGATGGAGTGGTATATTTGTATTTTGAAAGATCTATTTCCTAGTGAACATCTAGATGACGACACAAAGAATATAATCCAAGAAAGATTTTTACGTTTTGAAAAAGATACTGAAAAACTTATGTGTAACACAACAAACTCGCGTATAATTCAAGCTGCTATAATGCACTTAATCTTTTATACTGAATTTAAAGATTTAGTTGGTAGCGATGTTATTGCTCATCTTATCTCAAATAAAATTATATTTAGTAGTGAGATTGTTACAAATGATCAAGCAATTAAAGTGTATGATAATAACTACTTTATTCCATCTTATTCTTTGACAAAACAATTTAAAGAAAATTATGAAAAATATATTCGCCTTATAAGCCATTATACTAAGCATATAAAAGATGATGAGCTAGATATAAGTGAGTGGTGTTTGTTTTTCTTGTCTTCCTATCATGATGCGATTAAATATGCCGCTGGACAAGTGAATTGTGAACACAACAAAGCTCTTGCTTTTGCAAAACTAGTTGAATATCATTTGTCGGAGTTACAAAAAGAAATTATTATTGACTATATCAAATCATTTGATAATCACCTATCACGCTATACAATTGCTGAGGAGTATAATGTTTCACATGATACTGCGGCCAGAAATCTTGAGCAATTAGTTCAATATGGCATTTTACAGAAAGTTAAATCTGATGAAGGTAGAGCCATTTGTTATGATTTTCGTGAGTCTTTCTATGAGGAATATATAGACGCTTTTTACTACAATCTTAGTTGGAAAAAGTAGTGTGTGTATGAACCTTCTGAATAGATCCCATATACAATAAAACCTCTTTTAGGATTCCCAAAAGAGGTTTTTATGTCTGCCAAAAGGAAGACTATATACGATGTATTCCAAATACTTCTGATTTGTTTTCAACTTTCACCTCTACACCGCAATAATCTAAAATCCAAAGCAGAGCATCATCTTTAGGGTAACAAATTTTTTTTCCTACTTTTCTTCCATTTGGAATACCCTTTGAGTGCATATCCAAATTAGCAAGAGTGCCACGAGCAATTAGCTGAGTTTTTTGAGCAATGAGCTCACGGCTAACAAGGGGAGGGAAGTCGTGGTAAATTTCTTGCCAATAAATTGGTATTGATCTAATAAACTCACTCCATGAAGGGATAACATTTTTTTCTAACATAAATTTTCCTTTATTGTTATAGTGTTTAACTCTATATAATAAAGAAAAAATTAAATAAGCATTTTTAATCTAAAAAAATAAAATAAATATTCTCGTATCTATGAGCCATAAAATATCCAAATACTAGCCATGGCTTTTAATCTATTATCATCACCGGAATGAGATAGAATAAGTTGTACTTTAAACTATCTGTATCTTATAGTGCTCTTGAATAGTATAGATAAAGTGCCCCATTGATGAATGTTCGCTGGCGATTTCTACTAAGTCAATATCTGGATTGATAGCCTTTGGATTGACTTTTCCTGTCACAATTTGAAAATAGGCACTCAATATGCTTGAAGCTCGCCAGTTGAGGGCGCAATGCACAAGTATATTTTTGCCTTCAAATCTTTTCATAAGAGTGATAAAATCTTCCATAGGAATAATAGGTTTTTCGTGGTCGTAATGCACAGTATAATACGATAGTCCAGCTTTTTGAATAGCTGAAAAATCAGGCTGATCACTTGGCGGAACAAGCCTAGGCACGCTGATAACAATTTCAACGCCTGCTTCGCCGAGCTTTAGATATTGCTCAGCAGTTGGCTGTCCTGCACTGACTAAAGTATCGCTAATTTGATGAAAAGCTTTTATATCTTGAAGGTTTGAAATATCAATCATAATTTCCCCTATAGCATAAAGAAAACCTATATCAGGTGAAAAGGGCAAGGTTTGTGCAAGACATTTTCCTACGCAAGCAAAGCCTATATTTAGTCGTCAATGCTTGGGAGCTGATACAGGCTGATTTAATTCTATGTTGCACGAACTAAAAAGTCAATCATGCACATTCGTTGTTGTTTACAAATGCATGAATATAGCACATAATTATAAAAAGAGAGGCAAGTATGGAAGAATGGCATAGAAATATTCCTAGAGAACAATACCGTAATTTTAAAGAAATACAAACAGATAGCGACTGGTTCAAAGTTTATGAATTGCCGAACGACATTATTGCTATCTATGAGCCTTGCCATATTCAAGAGTCTATTTCTTATTTAATAAAGGGAAGTACACACTCTTTACTTTGGGATACGGGGCTAGGAATGTTTGATATCAAGTCAGTTGTTGATAGTTTGACGGATAAGCCTCTTATAGTCGTCAACAGTCACTATCACTTCGACCATTTAGGCGGAAATCGCTTCTTTCAAAAGGTTCATGTTTTTAATCATGAAATCATAATAAATCGCCTAAAGAAAGGTGTGTATGCCGAAGATGTAGAACAAGGCTTCACTAAAGGAGCGATAAACTATACGGGCAAAATTCCTTTTGATATAGAAAGCTTTTCTATTCCTCCAACAAATAATTTTGTCACGGTTGAGAACGGCCATATTTTTGATTTAGGCAATAGGCAATTTACAATATGCCATACCCCCGTGCATTCACCTGAAAGTATAATCCTTGTTTCTGAGAGCGAGAAAATCCTTTTTACAGGCGATACAATCCATCCTACGAATACTTGCGTTCACCTTGGCTTCAATAAGTTTGCTTCTCATGCTGATGTCTTTATTGATACAATGGAAAAATTGGCAGAGAAATATCATACTTATCAGCTCTATTGCTCGCATATTGAACCAATGCAAGCATCTAGTAGGCTTTCTGATATTGCAAAAGCATTGAGAAATATAAAAGAAGAAAATCCGCCTTACATTTTTGATAATGACGGATTTAAACGATATGAGTTTGACGGCTATGCTGTGACGGTGGATTAGGTTATATCATGCAAAAAAATCTATTCAATTCCACACGATTATAGCGACACTTTTTCAGTAGAAATCTCTACAGAAAAGTATCTGCCTCCACAGCTTATAGTTGAAAAATTATTTACTCAAACTCCCTCATGGATAGGAATTTTGTTCAAGCTGAGGAATATCATCGTCAAACCTTTTGGCTTAAAAGGAAGCAAAGAGTCTAATAGTACGCTTGATTATAAAGCTATCATCAATTCAATGGTTATCGAAGAACATGAAGAAGAAATCATCTTTAGAGCCGACGATAAACACTTAAGTTTTCACGTTTCCGTCTATTGCTCAGAACTTATCAAAGAAAAGCAGACTGTAGCTCTCACGACCATCGTAAAATACCACAATCTGCTTGGTAAAGTGTATTTCTTCTTTGTAAAGCCTTTTCATGTGCTTATTGTGAAGAGTATGCTCAGGGGTTTGGGGAAGTAAAAGTTATAGCTCATAGGTAAAAAACTATTATCAAATGGTTACTATAATACCAAGTAAATTCTCATAGCTATCAACATGAGCATAACGTACATCACTTGTTGAAGCTTCATTAAAGAGTTTTTTAGCACATTCAATCTTTACTTCTTCTACTTTTCTGAGGGACATGGTATCAAGTGAGCCCTTTGTTTCTGCAACAAAGAAGATATGTTTTACAGTGCCTTTATTGAACGCAATAGCCCAGTCAGGGGAATAGTTGCCAACAGGAGTAGGTATATGAAAGCCACGTGGAAGTTTTGCATATACGCATACTTCTGCTGCAGAATCTAAATCTTCAGCAAATTTTCTTTCAATGCTTTTGTCTGCCATGCCATCTGTAAAAACATAATCTTGAATATGCTTTTGCGCAGGATAGGCTTTATCAAAGGCTTGAGCTGGCTTTTCTGCAGTAAAAATACTACTGTCAAAAGTGCCTTCAATTTTATTGTAGGAAATATGCTCAACTACCATCGTTGCTTTTTGTTCAACAATTAGCCTTGAAACTTTGGTAATAAATTCTTCCGGGTTCATTTTGTATCGATTGAATTTTTCAGGCGATACTTTTGAGAGAATAGCAGCAACAGTTTTTCTTGTTAAAGTGGTATTAAGTGCGATTTCACCAATTAAATCATATTCAATTTCAATAAGTTGTACGTCTTCAATCTTTTTTGATTGTGTTTTAGGGGCATCAAAAGAAGCATTTCTTTCGAGTTCATGCTCATTCATTATTGAACTTTGCCCACCCTTTGTCATGGTATACACAAGTTCTGAAATAAGAAGATTTGCATTAATATGTCTGACAGCTTTTTCAATAAGTTCTTCACTTTCAAAATCAACTGTATACGTATATTTGTGGTTGATTTCTTTCCATAAAGCTTGAAATTCAGCCTTATAGAAATTATCATTCAGATTATTTTGTAAGATTTTTGTTTGATTGCCATTTTCAAAAATTCGTGCAAGAGCCTTGTCATCAAAAATGGCTTGTGTGAGGATATGCACGCCATCAGCGAGGTGGGCAATATCTTCTTGAAGAGGGGCTAAGATTTCTAAGGCTTGTTCGGTATGATACTTTTCTTGAAGTTCGCCCTTGCTGTCTACATAGGCATTTGAGCGAAGATAAACAAAAATCTCTGTAGCTTCTGTCTTTGTAATTTCGTGCTGTTCGCCGCTTGCAAGATAGACAGTTTTTCCTGTGAAATATTCAATAGTTGCCTTGGTTGGTCTGTCGTAGAGCGTTTTTCTTGTTTCATCTTCTAAATCTGTGACAAAATTCTTATAGCTTTCACTTGCGATAATTGTGAGAAGATTGATGTCGTGCACTCTTTCACCTAATTGTGTGGAGTCCATACGATTGCCTGTTTTATCAACACAAATTCTTAGCCCTCGCCCAACTTCTTGCCTTTTTGCCATGGTGTTTTCAGAATGTTTGAGTGTACAAATCTGAAAAACATTGGGATTATCCCAACCTTCACGTAAAGCTGAGTGCGAAAAAATAAAGCGTGTAGGCTCATTGAAGTCAAGCAAGCGTTCTTTATTTTTCAAAATCAAATCATAAGCGGAAATATCGTCAGAAAATTCGCTTCCACGCTTGATTTCACTATCAATGCTTTTGCCCGTTTTCTTATCAATACTGAAATAGCCCTTATGAGTGCTTTTGGTTGAAATATCGCGTAGATAGTTTTGATACCCAGTGTCAAAAAGTGACATTTTTTCGCTGTGAATTTTTGCATATTCCTCTTCAAAAATCTTGCCATATTCACCCAAAAGCTCGTTGTTATCATCATCGTATTGACGATATTTTGCAACCTCGTCAATAAAGAAAAGAGAAAGAGTTTTTATACCCATATTGAAAAGTTTTTCCTCTTTTTCAAAGTGAGAAGCTATTGTTTCACGGATTTGAATACGGCGCATAGTATCTTCGGAAATGTCGCCTGTGAGTTCGCCTTTCTCTATAAATTCGCCATTAGTGAAATACACCCTTGCAGATAGTGGATCGATTTCAGAAATGCTAAAGCCTTTATATTGCTCCATTTCGTGTGAGAGAAAATATAAGTCATCATTGACGGCTACTTTTCTTATTTCACGCTTAATGCCGTTCTTATATGCGACTTCAAGCTCAATTCTTGCCATAGGATTTTTGTTTTTATAAAGCTCAATAGAGTCAAGGAAGAGATAGGAATCTGTGCCCTTGAGGTTTTTTACTTCAAAACCTTTGACTTCAATCTTCTTCACAAGCCTTTTGTTATATGCCTCGAGAGCATCAAGTACATAGATAAGATTATTAGACTTTTTATGCGTTGCCGAATAATTCAGGCAAAAAAGAGGTTTGAATCTTTTGAGAGCTGCTTGCGTGGCATCTCCGCCCATTTTTTGTGGTTCATCAAGTATAAGAATTGGATTATTCGCTGAAATAACGTCAATAGGACGGCGAGATTGAAAGTCATCACGTTCGCTATAAATAATTCTGCTTTCTTTGCTTTTTCCATTTTCCTTGAGCGAAGAAGCAAAAGCTTGTGTGTTGATAATCATCACTTGAATATCACTACTGCGTGAAAAGTCATTCAAATCATTGAGTTTTGAGCTGTTATAAATAAAATATCTTGCCACTTTGCCGTAAGTATCAAAGAAGTGCTCTTCAGTCATTTCTAAGCTTTTTTTCACACCCTCACGTATGGCAATTGACGGTACAACAACAATAAATTTCGTCCAGCCGTACTTTTTATTCAGCTCGAAAATTGTTTTGATGTAGACATAAGTCTTACCCGTTCCTGTTTCCATTTCAATGTCAAGAGAGCAAGCTCCCATATCATTCACAAGCTTTGCAGACTGCTTGATATTAGTATCTTTTTGAATTTTAATGATGTTTTCAAAGAGTTCTTTATCAGAAAGGGAAATATTATTGTTTTTATAGCCCAAGCCATCGTCGACATCTTCTAAGAGCGAAAGAGTTGTTTCTTTCGATTGTTTGCCCAAATCTCGCCCATAGTCAACCGTACCAATGTTTGCTTGCCCATTAAACACATTGATAACCGCTTGCACGGCTTCTGTTTGATACTCTTGAATTTTGAAGTTGAATTTCATGGGGAAAACCTTTGCTATGAATTCTTTTGTGGTGGGTGAGTGTCGTTTGCTAACAAAGCATTGTCTTTACTCCAGATATAGACTCGAGTTCCTTTATTGCTGTCCACTAATTTATCAAAGTCTTTCTTTATGCTTAAATCTGCAAGTCCAATTCTGGCTATAGCATTTTGAGGATATTCTTTTATCCAAGTTTTGAGCACACGGGCTTCTAAAAAGTCAACCAATGTGAAAGGAGCTTTACCTTCGATAGCTTGTTCAACAAGTTCTACAAAAAAATCTGCAGCAATTTTTTTATTCTTACCTTCTCTTTCTGTTACTTGCGCAATGTGATTACCTGTTTCGATGATTGTAGCCATTGGTAAAAACATTTTTTCTGTTTTCGCCTTTTCATTGAACTTATCTATTATGTCATCAAACTCACCGTCGTAACTGTCTTGTCCATACACACGAAGATAGAGATCAAAAATACTTGTATCTAAAAGACAAATAGTTCTTTGTATTCTATATTTCATTGTAGGCTTCCTTTTGTCTTTTCTTAAAATCTTCAAGCCAATCAACATTCTCTTGAACTATCTCTTCTTCAGTCCTTTTGTCATGAACAAATTTGTCAACAATACCATCTGTGACAAGCTCACCAAGTGTTCCTTGTGCAATAAGTTCAGGGTATTGATATAAATCACCAAGACGAACAAGACGGCTATCTCCCTCTTCTTTATCTCGATAGCAACAAACGACATCTTCAAGAGTATCAAGAGGCATTGCATCGAGTAAGGCTGGGTTGTGAGAAGTCATTAATATTTGAATTTCACGCTCTTTTGCTAGTGTTCTAATTTTTTCTAAAAAGGTTTTTACTCTTGCGGGGTGGATGCCATTGTCGATTTCTTCAACTAGTAATAGTGAGTCTTTTGGTGATGATAAAATAAACGCTATAATAGCAAGTACACGCAAAGTTCCATCTGATAATGAATCGGCGTATGAAGTATATTTCTTGTTTTTGAATTCTTCTATAAGTTTCACCATAACTTGCTTGCGTTCTTCTATTACAACAAAATCAATATCAGAGATATGCTGTTCAGGTAAACTTTTTATACATTCTAAAATTTCGCTTTTATTTGTGTTATCTTCGCACAGCTGATATAAAATTCCAGACAGGTTTCGCCCATGTCGTCCTAAATTATTGGCTGTATTTCGAGAGTACCCCCTTGTTTCAGAGGGAACAATATCTAATACAAATATCGAATCAAGCGTATTTACAAAATTCTCTTTTGTTTCATAAAAAACTTTTTCTATTTTTTCATTAATTTTAGAATGTATATCACGTCCATAATCCTTATAGAGCAAAACATCAGTACGGAGTTGCGTAATATATGAACTCGTATGCTCGAACACTTGACTATTACCAACTAAAAATTTTTCTATAATTACATCTTTGTTATAGTTATCAGCCAAGAAATCATTACTTGTTGGTTCTACAAACTCACTAAAGAGTATATAGCTTTTATCGCGTTCTTGGTAAAGCACTTCAAAACTTAAAGGTAAAGTGTTATCAAATTTTTGTGATTTTTCTGAACCTCGTCCTACTTCTTCAATGCAAAATTCTTCAAAGTTTGCCCCACTAACATTATTCATACTCCAGGCTAAATACTGCAATGCCTCAATAGCATTACTTTTTCCAGAAGCGTTTGCGCCAATCATAAGAGTAAAATCAGAAAGCTCAAGCGTTGCATCTTTAAAACTTTTGAAGTTTTTTATATTTAGAGATTTTAGCATAAAATCCTCGTTTTGTTGTTATATGTTGTTTTTATACTATATCAAAGTCAATAAGCAAGCAAGCTGAATATATTTTCAAAATGTGTCAACAGTGTTGACGCATTTCGTTTACAGCACCTTTCTGATAGTTTCTGGGCTGAACTGTTTGAAGAGATTATCGAAATTAGATGAAACGCTGTCCGTTGCCATTGAGGAATCCTGCGTGACGAAATAATGCGGTTCAAGTTTTGCGATTTCTATAATTGTTTCGTCTGACACGTCTTTATCAAAGCAAGCGATAAGGAAATTATCTTCCACATTGAAGACTTTCTTTCCAGCGATTATACTTGTTTCAATTTTTGCTGACGGCATAAGGCGAAGTTGTAGCATAGCTTGGAAAAGCAAATCTTCTTCTGTGCGATCAAGCTTCATATTATCAATATCATCAAAGAGATTTGCTTGACTTACTTCATGAGGCTTTTTGCGGATTTCTTCTCTTGTGTTTGAGGAATCGACTTTCAAAACTCTAAAGCCACAATCCAAATCTTGAGTAGTGAGAGGATTTTCTTCCTTGATTTTCGCGCCTGCACGTCTAATTCTTTCTTTGCCTATTTCGCAGATATTTTTATAACCAGCTTTAAAAGCTTCTGATTTCTCGTCCGTCTTTTCGGGAACTTGCACCATAATAAATTTACGATTTCCGCCATCTTCTGCGTTTAATTGCATTACGGCATGGGCTGTGGTGGATGAACCTGAGAAGAAGTCAAGGATTATGGAGTCGTGATTGCTAGCTTGTTCAATAAGTTGTGAGATTAAATTTATTGTTTTTGAATAATCAAAAATCTGTCCATCTAGTAAAAGACGCAGTTCTTTTGTTGCAACAGAATTTAATTTTGTTTCTAAGATAGAACTAAAAGGCTTTGTTTCTGAGCGTATTTCTTCCTTATGCCTTTTATATGCAGGCAAAGAAGAACCATCTTCTGAAAATAAAACTTTTCCTTCTGAAATGAATTTTTCCATTTTGCTTTTTTCAAATCTCCAAACATGGTCAGGATTGCAAGAATACTCTCTGCCCGTTTTTGGGTCAGTTATTGAATAGAATAAGTTGGGACGTTGAGAAGCTGTTTTACCACATGTTAAGTTATCTCTTATCCATGGTCCTCTGGGGTCATTATCTGGATTTTTATAATTTTCAAATGTTTTAACTATTCCATTTAATTCAAACAACTGACTTTTAGAAAAACATAATACATATTCATGATCCATTGAAACATTATTTTTTGCATCATTTGCACCCGAACGGCGTTTCCATGTAAACTGTGCCACAAAATTTACCGCTCCAAAAATTTCGTCACAAATCTTTCTTAGATTATGCACTTCATTATCATCAATAGAAATAAAGATTACACCGTCTTCCGAGAGCAAATCCCTTGCGATTTTTAGGCGAGGATACATCATATTGAGCCAATCGGTATGAAATCGTCCGTTAGACTCATTATTTTGTCGCATATCGTAAAGGCGGTTGCCCTCATCATCGTAATATCCGCTCATATCTGCGAATTCTTCACTATCTATTGTATAATTGTCAGGGTAAACAAAATCTTTGCCCGTGTTATAAGGTGGGTCAATATATATCATTTTGACTTTATTGAGATATGTTTCTTGCAGAATCTTCAAAACCTCAAGATTGTCACCCTCAATATAGAGGTTTTGCGTAGTATCAAAATTAACGCTTTCCTCTCGGCACGGACGCAAGGTTTTATTGATCGGCTGATTTGCATTAAGAACTGACTTCTTTTTATCAGGCCAAGTGAATTGATAACGCTCTTGTTTATCATCAACAAGCACACTCGAGAGTTCTTGCTTTAACATTGCAAAATCAATACCTTGAACAGTTTCTCCTGAATCATTCTTAGCTTCAACAATGCAGTGTGGAAAAAGTACAGAAATTTTATCTAAATTATCCTGCACTTTATCAAAAGTATGCTTTTTCAGCTTTGATATATCTTGATTAGTTTTTTGCATGAAAAACTCCCATAAGTTAAATATGACTTGCTGCCTCTACAATTATATCTTTTATCTTCGGAAGTAAAGAAATTTCATGGACAATTCTATCATTAGCATAATTGGGGTCTGAGGTGAGAGGTGTAAAAATTTCGTAATACAATTGTAAAATTACATTCTTTTGATTAATAATCTCTTCTTGTTGCTGCTGAATATTGTGTCTTATTAATGTTTGTATTAACTTGGCGAGAAGTTTTTTTTCAGTAATATCTTCTATATGACAGGTATCATTACCTTGTATGAAAGCATGATATTTTTCAGCGTTATAACACTTTAAACATATAACATATGGTATAAAAAGACATTTTGCAAAACTTAAACAAGCATCTCCACGCTGACCGTAATATCCAGTGTCCATATTTCTAGCAACAAATTTTCTAATTTCTGTTATCATTTTAATACGTCCGCGCATAGAAACATTGAATTTGTTGATAAAAAATTCGTAAACCATATCTTGAGGAGAGGCTGAACCAAGTGGAATTAAGTTGTTTTGCTGTTCAAATGTTAACTGTGGTAAAGAAAACCAGTAATCAAAGAACTTTTCAAGATAACCCATCCCATCAAAACCTCCTCCATAACATTGCTTAATTGTATGAGAAAGTTCTGTGAGATTTGTCGAAAAAACAAATGTTATTTTCTCATGTGTCATATAGTGCTTAATTCTTTCGAGTAGTAGTACAGCATAGCTTGGTTTACATCTATCAAGTTCATCAATAAAGATAACAATGCGTTCGGAATTACGAGAATTAACTATTTTATCAAAAAAAGAAAAAATTCGTTCATTAATATTTTTTGATGTTGCAATCTGTTCAAAAATATTTTCACCTTCAAATTTTTCCTTTATTTCAACTGCTTTTCTTGCCCCTGTTTTCACAACTTTGTTCATTCCCCCCGTTACGGCAGTACTTATTGGGGTATCAAGTGCAATATTTGCCATTTCAAATAGTGCTTCACTCCAATTTCTTTCACTAGGAAAATTTACTTTATATCGAGAAACAATACTGTACAAAAGAGAAAGAAGTGGGTCATCATCATTATCATTTTCCCATGCGTCGAAATAAATAGGAAAATTTTTATTTATATCTTCTTTTATATCAACAGGTGTCTTTGGTAAAACCTGCTTATAATGTGGTTCAAATTCGGAATGCGCACTACCATAAACACTATCTAAAACCATAACAATATGCTTCACAAAGAAAGTTTTACCGGAACCCCATTGGCCATCAAGAGCTATAGAATAGTTTGTATCAAGGGTATTTAATAATTTTATAAACTCAAAAACATCGTCATTTCTTAGAAGAATATCTTCATTGAATGTTTTGAAAATATTCTCTTTTGTTGGTTCGTATGGGGAGTTTGGCATTATGATTTCTCCTTCAATCTCTTCACCTCTTCTAAAATTTCGAATTTTTTCTTAGGCTGTTTTTCATTTCTTGCTTTTTTCTCAAGCTGTTCAATCTTCTTGAGGATTTTTTCTTGCTCAATACTATTGATTATCGCTTCTTCAATAGTATTGCTTGTATTATTCTCATTAGATAGCTTTATATTACTTATATCTATTATAATTTTATCCCAAAGTTTGTTCAGCGTATCTACAGATAAATCAAGCACAAAATTATCGTCTATGCCTTTCAACCACTTGGTTTGTAATACTTTATTCTGCACATAAGGTAAGCAAACAGCAAACTTCACTTCATGCTCAAATTCGAGCATAAAGAGCATTTTCTGAGGAATAAGCTTAGCAAGAAGGGCTATGTTTTTCTCGTCAAAATCCTTGTTTTTGAGCTGAATAGACAATATAAAAATAGCCGAAATATCGTCACTTTTCTCAATAGCAAGGGTGCGTGGCGAAATCTCGTGCGAAATATACAGGCGACTTATGTCATTATCGAAAAGTTCTTTATCTTTAGAAGAAAGAGCAAACTTCTTGTGGATATCAGCCTTTGCAAGCACTTTGTTTAATTCTGTAGATTTTGGCAAATTCAGCATCATTTACTCACTCACATCAAAAAGTTTATAAAGAATTTGCAAGCTGAAAGGGGAGGGAATATACGTTTTTAGCAAAATGATGCCATTGCCTATCAGAGTGATGAGGAAATTACATCTTATCCCCGTCAGTGACGTCCCCTCTGCCCTCAGTAATGGCATCTTGTTTAGATTGTAAATTTGAAAATTTTAAATGTCAAGAGTGGGTTCAATGAACTTTTGATATATAAATATTAAATTTTAATGCATAAAAAAGGCTCAAATTCCAAGATGCAAGCGGCTCTCTTGCCTGCCCAAGCCTTATAAAATAAGGACGTATCCCTTGGCTCATTGAGCCTAACTGCTTGCTGGTTCCTCCACCCACAACTTAGTAAAACTAATTCCCGAGCGGCCCTCAGCAAACAATCAATTTTAAAATAAGATTTCTATATAAGATGTCAAGTTTTGTAGTAAGGCAATGCTATCAAAATATCCCCCTAATCACCACAAAAGAAATCAATTCAAAATCATCAATGCCTTTGATTTCATTAGCAAAGAAAGACATATCCTCACCGCCAAGAAAAGAGTCAATTTCGCTTTCTTCCTTGACTTCTATAATTGATGATATGGTTTGACTGAGAAGACTTGAAATCACGCTCATGTCCTTGCCGTCCTTGGTTTGGGCGTTGAAGGCTTGGCAAAGTTCCTTGTATATTTCAGCTTTTCCTTTGCAAACAAGACGCATTTTATCAAGCACATTTTTAGGCGAAAGATGATCGCAAAGAATTGAGCCATCTTTTGAAATGTAGACAATATAGAAAGGATGCAGGCGGTTTTTATCCTGTATATTTACGTCTTTATTGATGTTTTTCAAGATGAAAATAATGCCTTCTTCATTTCCTTGCGTGAGTGCATGAAGGCCGTAGGGAGCTTTTTCAATTTCAGGATTTTCACGCATATAATCAATCAAATCCATTCTAAACTCGTTCAAACCTAAGTCCATGATGGATATACCGCCCGAAATATCTTCCAAATCCACCACTTCTTCTTGAAGCTTTTCAAGCTGCTTCTTGCGGTATTCTAAATCTGTTTTTTCTTCGTCTGAAAGAATATTATCATCGCCAGTTGCTGTCATATCAACGATTTTCATGCGTGTTTCAACTCGTGACTTGAGGTTTATATATTCATCAAGGGAGATATTTGGCCAGAAATTGACAAGCTGGATATATTCATTTTGCGAACCAATTCTGTCAATTCGCCCAAAACGCTGAACAATACGCACAGGATTCCAATGAATATCATAATTTATGATATAGTCACAATCCTGCAAGTTCTGCCCTTCAGAAATGCAATCAGTTGCTATAAGTATATCTATCTCGTCGTGATTATTCTGCATTGTGAGAGCTTTTTCTTTTGAAAGAGGCGAGAAACAGGTAAGAAGCTCATTCAGATTTGCCCTAAATTTTGGAATAGTTGTACGTGCATCAACAGAGCCCGTCACCATGGCGGTATGAATTTTGTGCCTTGCTTGAACATGAGGAGCAATATTTTCATACAGATAATGGGCAGTGTCAGCAAAGGCTGTAAATATAAGAATTTTCTTGTTTCCTTTATTAATAGGATTTGCCTGCTTTGTATCTATCACTTGCAAAAGTTCTTGAAGCTTGCTGTCGTGTTTTGGGGTGATATCTGCAATCATAAGAGAAAGAATTTCAAGGAGTTCGATATCAAGCTCAAGATTACGCTTCCACGTAATTGTGTCCATGTCTGTCAAATCAATCTTCACATCTTTACCAACGCTAAAGAGATTTGAATTGATATCGTCATAATCGTAATCAGCTTCAGAAGCTTCTGTAATATCATGCAATTTTATTGTTTGTGCTTCTTTGTTCTTTTCAAAATCTTTTAGTGTTTGCACTGTTTCAGAAATCAGATTTTTTATTCTTGCAAGCGTAAGTGAAAAAGAATAGACAGAGCTTTCCATGCGTTTCATAAGATTAATGGCTGTAAGCTTTTTGATGCCTTGTTCACGGCCACGTGCAAAATCCAAATCTTTTTCAGAAAGCTTATCCTTATATTTAGTCAAGCGGCTTGGGTGAATATAAAAAAGAGGGGTGTAGATAGCCAAATTGAGTTTCATCAGATTGTTGAAAATATCATTATAAGTTATAGCCTTATCAAGATTGGTAAGAGCTGGACGCTTTGAAATGGGCTTGTTTCTTTGCGGAAAAGTGCCTATATCAGCCATAGAATAGTGATTTTCAATTTGCTTGCGTGAACGGGCTATAGTTACGGAATCGAGCACTTCAAAGAAGTCAAAATCAAGCATTTTTTGTAAGGTGTTAGCGGTGCGATTTGCTAAAGGAAGATTGCTCCAAATATTAAAAGTACGCTGTGCAAGACGGAAGATGTCATTTATAGAACGGCTTGTATTGAGCTTGTCATCAATGTTTTCAGCATTCCCTTCATAGGCTAAAGCAAGCTGATTTTTCAAATCATTGAAACGATTATTCACAGGAGTTGCTGAAAGCATAAGCACTTTTGTATGAATGCCAGCTTTAATCACTTGCGACATAAGACGAGAATAGCGGTTTTCTCTTATGTCATCACCTTCTTCATTTATGCGAACTTCGCCACCATTGCGGAAATTATGGCTTTCATCAATCACAACAAGCCCGAAATTTGCCCAATTTATTTTTGATAGATCAATGCCGTTTGAAATACCTTTGTCACGCCCTAAATCCGTGTGATAAAGCACGGTATAAGCGAGTCTGTCTTTGTGAAGTATATTGTTAACATAATTACCTTTAAAAGTATTCCAGTTATCAGCCAATTTTTTAGGGCATAGCACAAGCACATCTTTATTTCTGCTCTCATAATACTTGATAACAGAAAGAGCCGTAAAAGTTTTGCCAAGCCCCACGCTGTCGGCTAAAATACAGCCATTATATTTCTCAAGCTTAGTGATAATACCAAGTGCCGCATCTTTTTGAAAATTATAAAGTTTGTTCCAAATAACAGAATTTTTGAAACCGAGTGCCTCGTTTGGCAGATTATCTTCTGAAATATCCTCTAAAAATTCATTAAAAATATGATAAAGTGTGAGATGATAGATATATTCAGGTGTGTTTTCCTTATAAACTTGCGTAATATTTTCAATTACTTCTTCGGTTACATCTTGAAGTTTTTTATTGTCCGTCCAAAGAGCATTAAACTGTTTTTTATAATCTTGATTCGCTTGCTTTGAAAGACGTGTCACAAGATTATAGGAGGCATTATTTTTTTCGCTTCCTAAATCTGCAGTAGTAAAGCCATTTATAGGCAAATAAGTGTAGGAATTTTCAGCATTTTCAACAGTAAGAAAGCCGGGCATTTGTTGCGAAGTTGTATTAGATTTGAAAGTGGCTCTCTTGCGAATCCATTCAGCACATTCTTTTGCAATAGCCTTTTGATTGAGTTCATTGCGAAGTTTTACTTCAAATTCCGTGCCATAAAGTGAACGCTCTCTAGCAAGGCGAGGTATATAGAATTCTCTGATTTCTTTTGGTGTTTTTTCTTGCACAAAGGTAGGAGAGGTGAAGATAAAATTCATCTTATTAATTTTCTTGAGCCTGCGTTTCAAACTCTCATAAGCATAAATTGAAAAACAAGAAGTTGCCATAGACAAAGTGCAATTTGCTTGAAGCGTGCGTTCTAAATCGTCACGAACTGTGTCTGAAATATTATTGAAATTGCGTACAATATCAATATCTTTTGGAGCTAGATTAACAATCTGCTTGCCCTTTTTTTGTGCATAAGCAATGGTATATTCTGTGCCGCCGTATCGTCCGTCGTAAAAGCAGATAAGAAGCGATGAGTTATCAATAAGATATTCATTTCGTACATAATACGCACCACGAGTATAGTTTTCTGCTAGAGTCACAACTTCATCGGCATTATCAACAAGTTTCTTGTAGTTTTTAGAAATTTTATCTTCATCATCTTCTTGTTTTGCAAAAGGAAGTACGCAAACAAGCTTGATATGATTATATATTTTCTTTAGTTCAATAACAGCTTCGCCAGCAAAAGTATCAAAGCCATTAGCCATACCCACAAGAAAAGTGTCATAGCCCATTTCAATGGCTTGTGTTACGGCATGACGTAGATTTTCCTTAATAGCCTGCACTTCAAAAGAGCTTTCTTCCCCTTGATTCGGCAATTTTTCAGGGCGATACCCACTAAATGAAACTGTTTTTTCTGTTTGCATACAAGCCTCTTGTTATAACTTATAATCACTATAACAAGTCTTTCTTCAAGTTGCAAACAAGAATTTATGTATTGTTAAAACTATGTAACTAGCATATGATTCATATAAACGCATAAAAAGGCAATATTTTCCTTATAAGTTTTTGGAATAGATTTTGCACAAATAGCCTTTGAAAGGTGACAGGAATTTTTTTTATTTATTGTGCTTGATGATACTACCTAAGGGGGAATTACCTATGTCAGTTTCAAGGATTTCATCAAATAATTATTCCAACAGTATATATCCTTCATATACACAGCCTAGTATTGCAAGCAAGGGAACAAATAACTCAGCATCTGCTTCATTTCAACAAGCTTTTTTGGAAGAAGCCGAACTTTTCATGGCTGCGCCGATAACTTTGGATACAGACAGTCTTACAATTCAAGAAGAGGACTCAATAAGTAGAGATATTGTTGATAAAGTCAAATCTGGCATGAGCATAAAAGACGCTCTTTGGGAAGTGAAAACTGAAAGATATGAAGAGTATTTCCAAGAAGAATTAACGAAAAATGGTGGTGATGCAACTGATGCGGCAAAGAAAGCCGAGGCTCGCATTAAAGCTGAAATGCAGATAAATAATGAGGAAATGCAAGACATTGTTCAGAATTTGGCCTCTGAATATTCTGACAAAGAAAATGCCTCCAAATCCGATGATTTACAAAAAGTAGCAGATGAACTTCAAGCGTATGCTGAAGAACTTGAAGAAAAAAATAAACTGATTGCCGAAGAAGAAAAGCTTGGCAAAGTAAAAAATAATGAGCAAAATTCTAATGCCTTTAAAGTAGGTAATAGTGAAGAACAATCTATTCAAGATGTTTTTATTTCTAATCTTTTTGCCTCTTCACAAAACAATGAAAGCAGTAAAGAGCAAAATTTTGAAAATTTGAATGAACAAGAAAAGCGAGATTATAAATCAGCATTACAGCAATATCAAAGAGTTGCGAATAATTTTTAGTGCCGATTATGAGAATGATTAATTTCTCGACCTTGAGGTTATTACAAGAGGAAATGTACCGCTCTCGTGCCTATGCTTTTTTTAGTTCATTCATTCTTTCAAGATACCCGATAGATTTATTATCTTCCCATTGCGAATAGTTTTGCTTATCTCTATGGGATTTTGTTTGTAAACTATTCCATCATGAGCGTGAATGCTTTTATGAATGGTTATAGAATTGATAAAGAGGTTAGCGGTAATAGAGCTTGAGTTTGAACTTTAGTTGTTTTATTGACAGTATACACAATATGTAATATATTAAAGAATAAAGATTGACGGCTCATGTGATTGTTTAAATATCGAATATAACCATTTCTTTAATTACTCACATTTTAAAATGCTTTTATAGAAGTTTCAATTTAGGTGTATTAATTTTTTATACTCTAACAACCTTCGCATAGCGATTTGTTTAATCTTGTAATTTCTTTGGAATAAAGTGAGGGCAAAATGCCAGACAAAGACCCTTGGATTATGTTTGGAGTCAAAACAAAAGATCATTTAAATTGGCGTTTTGATGAAATGACAGTCACTCCTGAAGTTTTCAAAACTTTTAATATAGAAAGCTATGGTCATTGCGAGCAATTAGAAGAAATTCTCAAGAAAAGTTTCCCTAATCTTGTAGAGTGTCGTATGACAGGCACTGATGAACATAGGCAATCTAAAGATTCCTGGGAATTTGGTTTAATGTCTATGAGTCTTACAGGCTGGACTAAAGACCTATTGACTGGTGAAATGATTGCACCAGATGAATTGCCAAGTCGCCCAAATGTTGAAGTGAAGCCTGCAAAATTGAATTTTACAATCAATCCAAAATCAATTTGGAGTTTAATTTCTATCGATATAGTAGTAGCTGAAGCTCATCTTTACGAAGGTAAAATTAAGAAACTTGGTAAAGATAAACTGCTACTAAAAACTATAATGTGGTGCAGTGCTGCATTTAATCCCTTTGAGGATTTACAAATTTTTATTAGAAATATAGAAAATGGTCTTCCAAGTAAATGGCATATTGATGAAGAAGGAACTTATACTACATTTTGTATTTGGCATCTAGATAATAATACTGTGCAATTAAGATTAATGCTTGAAGGACGTAAGAACAATAAACATCGACCAACTGATGAATCTTGTGATGTTCATTTAGATAAAGCAGAAGCAATCAAGCAGTTTAAAATCTTAGAAGAATATTTTATCAATAATGGGCATTGGACAGCAGAGAATGTGTTTGACTATTTTTGATTGATAATTTAATTTATAAACTTGAATTAATGGTATAAGATTACTATGATATACTTCACCTCTGATCTTCATTTTTACCACGAAAATATTTTTTCTTACTGCAATAGACCAAGCAATGTATTTGATATAATAATACAAAATTGGAATTCTACTGTAGGGGAAGATGATGAAATCTATATTCTCGGCGATTTAACGCTTAAAGGTCCGAAGGTTGCAAATGAAGTTCTTGCAAATCTGAATGGTAGAAAATATCTTGTAAAGGGTAACCACGATACTTTTGCAAAGAAGTCTACTTTTGATGCGCAGCTCTTTGAATGGATAAAAGATTATCATCGCTTCCATGCTGAATATAATGATAGAAAACAGATGTTTGTATTGTCACACTTTCCTTTTTTAGTGTGGGATTGTCAATGCGAAGGCTCGATTCACTTGCATGGGCATATTCATTCGACTGAGCAATACAATATTGATAATGCAAATGCAGGTATTTTACGCTTTGATGTGGGTGTAGATGCGAATAATTACACTCCTGTAAGCTTAGAAAAAGTTATGGAGTGGGCGAGTGTAAATCCAAATGCAGAACGAGAGGATTATCACTATACAAAAAGAAAAAGTAAGAATTATTAGAGGCTTTCCATGCAAGAAATAATAAAATTTGTTGAATCTCTTTGTGAGGGCAAAGGAACTTTACTCTATCTTGTAAAATTTGGTTCTCATCTTTATGGCACAAATACAGAAAATTCTGACACCGACTATAAAGGCATCTTCCTTCCAAATCTTGAAAACTTGATTCTTGAAAAGAAGTGCCAATCCATTGTGCATCACACAAGTAGTGACAGGGTGAGAAATTCAAATGTAGATGTGGACATAGATTTATGGTCTTTGCAGCATTGGTTTGCGCTCCTAAAAAGAGGCGATACCAATGCCATTGATATGCTCTTTTCTTATACAAACAAGGATTCACTTGTCTATATTTCGCAAATTCTTATGGAAACTCAGGTCTTTAAATCGCCTATGGATTATATTAATCTTCGCGAAAACACTTCGTATATAGCGTATGCGCATCATCAAGCTAAGAAGTATGGCTTGAAAGGTTCAAGGCTTCATTTGTTAAAATCTGTCTATGATAAAATAATCAAAGATTTAGACGAAAATAAATATGCAAAACAAGATGTTTTTGGAGTATTGATACCTGAGCTGAAAGATTTGTTCTTTGATGAAAAACTCTGCTTTAGTAAAAGAGACGCTCAAGACTACGATATTTTATATATATGTGGCTCTGGCTTTCATGAAAAAACAAAAATCTCTGAAGTAGTACAAAGGCTTGAAACTACATATAAAAAATATGGCGAGAGAGCTGTGCAGGCGGAACAAAATGAAAATGTTGACTGGAAAGCTATCTCTCATGCAGTGCGTTGTACCTTTCAGATTGAAGAGCTTGTAAAAACCAATCATCTTGTTTTCCCACTAAAAAATGCAGAACACCTTAAAGACATTAAGGCTGGTAAATACACATGGAAAGAGTGTGAAAAAGATATAGCTGAAGGTCTTGCAAAGCTTGAAGTTTTACTTGAACAAATGCCTATAAATAATTCAATAAATAAAGTACATGAAAGCTCTATTTTATCTTGTTATAAGGGTAAGTGAAAAAACTTGAAATTAAAAAATATTTAGGCATCTTTTGAGTTTTAACATATGTTTTTTATTCATCATCTTCAAGTGTAGATTTAATTATTCTTTCAATATGCAAGGCTAAATATCCGATTTCAACTTCTTGTATATTCAAATTAAGTAATTTACCAATTTCTTTTGTTAGATATTCTGCTTTTTCATAAGAAAATTTAAAGTTTGTCTTACAATAATCATTCATGTTAAGGTCAAGACGTTCTTTTTTAGTCACACGAGCAATCATATAACGCATATGTGTCATAAGTCTGCTATATGTGAACGAGTTTTCATTGATTGTAATACCACATTCTTGACCTATCTCATGTATGAAATCTTGTATAAATTTAGCTATTTGTAGAGAAACACTAATATGTGAAGCTGAAATTGCACTGTGTATATGAAGTGTTATATATGATATTTCATCATCATTTATTTCTATACCTGTTTTATCTAAAATTAGTGATTTTCCCTTTAGGGCAACTTCATATTCTTCTGGAAATAGTAATCGCAGTTCCTTTGTAAACGGGTTTGATATATCCATCTTTTTCTCAATTCGCTCAATCGCAAATGCAATATGGTCTGCTAATGGAAGAAGTATGTTAGGGTCAACTTCACAGAATTTTTCTTCAGCAAAAGATATTATCCCTGCACTTATTTCAATAAAATGTGGTGAAATTGTGTTTATTATCTCGTCAGAAGTTTTAGTTCTATCGATGTTTGATGAGAGTATAAATTTTTTATAATACTCAGTAGGTTTAAATTCAGTGTCAGCTTTATTTTTAAAACCAACTCCATTACCTAAAAAAACATATTCAGTTTGTGTGTCATCACAAGCTAGTAATGCATTATTATTTAAAATCTTTAATACTCTCATCAAATCTTCATCTCTTTTCTATGAAATAGTTAATATATTTGTGTTAAAATCAACTTGTCCTAAAGTTTGTATATTAATTTGTTTGCTAGCATCTAAATTAGTAAATACCATAGGTGTCGCAATACTCGTAGCGCTAGCTTTAATAGCTTCAAGGTCAAAATTCATGATTAAATCACCTTTTTTAAGTTCTTGTCCCTCATAAACTTTAACATCAAAAGGAACTCCATCAAGTTTCACTGTGTCTATGCCCACATGGATTAAAAGTTCTAATCCATCTTGAGTTTCCAATCCGATAGCATGTTTTGATGGGAACACCATAATAACTTTTGCATCACAAGGGGCTTTTAAAGTGCCTTCAGTAGGGAAGAATACAATACCACGACCTACCATTTCTTGAGAAAATGATTCGTCAGGAGTTTCTGATAATGGTGCTAATGTTCCTTTAAGTGGAGATACAAACGTAGCTTCATTTGATAAATCTTCTTGTGCCTCATCTAAAACTACATTATCACTTTGTGGCAAAGCTAAGAAATCTTCAAATTCTGATTTAATTACACTTACACGTGGTCCATAAATTACTTGAACACCCTCACCTTTTACAATAACACCAGCAGCACCAGATTGTTTAAGTAAACTTTCTTTAACAAGGCTTGAATCATTTACAGTAATACGAAGTCTTGTAGCACAACAGTCAACATCGGAAATGTTAGTTTTTCCTCCAAGTCCTAATAAAATTAATTTGCTAACTTCGTGTTTTTCGTTGTCGCTTAAGTCTACATTGCCTTGTTTTCTAGCATCAAGGTCTTTTCTTGTGTAAAGTTTTGTTTCTTCGCCTTCGTCCTCACGTCCAGGGGTTTTAAGAGCGAATTTTGTAATAATAAATCTAAATACTGCATAGTAAACTATAAAGTAAACAAGTCCTACTGCAATAATCATTAACCAGTTAGTTTTATCATTTCCTTGTAAAATTCCATATAAAGAAAGATCAATTATGCCACCTGAGAATGTCATACCTACGCCCACATTTAAAATATGCATAATCATGTATGCAAGACCTGCACCGATACAGTGAATAACATATAAAAAAGGAGCTATAAATAAAAATGTAAATTCAATTGGCTCTGTAATACCTGTAAGCATAGCTGTTAAAGCTGCTGAAATTAATAAACCTTTTACAATTGATTTTTTCTCTGCTTTTGCACAATGATACATAGCAAGTGCCGCACCAGGAAGACCAAAAATCATAAGAGGGAATTTACCTGACATAAATCTTGTTGCAGAAACTGCAAAAACTTCTGTGTTTGGCGAAGCTAGTTGTGCAAAGAAAATATTTTGAGCACCTTCGATTAACACGCCGTCAACCATAAGTGTTCCACCAACTGCTGTTTGCCAGAAAGGAAGATAAAATACATGGTGAAGTCCGAAAGGAATTAGAAGTCTTTCCATTAAACCATATAAAAATGTTCCAACATACCCACTATTGCTTACAAGTTCACCAATAGAATAAATTCCTGCTTGAATTGTAGGCCAAATATAGAACATTGCAATACCAACAACTAAATAAACGAGTGAAGATACGATAGGTACAAATCTTGTTCCTCCGAAGAATGATAAAACTTGTGGAAGTTCAATTTTATAGTATTTATTATGTAAGCTTGCAACACCAAGACCTACGATAATACCACCGAAAACACCCATTTGTAAAGATTGTATACCAACTACTGATGTTACAGAACCTGCGATTAAATATGATGTCGCGTCATTAATTGTAATTAATGAACCGATTGCAGTATGCATAATTAAAAATGCAATAACTGCTGACAGGGCAGCTACTTCTTTTTCTTTCTTTGCCATACCAATGGCAACACCCATTGCAAATATCAAAGGTAAATTTGCAAAAACAATATCACCACATTTAGACATTACACTAAAAATAGAATATAATATCGTTCCAGGACTTATAAGGTCATTAAGACCATAAGTCTCAAGCATGGTTGCATTTGTAAATGAACCGCCGATACCAAGTAGCAAACCTGCTACCGGTAAAATTGCGATTGGGAGCATAAATGAACGCCCAACTCTTTGTAGAGTGCTAAAAATTTTGTCTTTCATGTTAAATTCCTCCAAAATAAATTATTTTTTGTTGGAACGAAAAAAAGCACGCACCAACAAGACGAAAAGAAATAAACCTTTCGCTAGTTAATGCCTGCATAACCAGTAACACTCTAACATTTGAATTATTTATAATATTATTAGAATTTAATGTCAATCCTAAAATAATAATATATAATACACAGGATTTTAAGGATTGTTTTTAGTAAATATTCACATGAATGAGTAGTGAATATATAAGATGAGTTCTTATTACTGGAAACACATAAAAAAATCACCTATCACTCATGTTTTTCAAACTAACTAATATTTTTATGCCTTATTGACACAGCAATTTTTATGTGTTGATATTTCTTCGCTTTAAAAAATAAGTAAATCATACAACCTAGAAAAGAGGATGTAATATGAAAAAATTAGAAAATGTTAGCAAATTATTTATGGATAAAGAAAGCACTAAAATCATAAGTACAGTCGCAGAAGACGGCGAAGTTCACTCTATCGTTGCAGGAAGTATTATTGTAGTTGATGATGACACAATGGCGGTTGCAGAAGTATTTATGAATACTACAAGTGCAAATTTGCGTGCCAACTCTAAAGTGGCTCTTCTTGCTATAAAAGGTATGGAATCGTATTTAGTGAGCGCAACAGCGCAAAAACGCTCTACAGAAGGTGAGTTGTTTGAAACATTTTCAAAAATGTTTGAAAATATGAAATATCAACCTAAAGCTGTGTGGACTTTCAGCGTTGATAAAATCTATGATGAGGGCGCTGGCCCAAATAGCGGTAAACAATTATTCTAAAATATATTGGACTGAAATTTATGAATATTAAAAATTCTTATGCCTATTCATTCAGCCCTGCTGGAACAACAGAAACTGTTTTAAAAGCTCTGTCAAAAAATCTTCCAAATAACGAATTTCAAAGCATCACTACCAAATCTGTGACTAAGGAATTTACAAATGAAGACTTGATTGTTGTTGGAGTACCGGCTTTTGGTGGGCGAGTTCCACACATCGCTTTAAAAAATATTAAGCACTTAAAAGGCAATAATACACCTGCAATCGCTGTTGTTGTCTATGGAAACAGGGAATATGACGATGCTCTTCTAGAACTTGTACAAACATTAAGAAGACAAGGATTTAAAGTTGTTTCAGCAGCAGCTTTCACTTCAAGGCATTCTATTGTTACTGAGATTGCTAAGACAAGACCTAATTCAGATGATTTAGCTAAAGCTGAAAAGTTTGCACAAGAAAGCTTAAATAAATTATCGGCTATTGATAATATTGAAAATATTGATGATATTAAAGTCAAAGGTAATTTTCCATATGTAAAATATAACGGACTGCCTGTAAAATCAAAAACATCTTCTTTATGCAATAAATGTGGTAAATGCAGTGCTGAATGCCCTGCACAGGCAATTCCTAAGGAAGCACCGCATAGGACAGACAAAAAGCTTTGTATAACCTGTATGAGATGTATTAATATCTGCCCGCAAAAGGCAAGGGACATCAATAAGTTTTTTAAAAAAATAGCTGGAATTGCACTAAAAAAATCAACAAGTCAAGAAAAGCATCCAGAATTTTTTATTTAGAACATACACTAATTGTGCATTATAAAATGCTCTATGCAAGTAGAATATAAAATCCTGTGGAATAAGTTGAATGTATCTATTTATTCTACAGGATTTCTATTAGCATGATTTTTAGAATATAAAAACTACAACCTCGTAATTCCGTTTACGCTAGTACCGGGAACATTCCCTGTTGCATCGGGAATATCTTCTGCTTTCATTCTCGCTCTTTCCTCTGTATAGGCTTTGAAATAGATTTCCTTTGATTCATCATAAAACTTGCCTTCAGCCTGTGTTTGTTGTGGGCTAAAGCCGCCAGTTTCTGAATAAGTCATAATTGCTTCACCATTTTCATAAAATGTTGCCATACCGGGTACAGCAGAAGCTGTATAAGGTGTGCCTAAAAGATCAAAAATTGAGGGGAGTTGATTATCATAAAATGAGAGTATATTTTCAAAAGCAGATGGAATGATTGAGCGATCTGGCGAAACATTTTCAAGCTTATAGGTATTCGCAAATTCATGAAATTCTTCGCTCATATAGACACAATCGTGAGCACCTTGTTTCGCTCTAGCTATAATTTCTTCAACAAATGCAGGGTCTAAAGTGGAGCTAGTCAATGAAGTTGAAGTCAAATTGTCTGTCTTTTGCGTTTCAATTGTGTTATTTGTGGAAGTGCTTTCTGTTGCTTCCTTAGTTTTATCTGCCGTTTTATCTATTTGAACCGCTTTGTCAGTTTTTTCATTATGAGCTTTATTGAAGGACAATTCATTGTAAAGAGCAAAATTTTGATTACTTGATATTCTCACTATTTTTCCTCCATTCATTGATTCAACTTAGTTTATAGGAAAATTTTTCTTTCCTTACTTCTTCAGATAAATAGAGTGCAATATTTATTCCATGTTCGCTGCTGTAGTTTTACTTTTCGTTTTAGCTCATCAGCCAATCGACAAGATTATACTGCATAATACCATTATGACTTATATTTGCGCCTATTCTATCTAGAGTGATGAGGATTTTCTCATTATGGTCCTTAATTTTATCAAAAGAAGTGAGTTCTCTCTTTAAAGTTTGTTCATCAATGACAGATGCAGCTACTTGCACATAGAGCGTTGTGTTAGATTTTTGAGCCACAAAGTCGACTTCATTGTCATCAACTTTTCCTATATTTACTTTATATCCACGCCTTAGTAATTCGAAATATACTAAATTTTCAATAAGATGCCCTATATCAGAAGAGGCAGAAGTTAATATAAGATTGCGAATACCTGTATCAACAATATAGTATTTGCCAAGAGTTTTAAGATATTGTCGGCCTTTTATATCGTAACGATCCACTTTATAAAATATAAAAGAATCAGTAAGCGCACGCAAATACATATCTATGGTATTTACGGAGGTTTTTCGTCCTGTTGAAGTAATAGTGTCGGCTATTTTCTTTGTTGATATTGGTGAACCTACTGATGTTGCAAGCGTTTTTATTATAGATTCCAAAAGGTTTATATCTGAAATTCCCGCTCGTCCCGCAATGTCTTTAAGAAGTATCGTGCTGTAAATTCCCTCTAAATATGTATTTATTTCCTGCGCTTCTTTTGCATGAACAGCTATATAAGGAAAAGCGCCGTGTTTTATATAATTATTGAATTTTACATCTTTAGCTAGGTCAATTTCTTGTGTTGATGCGCAGTATTCTCTAAAAGAGAAGGGGAGCATATCTATTGTAATAAAGCGACCTGCTAAATGTGTGGCGAGTTCACCCGAAAGCATATGAGCATTTGAACCAGTAATATAAATATCTATATTATCAAGAAGAAGTAAGCTGTTGATTGCTCTTTCAAATTGCGGGCAATTTTGAACTTCATCGATAAAAACATAGCTCATCAAGCTTTTATGTAAGGATTTTTTTACATGATTGTAGAGCTCTTTATAATCAAGTAGATAGTCATTTTCAACACTTTCAAGATTAATCGAAATTATTTGATTTTTTTTGATTTTTTGATCGAATAAATAGTTTTGAAAAAGCTGAAATAGGGTAGACTTTCCACATCTTCTTACACCAGTAACTACCTTGATGACAGGTTTATTTTGGAAACTCTTCAAAACTTCAAGATATTCTTCGCGTACAATCATAATAATCACCTATATCCACTACATTAATTGCATTTCACTGGATTGAGAGAATAAGAAATGCTCTAAAAGATATATATGCATAAATAAAAATTAAGTCAAAAGTTTTTTCTCTGTAGAGAAAAAAGTTTGTAAAAACGAGAAGTTTTTTCTGAATGGGATAAAATGTTTTATACTGTATGCAGTGACAAATTTATTTCTCTTTCCACGCGTCAGCCAAAATATTCGCTGCATTACGCTTAGTATCCTCATGTGTGTGAATATAGCGTGCCGCCATGGACACTTCTTTCCAGCCCATCACGTCCATAAGACTTCGCACATCAAGAACTTTTGCTAAATTCGTCGCTACTGTATGCCTGAGTGAATGGAAGGTAAGCCTAT
>CAYJFE010000002.1:55377-63392 GCA_964369165.1 uncultured Desulfovibrionaceae bacterium | reverse complement strand
CCAATATCTCATGGCTTGGCGATTTGCCTGAAGTGGGCGAAACTATTCTACTTGCCGATGAAGTAACTAGTTTTTCAACAAATGGTGTTACTTTCTTAGGCGGAACAGTATTAGCAGGAACAATTACTGAATCAAGTGGTAATACTGCTACAACAAAAGACCAATATGTAAATTTTGCTATGAGCTCTTCAAGCCCTATTGAGAGTGATTTGTATAATTCATTTGCACAAGCCACAAAGGGCACAAGTTTTGGTCAAGCCTTTATTGGCGATGCAAAAAACCTTACTCCGCAAGCCACTATGGACGCAACACTTGCAGGCATATCTTCACATACAGCATCACTTGCAACAGGCAAGCCATTAGTTGTGCTTCCGCCATCGCAAAGATTTTATCGCATAAATGTTCCTACAGCACAAAGCATAGGGCAAGCTAATTCACAAGGTATGGCCGCTGGTTCAGACTTTACTGAATTTAAAGGAGTGAACTCCGCCCTTCTTACAGAAAAAGAAAGCACATTAAAAACGCACATCAATTTCAACACCTTCTACAACGACACAAGCTATGACACCGACGGCGATTTTGATGGCTATGATCAAGAAACAAAAGGCGCAATGCTTGGCCTTGCTTTTGAGCCAAATGAATCCTTTATCTTTGGCCCATTCTTTGGCTTTAGTGGTTCTGATACAGAATACAAAAATATTGATTCAGACGCAGAAGCTAAAACTGTTACCCTAGGCTTTGCTGGCGCGTGGGATAAAATGCTCACACAAAACCTTGGCATGACTCTTTCAGGTAGCATTGCTTACACAAGTATCAGCAATGACACTAAACGTACAGTTCTTGGCTATGCCACTCATGAGGCAAGTTTTGATCAAGACATTACCAGCCTTGGTGCAGAATATGCCTTGCATTATTATGTGAACGATAAATTCACCATTTCTCCAGCTGTTGGCCTAAACTATATGCATATAAGCCAAGAAAGCTATGAAGAAAATGGCCTCTTAGCCATCAATTCAGACGCATTCAGCGAAGATTTATGGTTCACTTCTCTCTCACTTGGTGCGGATTATCAATTCTATGAAATGAATAGCACCAATTTCAACCTTGGCGCAAAAGTTGCTTGGGAGCATTATCTTAGCGATACGCAATTCGAAACACAGGCGCGCTATGTTGGCGGTTCTGACTTTACAGCTCTCTCTCGTCCGCTTGATAAAAATAACCTCCTTCTTGGCCTAAACGTGACAAGCTCAACTCAGTTCATGAATATGAGCGTCTTAGATCTCACCTTAGGTTATCAAGGCCGCTTTGCTGACACAGGCAAAGAGCATCAAGTAAATCTTATGTTGAATTATATGTTCTAGGAAACTCATGCCTCATTCACAAAAACCACTACTGCTTCTCCTCGCTCACGCGGGGGGAAGCGTTATGATGTATAGATACCTCTTCACAGATTTAGAAAAATATTTTCAAATCGAAGCCCTCGAACTTGCTGGCCATGGTAGAAGACTTTCTGAACCATTACCGCAAACTCTTGAAGAAATGAATGAAGACTTTGTCGCACAAGTTTTGAAAATCGCCCCACAGCCTCGCCCTACATATATTATGGGGCATAGCTTAGGCGCACAAAATGCCTATCTTCTCATTCAATCCTTGTCAAAAAGAGGCTTTTTAGCATCTGAATGCCACTTTATAGCCTCAAGCTCCTATCCTCCAGGGTATTATGGCTTTGATAAATCCATGCTAGACTTGCCTTTACTAGAATTTTGGAAAACTAGCGCAAAAGCATTTTCAAGTACGCAAACTTCAAGCTCGCCAGCGGAAGAAGCGAAAATCGCCAAACTCTTCGCGCCAGTTCTCAAGGCTGATTTAAAAGCAATCACTCTCTATAATCCTCAGCATGCAAAAGAAAATATTATAGATTGGCCCATAACTGCAATCTCTGCTAAGGAAGATCTCTTAGTTGAAGATAAAGTCAAAGAATGGAAAAATTATACCTCAAACTCATTCAAAGTGAAAAAAGTTTCTGGTGACCATTTCTTTTTACTCGACAACCCTTCACAGCTTATTGAAATTATAGTCAAAACGCTATCTCAAAAGAATAGAAAGCTCCTTTAAAGCATTTTCAAAACGATAATTTGCTTGCTATTTTTTAAAAAAAATGATAGAAAATTTACACCGCTTTGCATATGTAAAGCAGTATTTCATGTTTAAAATGTATGTATACTCATATACATGAGCTTTAGTTGCGAATTTGTGTATTCGCGTATAAAATTTAACACCTGACCAAAGGAGAATTGAAAATGAGTGAAGTAGAAAACAAAAGCGGTTGCTGCCAAAATTCACAAGCTGAAAGCCTTATCACAAAACACGTTTACGGCGCAGTTGCTACAGGTATGATTCCTGTTCCTGCAGTAGACGTAGTTGCATTGCTTGGTATTCAAGTAAATCTTGTAAGAAAACTCAGCGAAATTTATGGTAAAACTTTCAAAGAAAATACTGTAAAAAACATCATTGGACCATTAGTCGGTTCTGTAACTCCTGTTGCTCTCACTCCTATGGCTTTTAGCTTGCTTAAAGCTGTTCCTGTTGTTGGCTACACAGCTTCTGCTCTCACACTTTCTGTTCTTGGTGGCGGCAGCACTTACGCTATCGGCAGAATTTTTGATAAACACTTTGCTAATGGCGGCACAATTGAAGACCTATCAGTAGAAAAAGTAAAAGACGATTTTGCTAAAGAATACGAAGTAGGCAAAAATGTTGCTAAAAACGCAGCAAAAGATAAAGAAGCAAACCCTGCTTAGTATATAAATATACTCTGTACCATGTATTGATTTAGTTCTTTACCTAAGAACTTTTCACGCATGGTGCAGAGTTTTGTTTTTTATTGATATTTCTAAACTTTGTTTACAAAAACACATGAAATTATAGCTATTTATGTTTTTTATATTTTGCTCAAATAATTTTGTGTAGAAAATCTGATTTTTTGGAGATATAGAAGTGCTCGTAGAATTTTTAAAATTTATCAAAGAAAGTTCTCCAAAAGATTTGAACTCCATCATCATTTGCTCAATTGCTGCTGGTCTTTTACAAGGGCTTATGGTTTTTTCAATTGGCATAGGTGTAACGGATATTGTGCAATATGGCGAACCAACTTTTCGCTCAATGCTTATCTTTATTATCTGCCTCTGTTCTTATGGTTTTTTGTTCACAAAATCAATGAACTTAGCCATTAAAATTGTCGGTACAAGAATAAATCGTCTTGTGGAGGGCGTTGCCGATAAATTAAGAACAATTTCCTACCAAGAATTTCAAGACCTTGACAAAAATAAAATCTATACTGTGCTTCTTGGCAATAACGATATGGTTATCGAAGCAGCACGCTTTGTAGGCCCATTTTTTTCGGGCATATGCATGGTCTTTGCCTCATTTTTATACTCGCTCACAATTTCGCCAATCGCTGGTATCTTGCTTTTTGGCTCTATTGCCCTAATGGCAAGTATATTCATATTTCTAGAGCATGATTTAGTAAAAAGCTATAAAATTAGACGCGCAAAAGAAGACGAGTTTTTTGGTTCTTTAAAAGATATTGTTATGGGTTTTGTTGAGCTTAAAATGAATAAGAAAAAGAGCGACGAACTTTTTGAAGGCAATATCCTCAAATTAAGCCAAGAATACTACCAAGCAAGAAATAAAACCTATCTGTTTCAATCAAAAAGCACTTCATTTTATATGACTTTTTCTTTTATTCCCGTAGGTTTTATGGTCTTTTTCATAAGCAGATTTTTAACTTTATCGCTTGATCAGGTTGCTGAATTTACTACAATCGCACTTTTCACCATCACACCTGTACTTGGTCTTTGCCTCTTTATTCCAACAACGGCGCGTGCTGTTATTATCCTTCGTGGACTTACTGATTTTTACGATTTTTTAGAAGATATTCAAGACGATACAAATCATATCAAGCATATAGAACTTGAAGAAATCAAGCTTGAAAATATCAGCTTTACCTATCCAAAAGAAAAGAATTCAGATACTGCCGCTTTCGAATTAAAAATTCCACATTTTAGCTTAAAGAAGAATGATTTTGTTATCTTACGTGGTTCTAATGGCAGCGGTAAGTCTTCTTTTATGCGCCTTTTTGCAGGACTCACAAAAGCCCAATCTGGCAACTTTAATATCAATGGAAAAAGCATTGAAAACATTGGCTATTCAAGCTATCGAAATATGTTTTCATGCGTATTTACAGACTTTTACCTCTTTAATGGCCTTTATGGAATTAAAGCATCTAAAGAGGAATTAGACGAATTATTAGAGCTTATGGGCCTTAGTTCAAAGCTTAATATCGAAAATGGGCGTTATTCAACAACTAGCCTTTCGTCAGGTCAAAGAAAACGCCTTGCCTTACTCACCGCTATTTTAGAAAATAGGCAGATTTTGCTTTTTGATGAAGTTGCGGCAGATTTTGACCATCACTTCCGTGAATTTTTCTATCTTGAACTTTTGCCAAAATTAAAAGCACAAGGAAGAACTTTACTTGTTATTTCACACGACGATCGCTATTTCCACGTTGCTGACAGAGTTGTCACTATGACTTATGGTAATATGCATGAGGAACCAAAGAACTAATCGCCTTAATCAAACTTTTAACTTTACGAATTATTTTGAGGTATTTATGAATAAGTACAATCGCAACCAGACTTACACACCAGAACTTGAAACTATCACTCAATATCTTGAAGCTTGTGCTAAAACAGAGCACACTCTCACCTATTATAGTGATGGAACAAGCGATGTACAGCCTTATAAAGATCTACTCGAAGCTTCAAGGCTTCGTGCGGCAAATCTTCGTAAATTAGGCGCGAAAGCAGGCGAAGTTCTTATTATTCTTTGCAATAACCAAAAGCAATTTGTTGAAAATTTTTGGGCGGCTATAGTAGGCGGCTTTGTTGGCGTGCCTCTTTCCGTGCCTACAAATGAAGAAGCATGGGAAAGACTTGCTTTTATTACAGAAAATGACAAATCAATCTGGATTGTGACTGATTCACAGCCTTGTTTTGACACTTTAGAAAAGAAAGAAAGAAATATTTTTTCTACGGATTTAGGAAAGAAAGAAGGCAAATATTCAACTGCTGAAATGGCTATACACAATGCTAAAGGCTCTGATGTCGCTTATTTGCAGTATTCCTCAGGCTCTACATCTGCGCCAAAAGGTGTTATGGTAACACATAACAATCTTTTGGTGAATATAGCAACAACTGTTCGCCGTTTTGGTGTTGAAAGCTTTGAAAGAATGATGAGTTGGCTTCCTCTCACACACGATTTTGGGCTTATTCTCTTCCACATTGCCCCTATTGTAATGATGAAAAGCCACATTCTTGTGCCTGCCGCTTCTTTTATTAAAGATCCTTTCACTCTTTTTGAAGGCGCAAGCCATTTCAAAGCCACTTTTAGCGGAATTACAAATTCTGGCGTAGCACAAATGGTTGAAACTTATGATTATGAACGCGCAAAACATTGGGATCTTACTTCTCTTAAGCATTTACCAAATGGCGCTGAACAAATAAATCCGGCTGTTACAAAGAAATTTGTCGAGCTTATGAAACCACACGGCCTGAGCGAAACAGCTATGAAACCCGGCTATGGTTTAGCAGAAGCAACCTTAGTTGTTTCAGTAACATACGAAGATATGTTCTTTATTGAAGCAGACAGAAGAAGCCTTGCTTGGGGCTCACGCATTGTGCTTAATCCTGCTGATGAAGCGGAAAAAGTAGATATGGTTTCAGTAGGCCCTGTGCTTGATGCAATGCCAGTTCGCATAGTAAACGAACATAATGAAATCTTGCAAGACGGCTATGTCGGGCTTATACAAATAAAAAGTGAATCTAATACACAAGGTTATTGGAATAATGAAGAGCTTTCCAAAACGCTTTATACAAGCGATGGCTGGCTAAATTCTGGTGATTTAGGTTTTATTTTAGAAGATAATCTTTTTATTGCTGGTCGCGTAAAAGAAATTATCATTATTGGTGGTGTGAACTATTATCCGCATGATATTGAAAAAAATGTTGCGGATATTGCTGAAATTCCGATGGAAAGAGTTGCTTCAACAGCAGTAGAAGAAAAAAATGGCACAGAAGCTCTGGGCGTTTTTGTTGAATGGGAAGAAGGCAAAGATTTTTATGAAATGTCTGAAAAAATTGCCACAACACTTTTCAGAAATGTTGGCGTTTTGCCACGCATTGTCGCTCCAGTTGAAAAATTACCAAGAACTTCAAGCAATAAAGTACAAAGACTTGCCCTTTCAGAAAGTTACCGCTTAGGCGAATTTGATGAATTTAGTAAAAATCTTGAAGCTATTCTAAAAACTAGATGGAGCAGAATTAAAGAAGCTCTTATGCTAGGCAACAAAGAAAAACTTTGCACTCGCCTCACTGATGAGCTTTCTAGCCTTGTTTTTGAAAATGCTTCTCAAAGACTCAACCCACAATACGGCTTTATGGAGCAAGGCATAAGCTCACTAAGAATTATGGCTATGCTCAGTCGCTTTTCACAAATTTTTGAAAGAGAATTTGAAAACTCCTTCCTTTTTGACTATCCAACACTTGAAGCTGTGACTGACGAACTTCTCAGAAGAAATGAAGCTGAAAATTTAAGCCCTAAAGAAGAAGCAAGTACACAAAATAATACTACAATCACTTACGATTCTAACGATGTTGCTGTCGTTGGTATGGCTTGTCATTTTCCTCAAGCTGATTCTATTGATGAATATTGGTCTTTATTGACTGAGCAAAAAATTGCATTTTCAATGTGCGAAGAACTTCATCAATACGGCGCATATATTTCTAAAGATTGCTATGACTTAGACAAAGAAAGTGACAATGGCAAATACAATTTTGGAATGACACAAATCGAAAGAGATAATATCGAAGCGCATCAAAAACTTCTTCTCAAAACTACTTATGAAGCTATTGAGCACGCATTTGGCAATGCAAATGCACTTAAAGGTACTGACACGAGCGTTTATGTAGGCCTTTCAAATGCCGAATCCATGCGTCCGCTTTTTGAAGAACCTGAAAGTTCTCTTAATGTTTACAGTATATTAGGCTCAATGATGTCCTCTGCTTGCGGAAGGATTTCACATCTTTTTGATCTGCATGGCGAAAGCATCAGCCTTGACACAGCCTGTTCTTCTTCCTTAGTTACAATTATCCAAGCTTGTCAAGCACTTATTGACAATCGTTGCGAAACAGCTTTAGCTGGTGGCGTAAACCTTATCCAATCAAGCCGTCCAGGTACAGTTTTATCTATGATGGGAGCACTTTCTCCTAGCGGCGTTTGTCGCCCTTACTGCGATAATGCTGATGGATACATACGCGGCGAAGGCTGTGGAATGGTAGTTCTCAAAAGAGTGAGCGATGCACTGCGCGATGGTAATACTATTCTTGGTGTTATCAAAGCTTCAGCCATTGGGCACGACGGCAGAGCTGGAAGCTTGAGCGCACCAAATGGCACAGCTCAACGCAGACTTCTTAGAAAAATGCTTGAAAAATCAAATATTTCCCCTTCTGACATCTGCTATATAGAAGGCCATGGAACAGGCACACCGCTTGGCGACCCTATCGAACTCAATTCTATTGGTGATGTGATAAGCAAGGAAAAATTCAATGCTACTGGTAAGACCTTGCCTGTAGGCTCTATTAAAGCACAAATCGGCCATCTTGAAAGTGCCGCTGGTATAGCTTCCTTTGTGAAAGTCTTGCTCGGTTTACAACATAAATCCATGCCAGCTATGCCAATGCACGGAAATAAAGGAAAGTATATTGATTGGAATGCTCTACACCTTGATGTGGCACAAAATCCAATCGCTTTAGACGAAAATGCTCTTGTATGCATCAATTCCTTTGGAATAAGCGGAACAATTTCTTCTCTATTAGTTGCTCCTTATAATAAAAATGCAAAAGGCGGATGCACAAAAACTTGCGCTATGCAAACAAATGTGAGCACACAAACACAAA
>CAYJFE010000002.1:6646-55277 GCA_964369165.1 uncultured Desulfovibrionaceae bacterium | reverse complement strand
AAACAAATGTGAGCACACAAACACAAAACACAGTGGCACATACAATTCAAGAGCCTGTAATGCAAGCTCCAGTAGCGCAAAATACGCAAAAAATTGTTTCTACTGTAAGAAAAGAAAATCCAAAAAAACAAGAACTTGAAGCAAGTGTGCTTTCTCTCTTGACTCAGATTATAGGCGCAGATGTGCAAAATGAGTTACAAGACGATTCTTGGTTCAAACTCGGACTTGATTCTCTTGTATTAGTGCAAGTAACACAAGGATTAAATCTTGAATTTGGTTTTGCGCCAGAAGTGAATGATTTCTTCCAACCACTTGATACTCCAAGAAAACTTGCTACTTTTATGGCAGAGCAAAGCCTTGGCGATGAAGCCTATATTACAGAAGAAGTAGTGACAGAACAAGTTGTCAGTGCGCCTGTAGAAAGTGCGCAAGCTCCTGTATATGCATATGAAACACAAACTCAACCTGCAAGCCAAGCAGTAGCAAGTTCTGCTGTTGAAAATGTTCTTATCAAACAAGTAGAAGCCATGCAAAACATTTTTGCTCAACAGCTTTCTATGCTTTCACAAAATGCGCAACCTTTGCAAGAAGGCGAAGTAAAAAAAAAAACTGATAGCATAGCAATAGCTCAAAAAACTCCTATTCAAGAAACAAAAGTTGCGAAAACTGAGGTTAAAGGCTTATTTAAAGATTTAACCTCAAGAAGCAACTTCACACAAAAGCAATTCGCGCATATCGAAAAGCTTACAAAGGAATGGACTGCTCTTAGCCCTAATTCAAAGAAATTAGCCATTCGTGATCGCAAGCATTTAGCTGGTCCACGCTCTATGATTGGATTTAAACCTGAATGGAAAAATCTTATCTATCCATTGGTTGTCACCAAATCACAAGGCGCGCACGTTTGGGATATTGACGGCAGAGAATATGTCGATATTACAGGCTCTTTTGGCGCAGGTCTTTTTGGCCATGCCCCTGCTTTTGTAAGCGATGCCATTAAAAAAGAATTGAATGACGGCTTTGGACTTGGACCTCACCACGAAGTAAATGGTAGAGTGGCAGAAATGTTTTGCTCGCTCACAAAAACTGATAGGGTAGCCTTCTTCTCTTCAGGAACTGAAGCCGTTATGGTAGCGGTTCGCCTTGCACGTTCTGTGTTGAAAAAGCAAAAGATTGTCGTCTTTGCAAATTCTTTCCACGGTTCTTTTGATGCTGTTCTTGCAAGCGGCTGGGCAAATGCTGATAATCAAGGCTACACCACACTTCCAATAACTGATGGCACAACACAAGGCATGGTCGAAGACACTATCGTACTTCGCTACGGTGATCCTAAGGCTTTGGAATTTATCAAAAATAATGCAGATTCACTTGCCGCAGTCTTAGTAGAACCTATACAAAGTAGAAATCCTGCCTTACAACCTTATAAATTTGTCAAAGAATTACGTGATATTACAAAGTCTACCGATATTGCTCTTATATTTGACGAAATGATCACAGGTCTTCGCATGAGCCCTGGAGGAATGCAAGAATTATGGGGAATAGAAGCGGATATTGTCACTTATGGCAAGGTTTTAGGCGCGTGCATTCCTGTAGGTGCGGTTGCAGGCAAAAATAGATTTATGGATGCTGTTGATGGCGGCAAATGGAATTATGACGACACTTCACTCCCTACTGCGCACACAGCCTTTGTAGCAGGAACTTTTAGCCAGCACCCTCTATCAATGATTGCCGCAGAAGCTGTTTTGAAGCGTATTATTGATGATAATGGCGCTTTGCAAAAAGAGCTTGCTGAAAAAACGAAGAAAATGTGTCAGCGCTTAGATGAAATTTTTGCACGCTATAAAGCACCTATTAAAACTGAATATTTTTCCTCACTCTTCCGTTTTGATTTCAGGGAAAATTCTGAAATTTTGAACTTCCACCTACTCAAAGCCGGTATCTTTGTTTGGGAAGGGCGTAACTGCTTCTTGTCAACTGAGCACACAGATAATGATATTGAAAAAATCATCTCTGCTATTGAAAAAGGTGTGAAAGCCATGGCTGATGATGGCTGGTTTGATAAAGATCCAACGCCTCCAATGAATGATGCGAATGGAGGAAGCACTGGAAAAAAGTCTTATAGTGCCTCACAAACGAAGGCAAGTGCCTTTGCCATTCCACTTCTAGCAGAAGCAAAAAATTACGCCGCAAGTTCACCGCAAACAAGGCTTTGGTTGCATGATCAAATCCAACCTGGTTTATGCGTATATAATATTGGCCTCGCCTTTATTGCAGAAAATTTTGACGAGAAAAAACTTCTCTATGCATTGAAAGTTATTATGCAAAGACATGATGTTTTGCGCACAGCCTTTGTTGATGAAGATGGGCAAGCTCGTCAATATATTGAAGAAAATCCTCCTCTTTCACTTGAAAGAGTCATGAGCGATAATCCTGAGCGCGATGCAGAAATTTTTGTTGCTCAAGCCTTTGATTTATCAAAAGCTCCACTTTTGAGAGCAAAAATCTTTAGAAATAATGGTGAAGAAAATGCAAAAGATTGGCTGATTATTTCTATACACCATTCAGTGTGCGATGTTTGGTCATTTGGCATATTAATTCAAGAACTTATTGCGATATACCACGACAAAGCTCTCTCACCTGCACCACGTATACGCTTTAGAGATTATGCCGCTTGGTCCTTAGAAAATGTAAGTAATACTGACCATATAGACTGGACAATCCAAAGATTAAAGCAAGCGCAAAGATGCACACTTCCGCTTGATTTTGAAAGACCAAGTCAAGCCAAATTTACAGGAAAAAATCTTCACGCTAGCCTTTCACAAGAAGGTATAAAAAAGTTAGCCCTCATAGCAGAAAAAGCAAATTCAACAATTTTTGCTGTAATCAGCACTATTTGGGCACAGTGGCTCAGCGAAAAAATAGCGAATAAAAACATTTGCTTTGGCCTTGCTCATGCGGGTAGAACACACCCACTTACAGGAAATCTTATGGGCTTTTTTGTTGAAGTGCTCCCTCTTTGCCTCCAGCTTACAGACACGACGCTAGACTCTGAAAGCGCTGAAGCTCAAGCCATTGAAACTTTTATTGAAAATGTGCGCAACACACAAAAAACAATATTGGAATCTTCACAAAAACTTGTGCCTTCACATACGCTTATGAATGCAATTGCCAAAGAGAATTCTCCTCTCGTGCAAAGAGGAGGTTTGGTCGATGTTGTTCTTGTACAAGACAGCCGCAACGATATTTTGCCTCCACTCCGCGAAGTTGCTTGGGATGCAAAGGAAATCGACACACCTTCCGCGCAATATGATTTCTTGCTTAATGTCAGTGAAGATGGCGAAAATATCGCTCTCAAGCTTGCGTATGACGATGAATTATACATGGAAAGCACTGTAAAAATTTGGTTTAATGAACTTATTGCAGCTTTCAATCAGGCTGATGGCTCTTTGCCAAGGCAAGAAGAAATCTTTGTGCCAAACTTCCATCAGGAACGCTTGTGGTTTGTCGATAGATTTGAAAAAAATGTTCTTTATAGTCACGCGCCTACTTATTATACTATGCCTATTATTAAAGAGCTTGATTTTGCCATAGAAAGTAATAAAATTCATAAGGCTATAGATATTTTAGCACAGCGCCATCCGCTCTTCTCACTCTCTATGGAGGCAAGCCAAACAGATAATGCAATGCCTTCAATGATCAAAGGAAATATTCCGCAGTTACCTATAATTATGGTTAATTCTAGAGAAGAAATTATCAAAAAAGCGCAAGCCCCCTTTGATTTAGATAAAGCCCCTCTTGCGCGTGTGATACTTACAAAAGACGGGAAAAACTTAGCACTAAGTATGCACCATAGCATAGCAGATTATCGCACCTTGAATATCTTGTGCGACGAGCTGCTTGATTTAATCATTAATTCCGAAGAGTTAATTGATTATGAAACAAAAAAATCCTACAAGCTTCTTCCCTACACTGACTTTGAAAACTTTGCCACAAAAGCCGAAGAAGAAAGGAAAAAAGATTGGCTAAACACAGAGAATGCACATTATTGGAAGGAAAAACTTGAAGGAATTGACAAACTTACCCTGCCTTATGACAATCCCAGACAAGCTGTGCATATCTATGAACAAGGCTATGCCTCTTTCAAAATTGCGCCTCTAAGTATAGATAAAATTCGCACTGGCTATGCCGCCTTTTTACATAGACTTTCCTTACAAGATGATATTGTTATAGGCGAAGTTATCGAGCATAAAGAAAGTGATAGTTTTGACTGCGATACAGCAAAATTGCCCTTAGGACCTATGCTACAGCTTATTCCTCTGCGTAGTATAATTTCACAAGATTCAAGCTTAAGTGAATTAGAATTAAATCTACAAAAGCAAAGACTTGAAGCAATTTCGCACGCAAATATACCTTTTGATCAGCTAGTTATTGCCGTAAAACCGCAAAATGACATGAGCCGTACTGCCCTCTTTGACGTACTTTTTGTTGAAGACACGACAAAATCAAAGTTTGATACACTCAACACTCCTCTCACGGCCTTAGGTTTTGGTAAATACGATCTTGTTTGTATGGCAAGGGAAGATGGCACTATTGCGCTTTCATGGAATAAAACTCTGTTTGACGACAAGACAGCTGAAGAATTTGTTCAACGCTTTGAAATAATTCTTAATTATCTTGCCTCTAAACAAGAGCAAAGCACAAAAATTTTCTCTCTTGATGTGCTTTTAGAAAACGAAAAACTTGATATATCTAGCATCATGGCGCAATCATCTAAGCATTTGCCTCTTATCCCCATGACTTTAGATGAAAAATTTGCTCAAATTGCAAAAAAATTCCCTAAAAATATAGCTATTAAGGATGCAAATCGAGAAATCACTTATAAAGAGCTTGATCAAGAATCAAATCGTATAGCAAATACTATTGTAGCAAAAGCTTCAACACTAATTAATAATGATAATCAATGGGTTGCAACCTTTCTTGATCGTTCATGGCATATTCCTGCTTCCTTTATGGGTGTGCTAAAAGCTGGCAAGGCTTATATTCCAATTGATCCAAGCTATCCTGATGATAGAATTTTATACATTCTTAAAAATAGTGAAGCAAAGATAATTATTACAGACGAAGCACATTCAAAATTTCTCTATAAAATTCTTCTCAACGCTGACCTTAAAAGAGAGGATTTCTGCATTATTCTTATGGAAGATTTAGACGATAACAAAAAAGCTCTTTCTATAAAAAACACAGCAGAATCAGCAGCTTATGTCATCTATACTTCAGGTTCGACAGGCACTCCGCGCGGTGTGGTCATCGAGCATCAAAATGTATATAATCTTCTCTTCCAGCAAAATCTCATCTTCACATTTGATGCGCAAGATGTATGGACGATGTTCCACTCGCCTTGCTTCGATTTTTCTGTTTGGGAAATGTATGGAGCATTGCTCTTTGGTGGTAAATTGCTGATTATATCAAAAGATGTGGCCGCCGCACCTGATGTTTTCACACAAATGCTCGAAGAAGAAAAAGTGAGCGTATTAAATCTCACCCCGACAGCATTTTACGAATTATCAGACTACATGGTAAACTCATCCTTAGACTTCAATTGCCTTCGCTATCTTGTTTTTGGTGGTGAAGCATTGCGTCCTGCGCGCTTAGCTGAATGGCATAAAAGCTTTGGCCATGTTGAAATAATCAATATGTATGGCATTACTGAAACCACTGTGCACGTCACCTGGGCAAAAATTGCTTCAGAAGAAATCAAAAAAGGTCAAAGCATTATTGGCCGTCCTTTACCTTCTTGGGGCATTATAATTATGGATAAAGAAGGAAAAATTTCTCCACGCGGAGAAGTTGGTGAAATCTGCGTTTATGGCGGAGGTGTGAGCCGAGGTTATCTCAATAATCCGCTTGAAACTGCCAAAAAGTTTGTACAAATCGAAGGACACAAACTCTATAAATCTGGCGACTTAGGCAAAGTTTGCCAAAATGGCATGATAGAGTATCTTGGCAGAATGGACGATCAAGTAAAAATTCGTGGTTTTAGAATTGAGCTTGGCGAAGTTGAGCATGCGCTTATCTCGCATCCAAGCATTAAGGATGCTGTCGCTATGCCAATTTTAGGTAGTGGCGAAGACAAGCATATGGGTGAATTATTAGCAGCTTATATAGTGCTGAATGAAGAAATTTCTGCGCAAAGTTTGCAAAGATATTTGACGCAAGCCTTACCAGATTATATGATTCCTGGCAAAATTGAAATTGTGCCTGCAATTCCACTTACTAAAAATGGTAAAGCCGATAAAAAGAAATTGCTTTCTCAAACATGGGAACAGCTTGTAGACGACTATACTCCAACACAAGAAATAAGCGAAGAAGAACAAGACCTTAGTGATAGAATTATAGAAATCTGGAAAGAAGTTTTACAAATTGAAACAATTGAAAAACACGATAATTTCTTCCATATAGGCGGCCATAGCCTTAAAGCAAACCAAGTTGTTGTGCGTATTAAAAATAAATTAAATTATCCGCTTAGCTTGAAAGATTTCTTTGCTGCACCTTCGCCAATCTTGCTAGCTAGCCATCTCATAGAAATGCAAGCTTCAAGCGCAAACTCAAAAGAAGCTATTTCAAAAATAGAAAATGAGAATACACAGGATAAGCTCTCGAATACTCAGACTTATCCACTATCCTTTGCTCAAGAAAGTATGTGGATTTGGCAGCAAAAAAATCCACATTCTGCGGCTTATAATATGGTGGGAGGCTTCAAACTCATAGGAGAACTTGATTGTGATTCTCTAGAAAAAGCAATAAATCTCAGCATACTAAAACATGAAAGCCTCAGAACTTCTTTTGATATGCAAGGCGGACATCCCGTACAAAAAGTGGAAAGCCAAAAAATCTTTACACTTATTAAAGAAAGTTATATCAATGATGATTTTATAGAAAAGATATATGAAGAAGAAATGAACTATATCTTCGACTTATCTAGTCAAGAGCTCTATCACATTCGTCTTTTTGCACATGAAAAAACAAAGGAATATTATCTAATTTTCAATCTGCATCACATACTTGGCGACGGGTGGTCTGCTCATATTCTTATGAAAGATATTGAAAATAACTATAGAAAAATCAAAGGCTTTGATGTTGATGAAGATGAAATTGAAATTATGAGTTATGGGCAATATGCCAAATGGCAAAGAGAGCATATGCACGAGCTTGATGCCTCGAAGCAATATTGGATGAATATCTATGAAGAATTACCAAAAGCTCTTGAATATATTGGAATAAAACGTCCTTCACAAAGAAGTGGCAAAGGCGCATTAATCTCACAAGCTTTAGGCTTAAAACTTTCAAAAGATATCAGAAACTTAGCAAAGAAGCTCAACGCAAGCCCCTTTATGCTTTTCCACGCGCTTGCTAGTTTACAAATGCACATCTTGACAAAATCAAAGGATATTGTACTAGGAAGTCCTGTTGCAGGCAGAGATTTTGAAGAAATTGAAAATACCTTAGGTTTTATGCTCAATATGCTGCCAATTCGCACGCAAATAGCTTCAAATGTGAGCTTTATGAATTATATGGCAGGAGTGAAAGAGCATATTCTTGATGCTTTTGCCCATCAAAGCTATCCTTTTGAATGCATTGTGTCTGATTTAGCGCTAGCGGTAGAAAAAGGGCGCCAACCTCTTTTTGATGCTATACTTATTTTTCAAAACAACGAAGCTTTAGCACTTGATTTGCCAGACATTGAAAGTCAAGTATTGAGTGACAGAAGTATAAGTGCTCGCTATGATTTGAAATATCAATTTGATGATGAACAAGACATACTCTTTACTATGGAGTACGACACTGAAATTTTTGATGAAGATTTTATCAGTCAACTCATGTTAGACTTCGTTAAACTCACTTCAAAAGTTTTGGAAAATAATCAAGTGCAACTTTCTGAGATTATTGAATCATTTAAGCAAGAAGAAATTATTATCAATCTTACTCGTGAAGATTTGCTTATGCAAAGCGATGATGACGGCGATGGTTGGTAGGAAATATTAAAAAAGTCTATGATAAGAGGATAGTATGAATATAATTTTAGATAAGAAGAAAGCTTTTTTTGAGCATATTTCTGAGTGTGCCTTAAAAAATCCTGACGTAAAGGCAATGGAAAATTCAAAGGGCTTAGCTCTGAGTTATAAAGAAATGCATGAAAGATCTAATGCTTTAGCACAAAAACTGGTCGATAAAAAATCTGAAATCATAGGTATTTACAGCTTTGCAGATGAAATATATATTCTTGGGCTTTTAGGTATAGCAAAATCAGGAAATGCTTTCTTGCCTCTTGATGTGCAGTTTCCAGCTAAAAGAATCAAAGAATATCTGACACTTACAAATTGTACGACAGTTCTAATTTCAAAAAAAGCTCCTGAAGAAAGATTGAATGAACTTCTTGCTGAGCTTGAAAATTATTCAATATCATGCATATTTATAGACGATGAAAGAGCTGAAAACACACCTGACATTCAAGTTGGTCCAAACGATCCAGCCTATGTCATGTTCACTTCTGGCTCATCAGGAAAACCAAAGGCTGTATTAGGCAATCATAAAGGCCTTGCACATTTCTTGCGTTGGGAAGTTGAAGAATTTTCACTGTCAAATTCAATAAGAACTTCTTGGCTCGCCCCAATCACTTTTGACGTTTCTTTGCGTGACACACTATTGCCTTTGTTAATAGGCGGAACTTTGTGCATTCCAAGCGAGGAAGAGCGCACTATTCCTCATCTTTTGGCTGAATGGTTGGTTAAAATGCGTGTGAATTTAGTGCACTGTATTCCTACTGTTTTGCGCTTACTTACCAATTCTTTACGCGATAATACTATCACTTTGCCTGAATTAGAATATATTCTTATCGCTGGCGAACCCCTCTATTCAAGAGATATTCTCAATTTTAGAAAATACGCAAAAGCTCTAAAGCTTGAGTGTGTGAATATCTATGGCCCTACTGAAACAACTTTGGCTAAAGCTTTTTATTCTGTTCCAGAAAACTTAGACGAAGAGGAAAATACTCTCTTGCCAATTGGTAAACCAATCTCTAACACGTCTTTACTTATTCTTGATGAAAACAGACTTTGCGACACTTTAGAAATTGGTGAAATCTATATCAGAACACCTTACAAAACAAATGGTTATATTAGCAACGAAGAAGAAAATAAAAAATCTTTTATTATAAATCCTCTCACGAATGAAGAAAATGACATAGTCTATAAAACTGGTGACATGGGTCGTTACCTTGAAAATGGCACAGTTGAATGCCTCGGCAGGCGTGACAATCAAGTTAAAATTCATGGCGTTCGCATTGAATTTGGTGAAATTGAATTTGCTATTAAAGATATTGAATTTATTCAAGATGCAAGTGTTACCGCCTTTGAAGTGAATGCAAGTAATGAAGAAAATAATGATAAGCAAAAAATGCTCATCGCCTATGTAGTTTTAAAAGAAAATTGCAATGTTACAAGTGAAGATGCGAATGAAAAAATAAGAAGTATTTTGCTAAAATTACTTCCAATTGCTTTCGTGCCTTCAATGATTTTCCCTATTGAAAAAATCCCTTACACCACAAGTGGCAAGGTGAATAAGCGTCTTTTGCCAAAACCTGATGCTATGTTCTATGCTAACCTTGCCTACACAGAACCAAAGTCAGAAACAGAAGAAAAACTTTGCCTTATCTGGCAAGAACTTTTTGGACGTGAGAAGATAAGCACTTCAATTTCCTTCACTTCTTTTGGAGGCGATAGCCTAAGAAGCATAAAGGCTCTCTCGCTTATCTATAATGCTTTTGGAATAAATATCCCCTTACAACACTTTTTTGAGCAAAATACAATTCAAGAGCTTGCCGAATATATTGACAGGAGCTAAACACAAATGGAAACAGGAAAAAAATTCTACGAGCTTACACCAGTTCAGCATAAAATGTGGGTTTTGGATCAGATGGAACTCAGCCACGAAGTCTATAATCTACCTTGCGCTTACCGAGTAAAGGGATGTCTAGACATCAATGGACTAGAAATAGCCATTCGAACTATCATAGCCCAAAACGATGCTTTGCGCACAGTTTTTGTTGTTCAAAATGACAATCCTAAGCAATGTGTGTTAGATTCAATGGATTTTTCTGTCGAAATTTTACCTTCTTGTCAAGAAAATGAGGATGTAGACGAGCTAACTGCTCGGTATATCAAAGAAAATCAATTTTTCCACTTTGATTTTTCAAAAGGCCCCTTGATGCGGGTTGCTGTCTTGCCTTATGAAGACACAAAAGATAAAGCTTGCGAAAATTGGCTTGTGCTCTTCAATATTCATCATATCATTAGCGATGCCACTTCACTCTCTTTTCTTATTGCTGAAATTTTCAACACTTATGGAAAGATAGACCAAGTTATTGAAAAAACAAGTGATAACTCCTTTGGCCTTTTTGCTGACAATTACGCAAAGTGGCGCGAAAGTGATGAGTTTATACAAGAACTTAGCTGGTGGAAAGAATATCTCAAACGCCCTCTCGTCTCTCTTGATTTGCCTACTGATTATCCGCGTCCTATTACTCAAACTTTTAAAGGCAATTGCATAAAAAAAGAGCTTGATGCGGACACAGTTGACACATTGTATGAAGTGGCTGACGAGCATGGAGTCACTCCTTTTTCTCTTTTAATGGCGCTTATAAAGCTCATTTTATACAAGCAAACTAACAATACTGATATTATAGTTGGCACGCCAGTACAGGGTAGAAATATTACAACTAAGGACTCCTCTTTTGGAAATCTATCTGTGCAAGATAATGTTATCGGCTGTTTTATCAATATGTTGCCTATACGCGATATTCTTAAGCCAAAGTCCACTCTGTCTTCTTATATAACAAGTGTTGGAAATTCTGTAAAAAATGCTTTAAAACATCAATCTGTTCCTCTTGAGAGCATTTTAAAAGAACTTGATGTTGAAAGAGATATGTCTCGCTCACCTCTTTTTGATTGCCTTTTTACCTATATTTCTCATATTGAAATAGAGGCAAGAATGCAAGGCTTAGATCTTGAATATATTGAAGATTCTAATGATTTATCCGTTTCACGCTATGATATGGTTTTTCAAATTATCGACACACCTGAAGCTTTTACTATAGACTTCAATTATAACACAGACTTATTTTCCACCACGCGTATGGAATGTATAGCTGAAGAATTTATGAAACTGTGTAAATCTCTAGCTGTTTCCACGCATATTCCACTCGAAGATCTTATGCTTATAGGGCAACAAGAAAAGAAAATCCTTGAAAGTTTTGCCCATGGCGGAGAAGTTGACCATCAAGGACTTTTACCTTTGCCTCTATTTGTACAGAAAATGGCGAAAGAAGAACCCAATGCACCCACTATTGTCTACCCTGACAGCAATGATAAAGTCCAAAATCTCAACTGGAGAGAATTTGCTTTTATTACTCAGCATATGGCATTAAAAATCCAAGAAAAAAATATACAAAAATCTGATATTATTGCAGTTATTGGAAGTAGAACAAAAGAAAGCACACTCACTTTACCGGCTATTTTAAGCTTGAATGCTATCTATGCTCCCATCGACAAAGATTTGCCACATAAGCGCATTATTTCTATGTTAGAAAGTGTAAAACCTGCTTGTGTTATAATAGATTATGAAGAAAATGAAGAGAAAATTGAAGGCATTAACTTTCCATGCCTTGAAATGAAAGATATTTTCCCTTCAGATTATGTAAAGCAAAGCCTAGACTTTAATTTACTAGATATTTTGCCACCAGAAAGCTATGACATTGATAATAATGCCTATATTCTGTTTACCTCTGGCTCAACAGGCACTCCAAAAGCCTCTTTCACCACGCAAAGAGCAATGCTTAATACTGTAGTTGACTATGGCAAGCGCTTTGAAATTCATAAAGGAAAAGCTTATTTGCAATTTGCTGGCTTTTCCTTTGATGCCGCGGTATTGAATGTTTTAACTCCTTGGTATGCTTGCGCAAAATCCGTGCTTCTCAGCAAAGATATTATTAATGATGTACACAGATTTGCCGCATGGTTGCAAGAAGCAGATGCAAAAATTGCCATATTGCCGCCTGCCTATCTTCGTTTGCTTGGTAGAGAAAATCTTATCCCAAGCCTTTATAATCTTGATTATTTAGTTTCAGCTGGTGAAGCTGCCTCATTAGAATATCTCTTGCCTTGCATAAGAAATGGCGTTCAGGTATATAATGGCTATGGACCATCTGAAACTGCTGTATGCGCGACAATGTATCTTATGAGTGAGCACGAAAATCGCAATGTACCCGTAGGTAGACCTATTCATAATGTTATCACAGCTCTTTTAGGCCCTAAAGGTCAACTGCTACCTTTTGGCACTGAGGGCGAAATTTGGATTGGTGGCATGGGCGTAAGTCAGGGTTACCTTGACGCCGAACAAAGTGCTAAAGCCTTTATAAAACACCCAGTCTATGGTCATTGCTACAAGACTGGCGATAAAGCAAAATGGAATGAAGACGGTAAGCTTATCTTCCTCGGCAGAGTGGACGATCAAGTGAAGATTTCGGGAAATAGAATTGAACCATCTGAAGTTGTTCACGCTATTATCTCTTATCCTAACATTAAAGACGCTATTGTTCTACCTTTTGAGCAAGAAAATGAAGATAAATGTCTTGCCGCTTGGTATATTCTTGAAGAAGGCACAAGTATTTCAGAAAATGATTTACGTAATTATCTCTTGACCTTACTGCCATCTTACGGCATTCCTCGTCATTTTACTCCTATTGACTCTATACCTATTACTTTAAATGGAAAAATTTCTGTATCTGCCCTTCCAAAGCCGCGTATAAATCAAAGTAAAGTTGCGCCTTCAAGCGAAAAAGAAATACTTCTTGCTGAAATTTGGGGACAATTGTTGGGCAAAGAAAATATCAGTGTGAACGACAATCTCTTTGCTCTCGGTGCTGATTCTATCACTGCTATCAGAGCGATTTCTCGCCTTTCACAGCAAGGCTATAAATGCACTGTGAAAGAAATCTTTAAATACGCAACCATAGCCACACTAGCGCTTATTTTAGAACCTATAGAAAAAAATCTCTACGCTCAAGCCCTCAAAGATGTTCCTTTAAGCCCCATACAAAAGCACTTCTTCCATATGAGTCAATTCAAAAATAATGCGCTTGCCATAAATGACAGTAGTAGTCCGCTTGAAAAATTTGCGCAAATTGCTATTGTTACAAAAGAAAATCTCAGCTTTGAAGAAGCAAGAGAAAAATGCTATGAACTTTGGCAAAAACACGATATGCTTAGGGTGCATTTTAATTGCATAGAAAATAAAGGCATACCGCAACAAAGAGTGCAAGATGCTGAAGATAATCTCTTTATTTTCCACACAGCAGAAGAAAATGAAAGTATTATGCAAATGAAAGCTCGCTTGATTGACGAAATTTCTTTAGCTGAAAACAAACTTTTTATCGCAGGCTATCACACAAATAAAGACAATTCTGAAAGTTATCTTCTTCTAGCAATTCACCATCTTATTGTTGACGGCATTTCGTGGCGTATTTTATTAGACGATTTAAATACTGAAGAAGATCTTATGCCAGAAAGCCAGTTTGGGCATTATATGCAAAAATTGCAAGAAAGCACAAACTTTGATGCCGAAATAAGCTATTGGCAACAAGCCACTTTGCCAGAAAGTGAATTGCAAGGCAAGTTCTTTTCAAAAAAAGAAAGAGTCAAAAAAACTTATAAGGCGCAAAGTTTCAAGTTTTCACAAAAACTTACTTCTTCTATGCTCTTAGAGGGAATCAATAGCTATCATGCGAATATGGAAGATTTTCTTCTAGCCGCCCTTGTGCATGCTGATATTTGTAATCTTCCTTCTGGGCATAATAAAATTCAAATCAATCTTGAATCGCACGGGCGTGACGAATTTTTTGATATAGACTTATCTCGCGCAGTGGGTTGGTTTACTTCACTTTTCCCTGTTGTTTTAGAAAAACAAGAAAGCATAGGTCAAACACTTTTTGCTGTGAAAGATAAGCTTCGCTCAGTGCCAAATAAAGGTCTTGGCTATGGTGTATTGACTGATTTGAAAATGCAAAATATACCCCTTCTTTCTTCGCATATTGAATTCAATTATTTAGGCCAAGTCAATTCAGCAAGCAGCGAGAATCAATATACTTTTTATGATCTTGATGGCTACAGTGATGACAATCATCCAATGGCAACGCCACTTTCTGTCACTTGCATAATTGGCGAAGATAATTGCCTTGAATGCGCCTTCAATATGGATACTGATATTTTTTCAGATGGGGAGCAGCAAGAGCTTTTAGAAAAATATAAAAAGAGCATTGAAGAGCTTTTAGAGCATTGCCTTGCACTTGAAAAGCCTTTAAAAACTGGCGCAGACTATGGCGATGCAAGCATTTCGCAAAAAAGCCTTGAATCTGCCTTAGATTTTTATGGCGATATAGAATCAATCCGTCCGTTAAATGCTATAGAATTGCGTACTTATTACGATTTAGTCATGAATCCGCACACTGCGCCGACCTATATCAAGCAATCGCATTATCGCTTCAAGGAACTTGATATTGATACCTTTTTAGCAAGAGCAAAGAATGTGTGGCAAAAGCATGAGAATTTGCGCATGGTCTGCCCTATTATTGACAATGTGCCCCGCGCTCTTATACTCAAAGACAGAAAAGAATCCATTATTGTCAAAGACTTACGCCATTTAGCCACTGTTGAGCAAAGGCAATATATAGACAATGAAAAAGCTATGCACAAAGCAAAGATAGTGGATATTTCAAAAGATACGCTTTTGCATATTGGTCTTTATCAAATCAGCGATACTGTAGTTGATATGACTATTACTTTTACGCATATTGTTTTTGATAGATGGGGCGCAGAAGTCTTTTACGACGATCTTTCAAAGGACGATATTGGCACAAATACTTTTGATATGCGTGACTATTCACAATGGCTCAAAAGACAAGACATTCCTTTGCACCACGATTGGTGGAAAAATGAGCTTAAAAATGTCTATGCGCCAACGCATATCTATGGCGTGAATAGAAACTTTACCTACAATCAAGGTGATCCTTATCCTGAAGAAGTGCAGAATTTCAATATAGACGATGTCATTGTTGAGCGTTGTAAAAAACTTTCTGAAGATTGCCATCTTACAATGAGCACCATTTATCAATCTGCTCTTGCGACTATTTTGCAGGTATATACAGGAAATGATGATATTTTCTTCCATAGCATTTATTCATTAAGACCTGCTGAAGTGGAAGGCATTGAAACTTGCGTCGGATTTTTTACAAATCTTATTCCTTGCCGTTTTCCATATACCTCAGAGCTTTCTTTCAAAGAGCGCACAAAACTTTTCCAAGAAAAAAACCATGAAAGAGAAGAACATATAGCCATTGCTTCTTCAACTATTTATGAGCAAACGCCTTATAAGAATGACTTGTCTGACGTGCTTTTTATTATGGAAAATCTGCCCACTTTCAATGAAGATTCAAAAGATATAGAAAATGTATATTCTGTAAATATGACAGGAAGCCCGCTCACATTAACTGTCGAAGGATTGCACGACTTCAATTTCAACTATAATCCTGAAATTATTGACAGAAACACCATCACAGCCTTTGCGACTATGTTTGTAAAATTCCTTGATATTGCGTCTACCTATCCAGACAAACCTTTAAATGCTATCTAGTTTCTATCTCTGAATTTTCTTTATTAACTTAATCACATCAGCTAAGGAGAAAGTATGTCATTTATTCCCTCACTTTGTTCAAAGCCCCTTACTGTAGCCCACAGAGGCGCAAGAGCGCACGCGCCTGAAAACACACTTTATGCCGCAGATCTTGCCTATAATTTAGGTGCGCAAATGTGGGAATTAGATGTTTGCTACACTAAAGATTTTGAGCTTGTAGTTATTCATGATGACACATTATGTCGTACTACAAATGTTGAAGATTTGTTCCCAGATAGAGAGTCTTACAAAGTTTGTGACTTCACATTAGAAGAAATTCGCCACTTAGATGCTGGTTCATGGTTTGTAAAAACTGATCCTTTCCAAACACTTGCAAGTCTTGACAAAGAGAGAGTGGAGAATTTTCAAAATCTCAAAGTGCCCACACTCAAAGAAGCTCTACTTCTTACTAAGGAATTGAATTGGTTTGTGAATGTAGAAATCAAAGATCATCTCCCTCTTATAGGGCATGAGCGAGTAACAAAGGACGTGATTGACTGCATTAAAGAATGCGAAATGGCAGAGCGTGTCTTGCTTTCTTCCTTTCAGCATATCTATCTTTATGAAGCAAAAAAAATCATGCCCACCTTGCCAAGAGGAGTTTTAGTAGAAGACAATAGACCCCAAAATCCTTTAGCACTCTGTAAAGAAATAAAGGCTCTTGCCTACCACCCGAGTAGAGAACTTCTTTTGCATGAAGAAATAAAAGCCTTAGAAGAAGCAGGCATCTATGTAAATGTATGGACAGTGAATGATATGGCAGAGGCAAAAACTATGCTAGAAGCTGGTGTAAAAGGTATCATCACAGATTTCACAAAAAATTGCGTTGACATTTTAGCCAAATAAGCAATACACTTGTAATTATGATTTTTTTTGAGGATTTAGAAGCTACGGTATGAAAACACCACAATCTCATTTTCTTTCTATGCTTTTTGAAGAAGCAGGCAAACAAAAATTGCCCGTACTCTTGGCTTGTGTTGTTTCAGGATTAGCGCAAGGAGCTGTTCTTTCAAGTATTCTTTTAGGCTTGAAACAATTAGCGCACAATGGCATAGAATTATATGTACTTCTATTTTTTGTCATCTCGCTTTTTTTATCCTATGCTTTATTTCAATATTGCACACAAAGAATGACAATTTTCTCTTTACGTGCTGTCACGAAATTACGCATGGGCATTGTTTCAAAATTACGCGGACTTTCTTTACAAAACTTTACAAAAATAAAAGAAGAAAGCAGCCAGCTTATCTTGCATAATTCGCAAGAAATGGTGGTGGAAGTAGCGCGTATTCTCACTTCAGCCTTTTCAAATTCTGTTATGATGTTTGTGGCTATAGCCCAAATGATTGCAACATCACTTCTTGGCGCGTGCATAGTTTTTCTTCTTATGGGCATAGGTTTTACTATCTATATTCGCATAGTGCAAGATGCAAAGGCCTATACTCTTATGTCAAAAGAAACAGAAAGAAATTTTTCAAATGAATTTCAAAACTTTGAAGATGCTTTTATGGATACAAAAATAAGCCTGAAACAAAGTGTCTATCTTTTTCAAACTTGGCTTTTCCCAAGCCTTAAAAGATCGTCTTTGCTTCGTGAAGAAACAGAAAACGCGCACACGCATGGCATGACTTTCTTTTCGACTTACACTCTTGCCATCTTAGGTATTTTACTTTTTGCAGTGCCTTGGGTAGCGCCACTTTCTTTAAATGAATTGACGCATTTACTTGTTTTAGTGATATTTTGCATAACACCACTTATGAATATTGTCAGCCTTGTGCCTATCTTTACTAAGGTAGAAACAAATATCACCCTTCTTTATAATTTTGATAAAAAACTTGATAAAGATATTGAAGAATTTGAAAGAAAATATGTGGAAAACTCATGGGAAAAAGATGATTTAGACTATACAAACTTCAAATCTCTTTTAATAAAAAATTTGTATTTTGCCTACAGAAATAAAGAAGAGGACAAAGTCTATTCACTTTCAATTCCTGAATTTCGACTAGATAAAAATGAAATTATTATGCTTTATGGCAATAATGGCTCTGGCAAAAGTTCCTTTCTCAATCTTATAAGCACACTCTATCTACCCGAAAAAGGAAGCTTTATTCTCAACGATTACAAAATTTTTGAAAATAATGATGCAGAAAAAGCTCCTTATACCTTAGAGGATTGGCGAAATCTTTTTGCCTTTGTGCCCTCAAAAGTGCATTTTTCAAGGCATCCAAATATTCTTGCTTCTTCACACTCCTTTCTTGAAATGGCAAAACTTGTTAAACTTATGCATAAAGTGCAATATCTTGAAAATGACGATTTTGAATTTATGCCCCTTTCAAGCGGTGAAGAAAAGCGTCTTGCCCTTTTGTATGCTCTTTTAGAAGATAAAGATATCTACCTCTTTGACGAAATTGAAGCTGATTTTGATAAAGAATTTCGCCAGCATTTTTATTTAGAAATTATACCCTATATGAAAAAACAAGGCAAAAGCATTATTATTGCTTCTCGTGACGACTCTTACCATTCTTATGCTGACAAAATCATACATATGTCAGAGGGCAAAATACTCTAAGCCATGCCTCATCTACCTAAAATTTATATCATTAACGTCGATGCTTTAGACAATGAAGAATTGTATGAAAATTCGTATAATGCGCTTCCCTTATGGCGTAAAGAAAAATGTGATAGCTATCTTTTCCCTAAAGATCGTAAGCTTTCGCTTGGTGCTGGCTTAGTTTTGCAAAAAGCCTTTGAAGACTACGGCTTTGATCTTCACAAGGCAAATATACAAAAAAGCAAAGAAGGCAAATTATTTTGCACAAACTTCCCTCTTTCTTTTAACCTTTCGCATTCAGGCAATAGAGCTTGTGGTATATTCTCAGCACAAAGTGAAATTACACAAAGAAATCCGCTCGGCATTGATATTGAAGAAATTACAAAAACTTCTCTTTTCAATGAATGCTATGACTTTCTTTTCCATAAAGAAGAGCAAGAATATATTGAAAGTCAAATAAATATGTCATACACAGAAAAAACAAAGCTTTTTTATAGAATTTGGACTTTGAAAGAAGCCTATCTCAAAGCTCTAGGCACAGGTCTTGGCATAAGTCCCTCCTCTATTATTTTAGCAAAAGAATTTTACCAAAGCAGTATTTTTGCAACTGCACACACAAAAGAAAAAAACAATTCTCATCTTGCAATACACAAGCAAAAAAACTTTGTTTTATGCCACAGAAAAGAGCTTGTAAATTATTCGCTTTCTTTTTGCTTTCAAGATGATGACATTTACAAAGATACTAATATCTATCATTTTGAAACCACTGAAATAATCCTCTAACAATCACATTTTACCTTGACACTTTTGCTCATATCAAGTAATTTAAAACAATGCTGTTTTACAATGGCTATACCTTTACAATAGGATTTTCTATGAAAACTTGGGCTTGCCTTTTGAAATTTACAGTTTTACAACTTATTTCTCTTGCATTCTTCCTTCAAATGCATATCTGCGCCCATGCAAATGTTTTTGAAAGCTCCGGCCTAGACCCCGAGATCATTGAACTTTTTATTGATGTCAATAAGACAATACCAGCACAAACCGCTGCAGATGCTGTATATACTATCATAGAAGAGCGTATACTCTGCTTTGAAGAAAATTTCTCCTACAGAGATAGGGTAAATACTTGCATGAACGAGTACAGAAATTCCCTGTTAAAAACTGCTCGTCAATATATCAGCGGTAGGCCAGAAACAGGGCGTTTTTTAAAACACGTTTCTAATTGCCCTATAATGCATAATCTCTGTAAAGGGCAAAGCGAAGTGTACGACTTTGAGTCAAACGAACTATGTATGCGCTTTGAAAGACAATGTGTAGATCTAATGTTTGATAGACATTGGCGAGGTTCACCAATTTATGAAAACATTGAAGTTGGGATAGAATAATATGAGTGCTAAAACTACTTTCTACAATGCGTATGTGAAAATGCGCCCCTACCTTTTAACTTTTGGGCTTTGCTTCACCTTAGGTGTCCTCTTCTTTTGGAAGCAAATCGTAGTCACCGTTTATTCTGGTGAACTTGGCGTAAAATATAGCCGTTTCTTCACAGGAACAAATCTTGAAGCTCCATACCCTGAAGGCGTGCACTTCTTGATGCCTTTTGATATTATGTATGTCTACGATATGCGTTATATTGAATATTCAAAAGTTCTTGAAATTCCTTCACAAGAAGGTATGCCCATTAAGGTTTTAGTGTCTTGCATCTACCAGCTAGACCCTGACTTGCTCCCACTTTTCCATCAGCAAGTGGGCCCATCTTATAGAGAAAAAGTTCTTATTCCAATGATAACTTCTGTCGTTCGTCAAGTAATAGGTACATATTCAGCTGAAGAGCTTTATTCAACAGCTCGTCAAGCTCTTGAGGACGATATGCTTATAGGCGCAATTTCAACCCTAGGGCGTCTTCCCATTACCATACACAAATTCTTAGTAAAAAGTATCGAATTCCCCATTGGTTTCACTGATGCTATTGTGAAGAAAATGGTTGCCTCTCAAGAACTCAGAGAATATCAATTCCTCCTCCTTTCAGAAGGCGAAGAAGCGAAGCGTAAATTTATTGAAGGCCTTGGCATACAAAAATACCAAGAATTAGTCAATTCAGGCATGACACAAAACTTCTTGAACTATGAAGGTATACAAGCCACTAAAGAGTTAGCCACTTCAAATAATGCAAAAATTGTTGTTGTTGGTGGTGGTGACAATGGCCTCCCTCTCATTCTCAATACAGAAAGTGATTCAAGCACATCAAGCCAAAACTTTGAAAATGCACTCAATGATAATTTGCAAAATGAACAAATGCGCTCTTTCGCGCCTGACGAAGATGGAGATATTGATGTTTCTAACTTAGGTGCAGGCCCCGTAAATCAAGCTAATCCAGAAAATCCTAGCAATATGAACACGCCTGATCCTACAGGTTCAAATTCCCCTGCTCGTTCCTCCTATTCAAACGATCCAACCACCTTAGAAGGACAAGCCCATGCAAAAGCTCAAGCAGAAGAAAAGCAATTAGCTCATGATTTGATCTATGTGCTTGAAGAAGAGCCTATAGAAGGCCAAGAACTTGCTGCAAAAGAACCTTTGACTCCTGTACAAGAAAAGTGGGACGAATTTGTCAATTCTGTATCTGATGTGCTCACTATCCAAATAACCCCTAAGCAAAACCAATAATAAGGACATATTATGGTCAAACTTTTTATTCTCTATGTTCTAGCTGCCATGGTTGTGGCATTTATAGGTAGAAATCGTGGTTATCAATTCTGGGGCTTCTTTTTTGCAAGCCTACTTTTCACTCCCCTTATAGGCCTACTTATGCTTATAGCAACCTTTTGCAAGCCAAAACAAAAACAATAAATTCAAGGCTCAGCCTTTAAAAACTATCTTCCCAAATAAAGAGGCTTTATTTATGTTTCAAGCCTATAGCTATTTTTCTTCAAAATTTTATAAAGCATTTTCTTTCATCCTGCTTTGTCTTCTAGCCTTGCCTTTTCCTGCGATAGCACGGAATGCGGGGCAAAGCCTTTTTGAAGGTAATGAATTTCCTACGGTTCAAATATTAAAAAATAAAATGACTTTAGTGAACAAAGAAATGTATACTATAGCTTATTTTGAAGGTGGCCCCTATTGGGAATTCACTGAAATCTACGAAGAAATCAAAAAAAACATTGAAAGCTATCCTGAAAGTTTTAAATTGCATCTTCCAGAAGATAAATATTTCTCACCTGGCTGGACAACTTCAGAAAAAGAAATGGGCGAAATAGCACAAGCTATTATGACTGACCCTGAAATAGATCTAGTAGTAGCCATGGGTACTGCAGCAAGTGTCGCACTTTTAGAGCATAATAATCCACAAAAACCAGTCTTTAGCATAGATGTTGCCGAACCTATACTTGCAGGCCTTGTCAATCCAGATACTTTTGAACCTGTAGCCAGTAATTTTTATGTAGAGTATATCCCTAACAAGTGGCGCAAAAGTATTACCTTACTTGACTCACTTATGGATATTAAAAAAATTGGTACAATGTCACCGCCTACAGAGGAAGGAGCATTATACTGTAATATCAATGAATTAAGAGAAGTTGGCCGTGAGCGCGGTTTTCAGGTCTTCTATTATAATAAAATTGACCTTGAAGAATCTGTGGCTTCTTGTATGCAAGGCATTGAAGCTTTAGCAGCGCAAGGGGTTGAATCTATCTATGTGCCTGCTCTCACTTGCTTTGACCCAAGTAGCGGAGATCCAAAAGCTCTTTACCAGTTCATGCATGAAAAAGGCATCACTAGCTATGCAAAAGACGGCAGAGTGCCTGTTATGGAAGGCGCGCTTATAGGCATTTCAACCTTGAACTATCAAGATATCGGCGCAGCTTTTGCTCAACTCATTATGCAACATTTTGCAAGAAATAGAGCGTATGATAAAAGAATATTACTAGATTTCAACCCTAAAATATATATCAATTCTGCCACGGCAGCACTTTTAGGCATTCGCCTACCTTTAACACTTCTTACGAATGTGGACAGTATATATGATAATACACTACCTAAAATTACCCACTAGACTTTCTTTTCTTGCTCCTTTATTCCTTTTATCATTCATTCTTATCTTTTGCCCAAATGCCTTAGCTAATGAAGAGTCAAAAAATATAGCCTATTTTGAAAAAGGCCCTTTTTGGCTTTACGATAAAAGCTATAGCACCTTGCAAGAAGCCCTTATAGAAAAAAGCCTAGCAGGTGAAAAAGCAAAAAAAGACGAACTTTCAAAAAATCCCGTATACACATATAATTATCCAAGTGAATTACATTTAAGCCCTGGTTGGGAATCGAGCAAGGAAGACACGCTTGAAGCTGGCAGAATTTTATTAAAGAGCGATGCCGATATTATTATTGCAGCGGGTACTTCAGCTGTAGATACCTTGCTAGAACTCATGGAAAATGAAAAAGATTTGCCACAAAAACCAATTATAGGAATAGCCTTAGCTGACCCTGTAGCCTCTGGCCTCATCACCGAAGAAGGCATTTCTATCCACCCAAATTTCACCACAGAAGTATATCCTGGCAGATGGCGCAGTATGTATCGAGTTTTCTTTGATCTTATCAACTTCAAGAAACTTGGTATTATGTATCCTTCCTCTGAAATGGGCAGGATTTATGCTTCCGTAGACGACGCTTATGCTGTTGCAGAGGAAAAAAACTTTGAAATAGTTGAAGCAATTATCCCTGATGAAAGAACAGAAACCTGTAAAGAAGGCATTGACAAATTGCGTGAATTAGGCGCAGAAGCTTTCTTTATTTCACCACTTGTCTGCTTTGATTGGACAAGCGTAGATCCAAGCCCTCTCTTAGAGCTTGCCCACGATTATCAAATGCCTACTTTTGCTCGTGATGGTTCTCTTTTTGTGCAGGGTGGCGCACTTATGGGCTTTGCCACTTGGGACTTCACCCCCTCTGCGCAACGTCTAGCAAACGCAGTTGAAGATATTTTTATGGGGAAAATGCCTGGTGATATTCGCATGATAGTGACTGCAGAGCCGCAAATAGCACTCAATTTAGAAGTGGCAGAAAAATTAGGTCTTGTCTTCCCTTTCAACCTTCTACTTTCGGCGGATCAAATCTATGAAAAAACCTCACGCCCTCGTATGGAATAGCCTTGTAGCTATCAAAGAAAAAAGTCTGCAAATCAAGCAAATCCTTTTGCTTACACTTGTTTCAGTGCTTTTGTTCTTGGTAAGCGTGGGCTTTAGTCTTCTACTTTCCTCAACAACTCTGCAGAAATACACGGTTGAAGCTATTCTTGGCGCATTTGAAAATACTGCTGTGCAATTGCAAACAACCATCAATAGAGGGCTTACTTTTGGCCGACCTCTTGCTGGTTTTGCAGGTTTAGAAGACCATTTAAGGCGTGTTCAAGCAACTGCCCCTGGCATTTCTAATATTAGCATTTACGCACTTGCAGAAAATAGTACTATTGAAAGTGACGCTCTTGAAGAAATTGTAATGAGCCTCAACGGCGAGCAAGCAAAAGAAAATTCACCTCAAGATCTCGCATCTAATGGTAAAATTGAAGGTAGCACACAATGGTATGCCTTTGACAACTACCACCGTATACTGCCTCTGCAAAGTGAAGATGCTAAAAAGACTCAAGGCTATTTGGTTTTGTCTGTAGATAAAGATATTATTCAATTATTGTATAATCAATACCTTGACGAAATGCTTTTCTTCATTCTCTTCCTTGGTTTTTTCACTTCAGTCGGTCTTTTAGGTTGGTTTGCCTACACTGAATCAGCTTTAAAAAATTCGCCTAAAATGCAATCCCGCGTGACGAGTATTGTGCTGGGATTTATTGCCACAGCGCAAATTATATTTGCTATCCTCACTGTGCAAAACTTTGTAAAAAGCCTTGATTTAGCATCAGATTTTTCCTCTGAGCTTTCAGGTTCTTTCCTAGCAAGTGATTTAGAACTTCTGCAAAATAAAAACCTTCACGTGCAAAATTTCCCTGGTTTATCGGATCATATGCAAGAAATTCTTGAATCTAGCCCAAGTATGGGTGCTATGCAATTAGTGCGCGTCCATTCTGAGGAAGGTGAAACAGAAAATACGCTTCTCACTTCCGTCGGTTTAGAATTTGGCCCAGATCCTGTGACTGTGCCTGTCTATGATTATTGGACAAGCCCTTATGTGCCGCGCACAGAAGTAGCGCGCATTGAAATTTTCCAAAGTAGAGGCTATTTAGAAGCCACATTTAAGCGTATGTTCTTAGATCAAGCTACTTCAAGCATAGTTGCATTTATCTTGCTTTGGCGATTGACAGCCTTTGCTATTGTTAATATTTTCAGCACAAAAGCAAGGAAAGAAGAAAACGCCCCTGATACTGCCGAATTGAATATTCTTTCAGAAAGTCAGATAGCACAAAATGAAAGGCAAAGAACCTTCCTTGAAGCTGCACTCTTTATATTCTTCTCAGCCTATGATTTAGCAATCTCCTTTGTGCCTTTAGTCACGGCACAATTGCCTTCAAATATCTTACCTTTTGCGCCATCAGTCCTAAAAGCTCTGCCAATTTCAGCAGAAGCAACTTTAGCAACACTTGCAGTTGTTGTTTCAGGTGTATTAAATAAACGCTTTGGCTGGAAAAACTTGCTCTATCTTGGCATTTTATCTGCTATGATAGGCGCAACTTTAAGCTATATAGGTTATGATATTGCCCTCTTTATTGCTGCAAGAGCCTTCTCTGGTTTTGGTATGGGAATGTTTTTAATGGCATGCCAAATCAGCGTAATTGAAAGCTCACAAGACGACAAAAATGCGCGCCTTCGTGGCTTATCCGGGGTATTTGCCGCATTATTTGCCGGTTCTGTTTGCGGTTCGGCAAGTGGTGGTATGTTGTATGACTTATTCAGTTTCAACATCTTATTCGCTATCACGGCTATTATGATGTTCATACCTTTCTTCCTTGTTTCCTTCCTCAGAAGAGATGCTCTTTGCATCATCAGCACAATACAAGAAAAAGCGCAAAGCAATTTTAAAGCCTTCTTCTCTCTTTCATTCCTTGTGCCTGTGCTCTTTGTTAGCTTCCCTGCTGGAATGCTTCTCACTGGCTTTTTGTATCTTGCTGTTCCTACAAGCGTGAGCGCACTTGGCATTAGTCAAGCGGATATTGGCCGTTTATTCATGCTTTATGGCTTCTGTTTTATCTTTATCGGCCCCTTCTTGGCAACTTTTGCAAGTAAATTTAAATCGCAAAAATACTTTGTTATGCTCACAGGGCTAACAAATGGCGCAAGTTTGCTCATCTCTTACTTACACCCCTCCTATACGTCCTTTGCTGTTGCTGTAGTAGTTTTTGGTATTTCGCAATGTCTGCTTTCTTCATCTATGCTTGAGTATATTCTTGCCTTACCCAAAATGCAGACAGTTGATAAATCTATCATAAGCTCCGTATGCAGAACTTGTGAACGCAGTGGGCAAATTGTTGGCCCTATGCTCTTTAGCTTACTTCTTGTGCGCGATTCAGCACAATTCTACATACTTGGTGCTGCGATTATGGGCTTAGCAATTCTTTTTATTCTTCTGCAAAGTCTTAGTGCGGCTAAAAGCATAAATCAGCAAAATTCTCAAAGCTTAAACTAAAGCTATGCGTATACTTTTATTAACCTCATCAGATATCTGCTCTTGCATAAATCTTAATCTTCTCTTAAAGGGCTTAGCTGAGAATCATGAAATCTTTGTCATGAGCTCTATATATGAGTTTCCTGGTGAAAGGGCAAATCCTATAGCAAGGGAAAAGTTCTATTTAGAAAAAGATTATGTTAGAGATGAATTTTTTGTGCAATTAGACGCAAGAAAAGATCCCAAAAACGAGGAAAAATATCTGAGCTTTAAAGCTTTAGAAAAAAAGTATGGCATTGAAATTCTCGAAATTCCTAGAGAAAAACCTCAGCAATTTATACTTGAATATTCTCAAAAAGTTGCCCCCGACATTATTTTTTGTTGCCGCTTTGAGTATATTTTAAAAGAAGCAATGATAGCATTGCCTAAGCTTGGTGCCTACAATATGCACTCGGGCCTTTTACCTGAATGTGCTGGCCCTGACTCAACTTTTTGGGCCATGCATAATGATTGGGATTATTCAGGCTGCACTGTGCATAAAATAAATATATCGGTTGACCAAGGTGACATTTTTGCACGCGAAACTTTTGCCCTCAATTATAAAAAAGGCGTTATTTGGAATAGAATTGAAGCCTATAAACTGGGTATACAAGCTTTTTTCAATCTTGTAGAAAAAATTATGCAAGAAGAGAAAATTGAATATCTCACTCAGGATCTAAAAACACACGCTTTTTTTCCCTTTCCTAATGAAGAAGAATTACTCGAACTCTATACAGAAGATTTTCTAAGAATTGAAAAGGAAAGCTTTAAGGAAATTATTAACAATTTTCTTACAAGTTAGCTTAAAAACTTGTTTATTGTGTGCTTTTCTAAATAGTCGAATAATTCTTCAATTGTGTATATCATGTTATCAGGATTGACTTTTTTTACTTCTTCCAAATAATAATTGTGTCCATAACAAACAGAAAGGCATTTCACGCCAGCATTATTACATTCTATCACATCTGAAACGGCATCGCCAATATAAAGAAATTCTTCTTTTTCTAAATTATATTTTCCTAAAAGTGCATTGATAATTTCACACTTGCAGTGCCTATCTTCACGGCCTGTGCCAATATCGCAAAATATTTCCTTTATTTTTAATTGCTCTAAAGTATGCATACAAGCTTCATGCCCTCTGCCTGTGATAAGGGCTACTTTTGCATCTTTTTTTGCAAGCAGAGCAAAAATTTCTCTTATACCTTCATAAGGCTCCACTAAGTCTGTATGGTATTTTTTATAAAGTTCTAAATAGCTTTCGTAGGCTTTATCGTGATGATCTTCTAGCAATATTCGCATCATACCTTGTTCATTCAAACCATAGGTTTTTACCACATCTTCCTCAGTAATTTCTTTCGTGGTGTAGGGTTCAATAGCCTCTGTAAAGGCTTGCAATCCAACGGGTATTGTGTGCGAAATTGTTCCGTCCAAATCAAAGGCCACCATCTTTATCATTTCTTATTCTCCTAAAATCAACACAAGAAGCAAATGCTTAGCAATAGTTTATAAAAAAATATAGCCTTTTTCCTTTATTTTTTCAAGGCAATTATTTTTTGCTTGGGAAATTTAAACAAAAAAACACAGCCCAATGGACTGTGTTCTTTCATCAAACAATTATGAAGATTATTCGCCTGAAATTGTGCCGTCACCGTAGATATATACAGTGCTTACGCCACCAAAATCAAGGTTTTCAAAGAAAACTGAACCACCATCTTCATCTTCAGCGATTAAATCCCAACCTCTGTCGCCACCTTGAAGGTTAACAGTGATTGAATAGCCATTTGGCAAGATGCCATCGCCAAGTATGTCTTCGTATGAATCGCTATTTGTGTCTGAAATGCCAAGCACATAGATATCAAAACCGCATGAGTTAACAACAGTAAGATTACGCGCCATAGCAGGAACAGTCAAAAGTAGTGAGAATACAAACATCACAACTGACATTGAAAGAATTTTTTTCATTTTTAGCTCCTTAAGATAAATTCATGTGAGTATATAGACTTATTCATAAAATGTCAACTACAAGTCTTAGGCTCAAAAAACTACTTTTTTGTATGAACTACTTTCCTGAATGGTTTGCAGCCTTAAAGTGCTCTGAGCTATGCCTTACCAGAAGAAGTGCGTTTTCTAAATCTTTCACCATAAGGCTTGCCATATCCATACTAAAGCCATGCTTTATCATAATGCGCATGACAACAAGATCTGTGCAATTATTAGGCATAGAATACGCAGGTACAAGCCAGCCTCTTGCACGCATAAATTCAGAAAGTGAATAAAGATTGAACTTATAATCCTCTTCTTTGAGCGTGAACAATAGAGCTGGAATACCGTCTTTGCCATCGTAAAGGATATCAAAGACATTCAATTTATTTATTTCTTCTGCTAAATATGCCGCCACTTTATAAGCCGCCATATGCACTTTTTTATAGCCTTCTTTGCCAAGACGCAAGAAATTATAGTATTGCGCAATGACTTGGCCAGCAGGGCGAGAAAAATTGAGAGCAATCGTGGGCAAACTTCCACCTAAATAGTTGACATCAAAACGTAAATCCTTGTGCAAATCTTCGTCTTCACGCCACACTACAAAACCCACACCTAAAGGAGATAAGCCGTATTTATGCCCTGATGCATTTATTGATTTCACGCGTGGCAAGCGAAAATCCCATAGTAAATCAGGGTGCACAAAAGGAGCTAAAAATCCGCCTGAAGCCCCGTCGACATGAATAGGAATATCGATGCCAGTCTTTGCTTGGTATTCATCTAAAACTTTTGCAACTTCTTCAACAGGCTCGTACTGCCCTGTGTAGGTAACACCAAGTGTTGGCACTACACCAATAGTGTTTTCATCAATATATTTCAAAACCTCATCACCTGTCATAATAAGTCTGCCCTTATCCATAGGAATTTCGCGATGTTCTATATCCCAATAACGACAGAATTTATGCCAACAAATCTGCACGGGGCCTGTAACAAGATTAGGCTTAGAATAATCTTTACCTAAAGCTTTTTGTTTTTCACGCCAACGCCATTTCAATGCTAATCCTCCAAGCATAGCCGCTTCACTTGAGCCTGTTGTTGAACAACCTATAGTTGTGCTTGCGCTTGGTGAATGCCATAAATCAGCCAACATATGCACGCATCTTTGCTCAATTTCAGCCGTTTGTGGGTATTCGTCCTTGTCTATCATATTTTTATCTATGCATTCGTCCATAAGGGTATGGATTTCAGGCTCTAGCCAAGTTTGACAGAAAGTTGCCAAATTTTGTCTAGCATTGCCGTCAAGCAATAGTTCGTCATGCAAAGCTTGATAAACGGCTCTAGAAGAAGATTCTTCTGAAGGTAAAGCCTTTTTAGGCAGAGGATTTGAAAGTTCAACACTTGCAAAAACATCATCGTAAACATTTGTCATATCTATTTTCCTTTTATATTTAATTTGTTTCTGAAGAAAAAGGCGCAAAACCTTCACTATCAACCTTCCACGATGGCTTTCTCATTTTATAAATCCATAATGGAATAGCTATACCCACCACATTGCCAACAACTAAAAGGCCTACCCAAAGTTTTGGTGAACCCACAGAAATTTGAGAAGGTGGGAAAAATCCAAAGAAAAATGCCGTCAAAGAAGCGCAAAAACCTAGGCCACCGAAAAGCCAAATACCAAAACTACCAAAAGGCACTTGAAAAAAACGTGCTCTATTAGGTTGACTCAAACGTAATTTAATAAAGGCTGCAAACATAAGCATATACATAATAAGGTAAAGCGTGATTGTGAGCGCGGAAAGAATTTGATACGCCGCTTGCACAGATGGAAGAAGCACAAACATAATCGCAAGTAAGGTGACTATAGAGCCTTGAAGTAAAAGAATATTTATCTGCACACCTGCTTTATTTGTTTTTTGAAGCCACACAGGAAGATATCCTGCTTTGCCTACAGTCAAAATACCTTTGCTTGGCCCTGCAATCCATGTGGAAACTTGCCCAAAAACACCAAAAGCTAAGAATGCTGCCACAACTGAACCAAGCCATTCAATGCCAAAAGCTTTAAAAAGATTATCATAAGCAATTAATAAACTTTGTGTAAGATTTATCTCTTTTTGTGGAATTATCACTGCTATAGCCAAGGTACCAAAAATAAAGAGCAAAACCGTCAAGACAGAGGAAATTAAAATAGCTTTGGGATAATCTTTTTGAGGATTTGCCACGTCCTTGACGTGCACAGAACTCATTTCCATACCAGCATAGAACAGAAAGATACTTACTGCAAGCGAAAGATTATTGAAATTTGCAATGTCTGGCACTAGCTTTGAAGCAGAAATATCAAGATAGATAGGCTTTCCGCTCAAAGCATAGGCTATGCCCAAAACTATCAATAATGTTCCAGGGATAAGAGTGCCAATAATGACACCCCATTTACTGATTGAACCAGAAAGCTTTGCCCCTCCTAGATTGAGTATAGTTGCAAGCCAATACACACCTAAAACAACGCCTAATGTATAATGCGAATTTGAAGCAAGCTTTGCATCGAAAGCCGCATCTGTTCCAATAAATGCGAGTGATACAGCTGCAAAAGTCAAAACAGTTGGAAACCAAATAGTGTTTTGAATCCATTGTAAAAAAATTGCCACAAAACCCCACGCACCGCCAAAAGCTTCACCTACCCAGCGGAAAACGCCGCCTTTTTCCGTCCATGAAGTCGCCATTTCAGCTGAAACAAAAGCAACCGGAATCAAGAAAAAACAGGCCGCAAATAAATAATAAAACACTGACGACAAGCCATACACTGCCTCAGAGGGCAAACCACGTAAACTCACAATGGCGGCAACGTTTATCATTGCCAAGGTAAAAACAGAAATAGTTGATTTTTCTTTCCCAACACTTTCATTTTTAATAGTATCTGACATAAACAATCTCCTTTATTAATATCTTTTAAAAAAACATTAGAACTATCTATTTACAATTATTATTCATATTATAGGCTTTATTCTGAGAAAAAAATCAGCTTGTAAAAATTTTGTGAATGTGAGATTTTTATAAGATATTCTGAAAGAAGAAGAATAATAAGGAGTATATATGGTATACGCAAAAGAAATTGAAATAAGAAATGAGCTTCTCGCTCTTGCTGAAGAAAAATATCAAAAATTCTCTGTCGCACTTATTCCAGGCTGTGACAATCTTCTAGGTGTGCGCATTCCTCTTCTAAGAAATATCGCAAAATCCATTATTAAAGATCAGCCATTCGACTACTTACACAAAGCAAAAGAAGTATATTTTGAAGAAACTATGGTAAAAGCTTTTATTATAGGCAATCTAAAAGAAGATATAGAAGTTGTGCTCAAAGAGGTAGAGCTTCATATTCCAAAAATCACAAATTGGTCGCTTTGTGACAGCTTTTGCGCAGAATTAAAAATAGTCAGGAAGCATAAAGAAAGAGTGTGGGAATTTTTGCAAAAATACTCTAGCTCAAATAATGCCTATGATATTCGCTTTGCTATTGTTCTGCTTCTTTTTCATTTTATCGAAGAAAATTATATAGACGAAATTTTAGTAGCTTGCGACAAAATCAAGCACACAGACTATTATGTAAAAATGGCTGTGGCTTGGTGTATATCTATCTGTTTTGTGAAATTCCCTGCAAAAACAATGGATTATCTAAAAAACAATACACTTGATGATGACACATACAATAAAGCCTTAAGCAAGATAGTGCAATCTCTAAGGGTTGAAGCTCCTACAAAAGAACTTATAAAAAGCATGAGAAGAAAAAATAATATCTAGTAAATTTAGCTAGTAAAAAAATTCTCTTACCCTCCTCTTACCCTCCTCTTACCCTCCTCTTACCCTCCTCTTACCCTCATCTTACCCTCCTCTTACCCTCCTCTTACCCTCCGCTTATTTGACAAGCAGTGTAGAGAATGTTAGAAACGAGAACAAATTTCAACTTTTTTGAGAGCCATTATTATGAAAAAATTAAAAGCCATGATGCTTGTTGGCACGGGTTCAGACGTAGGCAAATCAATTGTAACCACCGCATTTTGCCGAATTTTTAAAGAAGATGGCTACACTCCTGCCCCCTTTAAGGCTCAAAATATGTCGCTCAATAGTTATGCAACAAGTGATAATCTTGAAATAGGGCGTGCACAAGCTGTGCAAGCGGAAGCTTGTGGAATAGCTTGCACAACAGACATGAACCCAGTTTTGCTAAAACCCAATAATAATTTGACATCTCAGTTAGTCCTACACGGAAAGCCTGCTGGCAATAAAAGCGCGGCTGACTATTTTTTGAAAGACAATAAAGCGGAGCTTTTCAAAGAAGTAAAAATGGCTTTCAATAGATTAAATAGCCAATACAATCCAGTAGTTATGGAAGGCGCTGGCAGTATATCAGAAATGAATTTATGGGATAAAGACATTGTAAATATGAAGATGGCGCTTCACGCAAATGCCTGCACTTTTTTGGTGGCTGACATTGATAAAGGCGGGCTTTTTGCCTCAGTTTACGGCTCTATTGCTTTATTACCCGAAGAAGAAAGAGCTTTGATAAAGGGCATTATTGTCAATAAATTTCGCGGAGATATCTCTCTTTTTGAAAAGGGTAAGCAAATTATTGAAGATTTAACAAAAATACCAGTAGTGGGAATTCTGCCTTATTTTACTGATATTTTTATTGAACAAGAAGATTCTGTTGCTCTTGAAAAGAAGCTCAAAAAAAGTTCAAAAGAGAAAGAAAATGAAATCAATATAGGTGTTATTCTTTTAAAAAGCATTTCAAACTTTACTGATTTCAATATGTTAGAAATGGTAGACAATGTCAATCTTGTCTATATCCAAGAAGCTGACGAAATTGAAAAAATGGATATCCTCATTCTGCCTGGTTCAAAAAATACTATTGGTGATTTAACCTATTTACGCGAAAAAAAACTTGCAAAAGCAATTTTATCTCATCACGCAAAGGGCAAAAGCCTTTACGGCATTTGTGGTGGCTATCAAATGATGGGTGAAATTGTGCGCGACCCTAAACACATTGAAGGCGAGGTAGAAAGCATGGCAGGGCTTGGCATTCTTCCTATACAAAGTGTGATTGAAGAGGGCAAAACCACAAGGCAATGCTCTTTTAGTTTTGTCAATCAAAATTGCACAGGCAAGGGCTATGAAATTCATGCTGGAATAAGCTTTAGCTCTAATTCTAAGGCAAATCCTCTTTGTCAGCTAGACAATGGTTCTAACGATGGCTGCTATATTTCCGAAAAATGCTGGGGCAGTTATATCCACGGAATTTTAGACAATAAAAGCGTGATAGAGAGCATATTAAATGCTTGTGAAAAGACAAGTTCTCCGCACTCTGTTCACGATTATGAACAAATGAAAGAAGAAAATTACACCCTACTTGCAAAGCGCACAAGAGAGTGTGTAGACATGGACTATATCTACAATTGCTTAAGCTAATTCTTTTTCTACTATATGCATAAGCACGTAGGCAGCTGACGATAAACGGTTGAGAGTATAGAGTAAATCAGGCCTTGAACAGCTCATGCTTTCAGTATCGCAATAGATAGCATAGGCTGTAACTTCCATCGCTCTAATTTTTGCTCTGAGCATATTTATGCCTAAAGTTTCTTCAGAAAGCTCAATGGAAGGTATGATATGATCATGGCCTAAATGCTTGAGAGGATTGTGAGAGTAGGCATGGATAGTATCTGCGCTTAATCCTGCAATTTCAAATGCTTGTAATACAGTATGCCTGCAAGAAGCCGACATAACATTGCGCAAAATTGCGTGTATGGCATTGAGCCAAATAAGCGCTGTTTTATTTTGAGATTTTTTTTGGAGGCAAAGCACAAAGGCAAGAATTTCGTCAAGCTCAGCACGAAATTTAATCTGTATATCACCTTTAAAGATTTCACTTTTTGCATTGAAAGCTGTATTTAATTTTACTTTTGGAAATTCTTTAAAATCTTCCTCTGTAAATATAGGTAGGTTGCTCTTTGCTTTGAGCGCGTGTATTGGCCTCAGATCACCCTCAACATTTTCAGAAAGCACAAACATTTTTCCTTGCTCGTCTTTAAACTTTATCTTTATATTTTTTTCCTGAATATGTTTTTTATCTTCCGCAGAAAAAGTATGGCCAAGCGCAAGAATAAGTTCGCTATCTTTCACAAGTAAATCTTTATCTATAGTAAGCACTTTTTATTCCTTTATAAAAATTTTTCCAAATAAAATCATGTAGTAAATATTGAATCTCTAAGATTTAAAGTTTGACAGTAATTGTAATATACCATAAACTTAGAGCTAGTTTTTCAACATAATTTCTAGCACATCGGTGAGTAAAATGCAAGAATTAGAGCAAGCATTAAATAATTATATTGCGCAAATTGAGAAAGTAGATTTAGAAAGCATGAAAATGTGCAGACAACTGACTGACACACGCTTCATTCCCTTTCAAAGCCTTGGCTATCTTGAAGATTTAGCTGTACAAATAGCAGGAATCACAGGAAAACCAACTAATTCTATTCAAAACCCTTGCCACTTTGTCGCTTCTGCTGATAATGGTGTCATTGAAGAAAATATTTCCTCTTCACCGCCATTTTTCACAAAGCTTGTTTCAGAAACAATGCTCGATAAAATCTGCACTATAGGCTTATTTTGCCGCTTGCATGAGGTTGAACTCAATGTGATAGATATTGGCATAAAGAATGATTTAGCCGAAAAATTCAATACCTATTCCAATTTCTATAACAAGAAAATCGCGTATGGCACAAAGAATTTTGCAGAAGAAGCTGCAATGACTAAAGAAGAAACTTTGCACGCTATTATCACTGGTATTGAGCTTATAAAAGAAAAAAAAGATGCCGATTTCTTTTCAAATGGTGAAATGGGCATTGGAAACACTTGCACAAGTGCGGCTGTGCTTTACGCGCTGACAGAGGCAAATCTTGATGATGTTGTTGGGCGTGGCGGAGGTCTTTCTGATGAAGGGCTTGAGCGCAAAAAAGCTGTAGTCTTAGATGCTTTCAATAAATATCAATTAAAAGACAAGTCACCTCTTGTCATTTTGCAACACGTGGGAGGCCTTGATCTTGCCTGCTTAGTGGGCTTGTATCTTGGTGCGGCAATTGAAAGAAAACCTATGATTATAGATGGTTTTATCTCAGCAACCGCAGCACTTGTGGCGTATAGACTTGAACCAAAAATAAAAGATTATCTCATTGCCTCACACTGCAGTGAAGAACCTGGTATGAAAATTATCTTGCAAGAGATTGGAATAAAAACATTTTTAGATTTAAATATGCGCCTTGGTGAGGGCACAGGAGCGGTGCTTGCCTATCCTATTATAAAAACTGCGCTTGAAGTTCCAAAACAAATAAAAACCATGAAAGAAGTCTACGCTCTTTATGACATTGAAGCGTAAGGCATCATAACTCTTGGAATTATTATGATTAATGGGCACGGAAATAATATTTATCAATACGATAGAAAAAAAATCAAAATAGATTTTAGTTCAAATGTTGCCTATAACAATAAGTCAGATCTTATTTTAGAATACCTGAAAAATGAACTAGATTGCATTAAAAACTATCCTGACCCAAATGCGACAAAGCTTACACAGCAAATTGCCACCCATTATCACGCCAAGGAAGAAAATATACTTGTAACAAATGGTTCGGCGGAGGCTTTTTATATTCTTGCGCATTGGTTAGCAACACAAACTTCTTCAGCAAAAAAGTGTAAATCCTTAGTTTTTACGCCATCATTTGCTGAATATGAAGATTCGTGCGCACTCTTTTCACACGAACTAGAATATAAAAATCTCTTGGATTTTTCACACCTAGATTACACTTCATTTGATTCTGTGTGGCTTTGTTCTCCTAATAATCCAGATGGATACAGAGTAAAGGCTGAAGAAATCAAACAAAAGTGCCAAGATTATCCTCTTAGCTATTTTTTGCTTGATAGAGCCTATAATGAGCTTTCAAGCAATAGAGAATACGAAGACGGCATAGCACAAAATTTAATCTGTATACATTCATTAACTAAGTCATTTGGCATACCTGGACTAAGGCTTGGTTTTATTCTCGCCCATGAAAATATTATAAATAAAATAAATACTATGCGTGCCCCCTGGACTGTGAATGCATTGGCCATCAAGGCGGGTGAGTATATTATGCAAAATTATGAAAAACTTCTTTTAAATCAGGAGCAACTCATTGAAGAATCTCTCTTTTTGCAAGAAGAGATTAAGAAAATTCCTCTTTTTGAAGTTGAAGCTTCAAGCTGCAATTTCTTTTTGTGCAAAATATCTGAACACCATAACAAAGCAGAAAAGAACAATAAAGATGTGAAAAATCTTTCAAAATATCTTAGAGAAGAGCATGGTATTTTAATCCGTGATGCCTCAAATTTTCGCTCGCTCGATGAAAGATATTTTAGGCTTGCCGCACAAAAAAGAGAAGACAATATTATTTTGCTTGATGCATTGAAAAAGTGGATAAAATAAATAATGGAATTATCTTACACTTTTATCAGCATTCTTATAGGCATAAGTCTAGACACTCTTTTTGGCGATCCTTATTCTTTGCCACACCCAATCAGGCTTTTTGGGAATGCTATTTCTTATGCAAATACTAAATTTAATAATGGAGAGCATAAAAAAATCAAAGGCGCTTTCGTCTGCATAAGCCTAGTATTGCTTACTTTTATTTTCTTCTCCCTCATTCAATTCTGTCTTAGTGCATTCCCACTAATTCTTTGTCTATTCAATGGCATTTTCTTTTATTATGGATTAAGTGCGCATTGCCTCATCAAAGAAGGGCTTAAAGTGGAAAAAGAACTTCTTTTGTTTGAAGAAGGCAAAACAAAGGATTTATCAAAGGCACGCAAGGCTTTGAGCATGATTGTTGGGCGTGATACAAGCGAACTTAATCCGCACAAGATACGAAGTGCTGTGCTTGAAACTTTATCAGAAAATTTAAGCGATGGCCTTGTTGCGCCTATTTTCTTCTTTTTTATAGGTGGCATTCCTCTGATGTTTGCCTATAAAATGATCAATACTTTAGATTCTATGATTGGCTACACAAGTGAAAAATATAAAGATTTTGGATTTTTCTCAGCAAAAGTCGATGATGTTGCGAATTTCCTTCCCTCTCGTTTAACCGCTTTACTGATGTGCTGTGTGACTTTTAAAAATCGCTTTGCCTTCATTTATAGATTTAGGAATGCGCACAAAAGCCCGAATGCTATCTATCCCGAAGCCGCCCTTGCAGGCATTTTAAATTGCCAACTTGGCGGTACAAATATCTATTTTGGGCAAAAAGTAGAAAAAGCCTATATTGGCGATAATCCACGAGAATTATTACATAAAGATGTCATACAAACTTGTATTATCAATGCAAAGGTTGCCTTCTTGCTTTATGTCTTTTTACTGCTCTATTCTATCTAAGGCTCTGTTTCCCCAATAGAAATGAAGATAACTCGCACAAACATTTTTATAAACTACACCATGCCCTATGCCATCAACATTCGCTAAGGGGCTGTAGTTTTTGAATAATTCTATATCACTCCAATGAAATTCATGCCCACGAAAAATTTTATTCTTCTCACTGGTGGGGCAAAAAACCGTGTCGTTCAATAGTGCCATTTCTCTATAACCCAATGATTTCAAACGATTTCCCATAATCGCTTTCCCTTCAATCACTGAGCATAAAGGATATTCAAGCTCTTGCTTTGGCAAACAAAGTTTTTCAGTAAGATACATATAACCACCGCATTCAGCAAAAATTGCTCCATCATTTTCAGCAAAATCTTTTATTGCGTGGCGCATTGAAGTATTTTTTGAAAGCCTTTCTGCAAAAATTTCAGGATAACCACCAGCAAAATAGAGAGCGTCGACTTTAGGAAGTTTTTTGTCTTCGAGGGGCGAGAAAAATTGCAATTTCCAGCCAAACCTTTCAAGTGCCTTGATATTTTCTTCATAATGAAAGCAAAAAGACGCATCTTTTGCAATGCCAAGGATTTTTTTCTGGAAATTTAACGTTTTTTTTGCTTCTTTTTCTTCAATTTGCGGAATTTCTTTTTTCTTTGCGCATTGCTCTAAAAGCAAGTCTAGATCAATGTTTTTTTCTAATTCGTCCGCTATGGCATCTGCCCAATAAAGATCTTTTTTTGTTTCATTCAAGGGCACAAGGCCAAGCTGCCTATCGTCAACACTCCATTCTGCTTTTCGTGGCAAATAAGCGATTAATGGTGGCAATTTCCAGTTTTCAAGGGCTTGACGGAGAATATCCGCATGCCTTGCACTACCTACATTATTTGCAATAATTCCAGCTATCTTCAGGCCATATTTCTCAGCGTGAAGCACAAAGCCTTCCACTAAAGCCGCAATGGAAGAAGCCATTCCCTTAGCATTCACAATCAAAACTATTGGAATATCAAGAATTTGTGCAATATGCGCCGTGCTTCCCTCAAGCGAAGGTAAAATACTCTTTTCTTCTGCATTATTTTCATCTGAAGAAGTTTTTTTGGCGTGTATCTTCCCGTCAAAAAGCCCCATAACTCCTTCGCACACACAGCATTCAGCATCGGCAGTGCGTTCAGCAAAAACACGCTTCACCTCGTCTTTTCCCATAATCCAAGTATCAAGATTATAGCAAGCTCTTGAAGTCACCATTTCATGAAAAGTAGGATCAATATAATCAGGCCCACACTTGAAAGCTTGGGTTTTAAATCTGCGTGCTAAAAGACGCATAAGCGCAAGGCTCACTGTGGTTTTGCCTTCCCCTGATCGTATTGCAGCTATAGTAAAAGCGTGTAATTTCGCCATATTACTTACCGTATTTATCCATATAGCCACGTTTTTCGTACAGCATATTCTCTTCAAAAACTGTACGATTTGAGCCTATAATAAGCAAGGTGGACATATCCACTTCTTCTTGCGGAAAATCTTTCAAAATGCCTATCCACTTAGTTTCGTTCACTCTGCCAGCATTTTTCACATAAGCGCAATAGATATCCTCACCTCTTGCTTCTTTAAAAATTTCAAGGGCTTGCGCCATAAGTTCACGTCTTTTCTTTCCAGCTGGATTATAAAGAGCAATAGGCAAAGCGGATTGAGCCACGGCTTGCAGATTTTTTTGCACTTCCTCACGTGGAACAAGCAAATCCGAAAGGCTGACAAGGCAGAAGCCATTTTGCAATGGAGCACCAAGGCTTGCCGCCGCAATATTTGCTGAGGTAATTCCAGGTATTACCTTAATTTCAACCTCAGAAAATTCCTTATTCTGCGTTTTTAATTCCATAAGAAGGCCAGCCATGGCTAGTATGCCAGGATCACCAGAACAGACCATGCAAACAGTAGTATTTCTTGCCGCTGCTTCAAGAGCCTTTGTACATCTATCGACTTCACCCATCATGCCGTTTTGAATAATTTCTTTATCCTGCACGATATCTCTGATAAAATCGACATAAGGCGTGTAGCCTGCAACTATATCGCATTCTCTAAGCGCTTGGATTACTTCAGGTGTTATTTGATTTTTGCTTCCAGAACCAAGCCCTACCACGAGCATTCTTGCTCTATTCGCCTCTATATCTTTTCCATGCCCTATGCGCGCAAGTGCAAAAGTAATGGAAGAGGCATAGGCTGTTTTTGGCGCGTAGAGTGAATTTGCTCTTATTTTATTTTCAAAAATACTATTGAGGGCAAAAAGTGCAGAGGCTTCACTTACAGAAGCTGTTTTCTCTGTTTTTTCAAGCACTTTCTGTGATGGATTTGGAACTTTCACCTTATTCAATTCTTCTTCATCATAAAATTCAAGAGGAAGAGAAAATTCTTTTGCAAGGCGTAAAATCGCGTCTTCGTCTTTTTTTAATGTGCAGGAAGTAATTTGCGCAATATGCGAATAATCAAGCGAATTTTCCTGTAAAAATGCTTGAAGGGAAGATTTTAGCAAGTCATAATCAGTATCTTTCTTACAACCAATTCCAAGCACAAAAGAAGGAGATTTCACCTTTAAAACATGAGCTATATGCGAAGTATTTCCTGAATAATCCCAAACAATTGCGTATTTTATATTGAGTTTATCAGCACTTTCATAATATTTCACATTGCTATTTTTATACATTGCCTCAAAAACTGATTTCTTGCCTAAAAAAATGATTTCCTCACCCTCTAACAAGGCCGCATTCAAGTATTTAATCTCTTGTGGATTTAATATACGAGCCTGTTCTCTGGCAACAGCTTCATCAAAAGCAAGAAGAGCATTCACATCGCTTGCAGTTGAAATTACGGCTTGACCACCTGTAATTCTTGCAATTCGCCTTGCAAGCCTGTTTGCTCCGCCTATATGCCCAGAAGTCAAGCTCATGATATGACTACCGCTTTCAGGGCAAGCAATAACGGCAGGATCTACAAGCTTATTTTCAAGCAAAGGCGCAATGGAGCGCACGGCTATTCCTGTTGCGCCCACAAAAATGTGTGCATCAAAAGTATGCCAATTCTTTGGCAAAGTTTCTGATAAAGATGTTTTATTTTCACTATCTTGCATAAATGTGAAGATTTCATGCGGAAGATTTAATCCTCTTGCAATTTCTTCGGCTCTAGCTTTGCCCTTTTTTGTGAAAGCATAGAGAGCGCATTTTCCATGAAACATTTCTTGACTAATCATATTTCTGTAGCCATGCGAGAAGTTTTTATCGTAAAGTTTTGATTGCGCCCTATGAGTTTCAAGTTCTTCAAGAATTGCAGTGCTTTGCCTTAAAGCTTCACCAACAAAGATAAGCGCTTGTCTGCCAAAACCTGCTTCTTGCACTTTTTGCGCAATGTCGGCAAGTGTTCCTCTGATAATGCGCTCTTCAGGCCAAGTTGCACGATAGACAACGGCCACGGGCGTAGAAAGGGGAAGTTCGCCTTCAGTGGAAAGTTCTTTTGTAAGCTCTTCCATTTTGCCTGTGCTCAAGAAGAAAACAAGCGTGGACTTTGTTTTAGCAAAAGCCGCTGGACTTTCGCCTTCTGGCATAGGAGTACGCCCTTTTGTACGTGTTAAAACAACGCTTTGCGAGATTTCAGGAGCAGTAAGTTCACAACCTAAGGCCGCTGCCGCACCAAAGACAGAACTCACGCCAGGCACTATTTTCGTCTTTATGCCTTTTTTTGCAAGAAGTGAAATTTGTTCATTGATAGCGCCATACATAGCTGGATCGCCTGTATGTAAACGCACAACTTTATTACCTTTTTCTATTGCCTCCGCCATGCTTTCGACTTGCTCTTCAAGGCTCATATTTGCGCTATCTTTTGTGATACAGCCATCTTTGCATACAGCCAAATGCTCAGGATTCACCAAAGAGCCAGCATAAAGCACAAAATCTGCAGTTTTAAGGGCATCTAGGCCACGCACTGTTATCAAATCAACCGCACCTGGGCCTGCACCAACAATTTGAACTTCTTCTTTCATCTTTCTTCCTTATCTCTTTTGATTCAGCGCATTTGCGCATGAAGCTCAGAGTTTTTTGCATATTTTATGCTTGGTAAATAAATATATAAAGTGTATTGCTTTGACTAAAAGAGCTATATTCATTTGCAATTATTCGCTCTTTTGCTATGTCAAGTTTTATACATTGAACATTTTCTTCTTCTTTCTTCCATGAATGCAAGGCAGAAAAAGTTTCAAGCGTGACAGCCGATATCACCATCACTCCATTTTCATTGAGTTTTTGCTTGGCAAGTTTCACTATTTCAACAATTTCCTTGCCGCCTCCGCCAATAAAAATTCTGTCCGCTTTTTGCAAGTCATCTTCTTGCAATTTTTCTCGTATTGCCGAATGAATCACTGTATAATTATCGACACCCATCTTCTTCTTATTTGCTTCTATATCCAAAATTCTTTTTCCATTTTTTTCAATAGCATAGACTTCTAAATTGGGAAGAAGTGCGGCTGCCTCAAGGCCAATCGAGCCAGAACCAGCACCTAAATCCCACAAAATGCCTTTAAGTGGAAGCTTTAGCCTTGAAAGAATGATTGCTCTAGCATCAGAAGCAGTAATGAGATTTTCTTCTTTATGATAAAATGATTCTTCAAGCCCCAAGCTGAGATGTATTTTCTTTATCATTTCAAGATTATAAGGCAAAAGAAGTAAAGAAGTAGGCGCAAAATTTTCCTTTGCAATATCTTCAAGATTTGCTTCAACAATTCTTTGCGCTTTCTCATTATCGTTTGAACCAAGATATTCAGCCGCTATAGCGCATTGATTGGCGAAATCAGGATTAAAGTCTATTATTTCTTGCGCAATGATATGGGCAGGAAAACGTGTTCCGCCATAGATAAGCGGCATGGGATTTGAAAGAATTTTGCGAAGTGGAAGCGAAGAATAATTGTGCGCACTAAAAAGTGTGGCCTCGCTCCACGCAAGTCCGATTTGATGAAAAAGCGACTGAAAAGCTGTAATATTTGGATAAAATACACTATGCTCACTCAAAAAATTTGAGAGATTTTCTTCTTTCGCACAGTCCAAAAGTGTTCCCCCAAAAGCATGGTAGAGAGCATCGCCACTACACAAAACAAGAATTTTCTTTCCATTTTGCACAAATTTGAGTATATTTTTCGCGTCTTGCCTTGCGTGAGCGCCTATAGAGTGAAGAATTGGTGTATTCGACTCGCTCTGAGCAAAATTCCCAAGATATTCACTCAAGAGAGTTTTTGAAGCATAGACCATATCAAAGGCAGAAAAGTCAAGATTTGCAATTTCAGCATTATGCCCAATACCGCATGAATAGACAAATAATTTCATTTCTTCACTTTTTTGCTTTAAACCCATTTTTTTCATACTCATAAATTATGCCTCATATTCCTGATGGCTAGACTGTAGATTTTTATCAAAAAGAAGATTTCCTTCAAAATCGCAAAGAAGGAGGGTAAAGTCAAGAGAAGGAGCAAGAGATTGAAAAAAAGCTAAAGCCTTTTGCGCCAATTGCTCTAAAACAAGATTTCTTATGTTTTCAGGCAAATAAAGTAAAGCTTCACGCACAGATTGCGCATTCTCTATCTCATTTGCAAAAGAATTTTCTCTTGGAAAAACCTTTGCTTTTTGCAGAGCAAGATTGATTTCGTCCCTCAGAAGCTGCATATCTTGCTTCACCTTGTGGGCATGGGTATATTCTAAGCCTGCCGCATATTTACAAAGCTTTCCGCCCATGCAAGCCACCGTGACTTTTTTCATCTTGTATTCATCAGCAATCTTTATACTTTCAGCAATAAAATCTGCAATAGAAACAAAAGCTTGCTCGCTTAATTCAGGATATATTTTTTTTGCAAGTTTTTGGGTGCGTCCGCCAGTTGAAAAAACTACATGAGAGCCTGAAACTAAAAATTGTGAACGAACACAAACCCTTATGGTTTCTATATAGGCCGCATTGCTATATGGCTTCACATGGCCTGTTGTTCCAAGTATAGAAATTCCGTCAACTACGCCAAGTATTGGATTTAACGTATGTTTTGCAAGCTCTTTGCCTTTTTCTACCCCAAGCGCAAAAAGCCACACACGAGCACAATTGCCCTTGCCAAAGCCCGCTCTTTCTAGGTTTTTGACAAGCATTTCGCGTGGCCCTTTATTGATTGCCCATAAGCCTTTGTCGCAATCAAGCCCTATGCGAGTGCTTAAGCCTATACCTTCTATTGTTGTGAGAATAAGCGTATCTTTTCCTATAGTTAGAATATAATCTTCCTCTTTTTTTGCTTCGTCTACTGAAGAATGGATTTCTTCTAAAGAGGCATAGAGAATAGCTTTGTGAGTGCAATCTGGATCATCACCACCGTCTTTTTGCACAAAAAACACAGGAATTTCTTTAGTAAAATCAGGCTCTAAAAGTGGAATTTGTTTTAATTGAGAATCTAAGAAATAAACCTCAACGTCAGGCGCAAAGGTTTTTGACTGAAAATAGTGCCACGCAGCAAGAGCCAAGGCAGACATACAAGCCCCTGTCGAATAGCCCCATTTTAAGTCTTTCTTATTTTTTTTCATATACTTACCAGTAAATCTTCCATAATTGCGTGCAAGGTGGTCACAGCAAGCGCAGAACCGCCACGTCTTCCCATAAGTGCTATGTGAGGGCAAGAAGTTTTTGCAAGCAGTTGTTTTGACTCCACAACATTCACAAAGCCAACAGGCATTCCTATCACAAGGGCAGGCCTTGCCCCTTCTTCAAGAATATAACGAGCAAAACGCGCTAGAGATAAAGGCGCATTTCCTACAAGAATAATTGCATTATCCATAAGGGGGCGCACTTTTTCAGCACTACATAAGGCTCTGGTTTTATTTTCTTTTTTAGCTTGTTCTATAATATCTGCATCGCTTATTGTGCAAATAAGTTTTTCTTCGCTATAATTTGCATTGATTTTTTTCAACTTGTCTAGCGAGATACCCGAACGTATCATCTTTGAATCACAGATAATATGTGCGCAATTCTTCAAAGCTTTTTGCCCTTTTTCAATAGCATCATTATTGAAAACAAGGCCTTCAGCTATATGCATATCCGCTGTGGTGTGGATTAAACGGCGCACTACTTGCCATTGATTTTCACTCAGTTTTGCACGCTGTGAAGGTGGAAACTCTGCTTCTATTATGCGAAAACTCTCGCTTTCAATTTCTGCACCACTCAAATTCCAGCGCAGATCATTCTCACTTATTTCCTGCCAAGTTTTATCTTTATAACTATCAGTATTCATACTATTTTTTTACCATTATCATGGATAAATATGCTTCTGGCAACTTCTCAATTTCGTCTAAGGAATAGACAATGCGTTCGTCTGCCATGCCAAGTTCTTCACCATAAACTATTTGTTTGATAGGACTTTTTGCTTCTTCTTTTCTTAGGAGTTCGATAAGAGCTTTGCGTGTGCGATAGGTTTTGAGAAGTATGGTTGTGCTATTTTCAGGGAATTGAATTTTTTCCACATCATCATTTCTAAAAGAAGGAACAACTCTAAGCATTTCACGGTTTTCCACTAAAGAAACCTTCGCTTTGGCAGCTAAAGTAGCAAATGAGGTGATGCCGGGCACAATTTCTAAATCAAGTTCTGGGTAGATTTTCAAAATTCTTTCAACAACATAGGCAAAAGTGCTGTAAGTAGATGGATCGCCCAAGGTTGCAAAAGCACAATTTTTACCTTCTTTCAAAGTTTCAAGAATGAGCTGTGCGTTTGCATTGATTTGTGCCTGCCTTTCGTCATTATTGCGTGACATACTAAAAACAAGCATCTGCATTTGTCCTTTGGGTTCAAGGCTTCGCACAACTCCACTAGACACGCTATCGTCTGAATTCTTTGAAATAACAGTAAAAATTACATCTACACTCTTCAACACATCAACTGCGCGCAAGGTTAAATATTGTGGATCTCCTGGCCCAATGCCAACACCGTATAATTTGCCTAATTTCATATAATCTCCGAATAGACATTCAGAAGAAAGATGTCTTCTCTATAATGCCTATAGTATTTAATCAAAGTAGCTGAAATTATAATAGCTTTTCTGCTTTGTCAAGCATAGAAATTTATTATATAACTACTTATAATATTATTATTAATTTAACTCAGTCAGCACACATTTATTTTCATAAAATTCTAATACAGCATGCCCTGCATTGTTTATATTAAAACTGCTCAAGCCATTTCTATTGCCTATGATATAATAACTCAAAAGAGTAACTATTACGCCCCAATGCGCAACAAGAAGGGTGTTTTTTTGCAAATCCAAAACTTCATCTGCAAATTGTATCACTCTTTGGCAAAATTCATTTGTCGATTCTCCTGTTTTGAAATTATAATTCTTATCATCTTCAAACCATTCTTTCGCCTCAGCAGGATATTTTTCAACAATTTCCTCATAAGTCAAGCCTTCAAAAATGCCAAAATTTTTCTCTCGCAAGAGCGTATTTTCAACAATTTCTATGTCTTTATAATTCACGATTTCAGCTGTTCTTTTTGCTCGTATATAATCGCTTGAATAGACAAGCTCATAATCGTGTCTTTTAAGTCGCTCACGTGCACGCTTGCATTGCGCCTCACCCTCTTCTGTAAGGTCAGGATTGAGCGAGCCATGATAACATTTTGTTTTGTTAAGGACAGATTCGCCATGTCGCACAAGTATAAGTTTTCCCATATATTTTCCTAGTTTTTTGTAATAATAACAAGTATAAAAAGCGCAAGCAATGAAGAAAGTTCAAGAAGAGCACCAAAAGTGTCTCCTGTTGAACCTCCTAGTTTCTTGAGCATTATTCTATTGAAATAAAATGCAAAAAGAAGATTTATCGCTAAAGTGAGCAAAATTGTAAAAAAAGAAAATTCTAGCCATAAAGAAACTATTGACACCAAGAGAAACAGCCCCAATGTTGACTTGAAAAATTCCTTTAAACCTATATTATCAACAAAAGTTTTGCCCATGCCTTCATTTTTTGCATAAGGGAAAAAGGCACAGGAATAAACAACACAATAACGTGCAAAAACTGCTGGAATTATTATAAAAAGCCAGTAATCTGTGCCACTAGTGTAGTGTGTGAACACTTCTGTCAGCAAGGCAAATTTTGTTAAAAAGTAAAAGATAAGAGCCAAGGAAGCATTGGTTCCCAGGCAAGAATCTTTCATTATTTCAAGCATTTTCTCTTTTGTTTGATAAGAAAAAATCCCATCGCACATATCGGCCAAGCCATCAAGATGTATTGCTCCAACAAGGAGAATTTCAAGGATCAGAGCCATAATAGCCAGCAAAGAGGGTGAGAGAGAAATTATGTCTAAGCTTGTGATAAAATAAAGCAAAAGGCAAAGCAATAGGCTGATCACAAAGCCCACAAAGGGATAGTACATCATGCTTCTGCCAAGTTCTTTTTCACTGTATTTTGGAAATGTAAGTGGCAGTCTTGAACTAAAAGCAAGCAAGAGGCGAAAATTATTGATTTCTTGTATTATTTTTGACATATTCCCTCTATTTCAATACTAATTCCAAGCCAGAAACAATAAACGAGGCTTTATCAGCTCTTTGTGCTACAAGCTGATTTATTTTGCCCGCAATATCGCGAAAATGCCTGCCAAGCGCATAAGGAGGCACAAGCCCCATTCCAAGTTCATTTGAAACCACAATCAAATCAAGTGAAGAATTTTTAATAAAATCTAAGAGAGCGCACACTTCTTCTTCAATTTTTTTCTGAATTTCTGCAATTTCTTCTTTTGAAATATGCTCCCAGTCTTCGTGTGAAGAAAGCATAAAATTCGTCACCAGATTTGTCAAACAATCGAGAAGGATTATATATTCTTTATCTGTATATTCTTTAAGTAATAAAGACAGATCCTTATAGGCTTCAAGAGTTATCCAATCTTCACCACGCTGTTTTTGATGCACACGCACTTTTTCCTGCATTTCTTCATCATAAATATGCGCAGTTGCAATATATATTCTCTTTTTATGAGCGGCAAATACCATTTTTTCAGCAAAAGCACTTTTGCCACTTTTCGCTCCACCGCTCACATAGTAAATCTTGCTCATAACAAACCTTATAATCCCTAACCTTTAGAGGGAAATTTCTTTCCCTCGTCTATTAATGCGAATGGTGCTCACACTTGCAATCATGTGTGTGTGAGTGATCATGATCGTGCTCATGCTTATGCCCGTGATAATGGTCATGCGCATGCCCATAATTTATTTCTTTTCTTTTATAAATAAATTCATTTTCAGGAATTTGCGGAAGCTTTGCAGCCACTTCCTCGCCAAGAGAAGAGAGAGCAATATGTAAATTATGCATCCACAAAGGAGTAAAAACTTTATGCGCAACTGTGCCTACAGCGTGCTCAAAACATTCAAAACCTTCGTGCACAAGAATTGATTTCCATGAAGTGCTATGTTTTCCAAGTAAATCAAGCTGATAGTGATGCCCTGGAACGCCCATAAAAGGCACAAGGTGCACTTTTTTGAAATTTTCTGCTTTCAATCTTTCTATCACTAGTTCAATGCCAAGATTTTCGCCCATAAGAGCGCCTACAAAGCAATTTGTGAGATGTTTTGCTATACGTGCTTCAAGAGCATGATAATAAACTTGCGCTTCATGATAGGTACCATGCCCAACTAAAACAATAGCTTCATCTTCTGCTACATTTTGCGGCACATATTCTTTAATATGTTCAGCCACTTGTAATAAGGTTGGATGCGTAATAAGCGGATCGCCTAAGCTTATTTTTTGCAAGCCTTTGCGTGGGTGTTCAAAAGCAAGAGCTTGTTGTTTTGTCCAATGAAATTCAACACCTGGAACAGTGTGCAAAGATTGAACAGCTATATGCGTGAATCCATTGTCGTGCATATGCATAAGGCCTTCGCTTACGGAAAAAGCTTCTTTATTTTGCCTTTTGAGCTTACGACGAATTTTATCTGCTGTATAGGAAAAAAAGACCGGTATATCAGGAAATCGCTTATTGATTTCTTTTTCTATATAAGAATAATTTTTACTTGCTTCTTCATCAGTAGTCCCAAACATCGCAAGCAATATTCCTACTTTAGTTTCTTTTTTTCTTCCGTGTCCGTGTCCGTGCCCATGCCCGTGTCCGTGTCCGTGTCCGTGTCCGTGATGATCTTCATGCTCATGTTCATGCTGGCAACAATTTTCTTTATCCATTTTTTTCTCCTCAAAGAGTTTTTAAC
>CAYJFE010000002.1:0-6546 GCA_964369165.1 uncultured Desulfovibrionaceae bacterium | reverse complement strand
TCATGCTGGCAACAATTTTCTTTATCCATTTTTTTCTCCTCAAAGAGTTTTTAACATTTTTATTTTTTAAATAAATGGCAAGCCACTTTATGCCCTTTTTCAAGCTCTATCAAATGCGGGCTTTCTACTCTACAAATTTCCATAGCTTCATTACAGCGTGTATTAAAAGGGCAGCCCTTAGGAATATCCATAGGATTTGGCACTTCGCCCTCAAGCGTTTTTATTTCCTGACTAAAATCCATTGAAGTAGAAAAAATCGCCTTCAATAAAGATTTTGAATAAGGGTGACACGCATTTTCAGACAGCTTATTACTTTCTATTTCTTCTACCACCACACCCAAATACATAATCATAATTTTATGCGAAATTGAAGCGACAAGAGCGACATCGTGGCAGACAAATAGTATTGAAAGACTACGTTTTTCTTGAATTTCGACAAGCAATTTCATGATATTATCTTGAATGGAAACATCAAGGGCACAGGTGGCTTCATCGCAGACTAAAATTTCTGGTTCAGTCGCAAGTGCTCTTGCAATGCCAAGCCTTTGTCTTTGCCCTCCGCTCATTTCATGGCAGTATCTATCAATAAAATCAAGAGGCAAGTGCACAAGGCCAAGAAGATTTTTTATTCTTTCTTCCTCTTCTTGCTTTGATAATTTAAAGAAATTATTTAAAGGTTCCGCCAATGCCGCTCTTACGCGCATTCTTGGTGAAAAAGCGGCAGCAGGATCTTGAAAAACCATTTGTATATCTTTTCTGGCTTCGCGAAGTTTGCGCCCTTTCTGATTTGTAATATCTTCATTTTTGAAAAATAATTTACCCTCTGTCAATGGCTCTAGGCGAGTGAGCAATTTGAGCAGTGTGCTTTTCCCGCAGCCGCTTTCGCCCACTATGCCTACTGTTTTGCCTCTTTCTATGCTAAAATCAACATTTCTCACAGCCATAAGGATTTTGTCATCGAGCATATAAGATTTTGAAAGATTTCTGCCCTCTAAAATATAGTTAGACATACTGTTCACCATTTAAATCAGGAATTGCTTTGATCAATCGCTTTGTATAATCGTTTTTTGGATTATTAAGAATAGCTTCCCTATTTCCTTTTTCAACAAGTTCACCATTCTTCATAACAAATATACTGTCCGCCATATAAGCCGCAACTCCAATATTGTGTGTGACCATAAGAATTGCAGTTTTAGAATTTTTTCTCAAATCCATCATTTGTCTTACAATTTGTGCTTGAATAGTCACATCTAAGGCGCTGGTAGGCTCATCTGCCAATAAAATTGAAGGATTAAAAACCATGGCCATGGCAATGCCCACTCTTTGGCGCATACCACCCGAAAGCAAAGAAGGGATTGACTTCATAACTGTTTCACCGTCATAAAGCCCCATTGCTTCAAGCATCTCCACGCTTTTTATAAAGGCATCTTTCTTTGATATTTTCTCATGCGCCTGAATATATTCAATAAATTGACTGCCTATAGTGCGTATAGGATTGAGCATTGAACCGCTGTCTTGAAAAATCATTGCAACTTCTCTCCCACGAATTTTCTGCCATTCTTTTTGAGTGAGGTTTTTAATAGAGCGATTATTGAGAAGAATATCACCCTCGCACACATTCCCACCTAAAGGCAAAAGCCCTAGAGCCGCGCGTATAGCAGTGGTTTTCCCACTTCCGCTCTCGCCCACAAGAGCAATAATTTCACCTTTATCTATTTCCAGATTAAAGTTCTTTAAAGCTTTTGTGCCTTTTTTGTATTCGATGGAAACATTTTGAAATTCAAGCATTTTCGCCGCCTAATAAATTTAATGAAGTATGAGCTACTTCTTGGGAAGAATATCAGTTGTAAGCCAGTAAAAATCAATTGCTGAAATTTCAGCTTTTGCTATGCTATCTTTTCGGCTAAACATTCTGCTATTATAGTAGCCATGCACAATAGTTGCCGCATCATCAATAAGAATTTGCTGAAGTTTTGTGATAATGTCTGTACGTTTTTTTGCATCAAATTCCACAGTAAGAGCTTCATAAAGTTTATCGTATTCTGGATTGCTATAGAAGCCAAAATTCACTGAATGTGCACTATACCAATTACCAAGATAATCTTGAGGATCGCCAATGCCCACTGTCATTGTATTAGTTGTGATCAAATCAAATTCGCCCGCATTTTGAAGCGCTGTCGCTGTGTCATAATCTCGAATTTGCACACGAGCTTTTATGCCAATTTGCCCTAATTGTAATGCCACTGCCTGCGCAAAATCATTCAAATTACGACTTGTATAGGCTATATAATTCAAATCAATATTTTGCCCGTCAAGCTCACGGAAGCCGTCATTATTAGTGTCGACAATGCCTGCCTCATCAAGCATTTTGATTGCCGCTTCTTTGTCAAAGGGATAAGGATTATTGAGTTTATCATAATTATAAGGAAGCGAAGAAGGAAGAATTGAGAAGCCTTCTGTGTATAATCCACCAACTGTTATTTCGCACATGGTTTTATCGTCTAAAGCCATCATCACAGCTTTTCTTAATGTTTCATTTTTTAATTCGCTTTTGAAGTTTATATAAGAATTACCAGTTCTTACACCGGCAGCAGTTGAAACAGTATATTTCTCAGGCATGGCAGATAAAGTTTTTACGGCATCAGCCGCGGTAATATTTTCAACAAGATCGATATTACCGCTTTGTAAAGCCATTGACTTAGTTGAATTATCATCAATAAAGATAGCATTTATTGTATCAAAGGGAACTTCTTCACGATAAAATTCGTTTTTTGCCAATTCCAAATTAATTCCAACATTGTCTTTCGTTACTTTGTATGGGCCAGTTCCTATAATTCCCTCATCAAGCGAGCTTATATCAACAATTGCAAAGTAGGGATAAGACAAAATACCTGCTAAATTTGCTGTTGGCTTTTGGCAGACAATAGTCACTGTATTTGTTGCATCGTCAGCCTTTATGCTTTCATACACAAGATAACCTCTAGGGCGTGAATTGCCTTTACCACCTTTAGCTGGGTCAGTTTCATTGTATAATCTCTCAATAGAGGCAACAATCGCAGAAGCTGTGACTGGCTTGCCGTTTGAAAATTTTAGCCCTTCAATAATATGCAAATTCCATGTTTTAAAGTCTTCTGAATGCTCCACTTTATCCACTAAATTCGGCTGTGCTACAACATTTTTATCGAATTTGAACAGACATTCAGTCACGCCATAACGCACTCCTGCCCAACTTGAATTGACATTAACAACAGGATCAAGAGATTCTGTATATTTGTAACAGCCAAAATTAAGATGCTTTACTTGCTCAGCTTTTAATTCTTTTACTAAAGGCGAGAATGCGCAAAGTGCAAACAATACGAGAAACACTAATTTTGTAAATTTAATTCTTTTTTTCATGCAGATAGCTCTCTTATTCATTGCCCAAATGAGAATGCCTTGGGTCTAAAACATCGCGAACACTGTCGCCTAAAAAGTTGAAAGTCAATACAGTTATAAAAATTGCAAGACCAGGATAAAGCACAAGCCAAGGCAGTGAAATCATCACTTCCCTGCCCTCATTCAGCATATAACCCCACTCAATTGAAGTGGCATTTGCGCCAAGACCAAGAAAAGAAAAGGCCGCAAGCTCAAGCATTAATCCACCCATGTCAGACATGGCAGTTATAGTAAGAATAGGTAAAACTGCAGGAATTAAATGTTTTATAATAATAGTGAAATGCGAACTTCCTGAAAGCTTTGAGGCAGATATATAATCCATATTTCTTATTTTTAAAACAAGCGAGCGTGAAAGTCTTGCATATTTTGTCCACGTAACCATTGTGATAGCAATGACAGCATTTATAAGACTTGGCCCTAGCATTCCTGCCATAGCAATAGCAAGCGCCATGCCAGGAAAAGAAATCATCATATCAGAAATACGCATAATAACAGAATCTACTTTTCCGCCAGCATATCCAGCAATCATGCCAAGACCGCCGCCTATGGTAAAAACAAGAGCGACTAAAATTGAAGTATACGCAAGAGAAGTTCTTGCGCCATAGATCACGCGTGAAAAAACATCACGCCCTAGCTTATCCGTTCCAAAAAAATGCTCAAGGCTTGGCGCCTGATTGGCATTTGCAAGCACTGCTTCGTTTGGATCAAAAGGAGTTATAAGTGGCGCACAGACAGCCACTAAAACTATCATAAGTATAAAGAAAGAGAAAAATTTTAATCGTGAAACAGCTTTCATTACAAAGCCCCTTTCTTCAAACGTGGATCAAAATATTCATAAGAAATATCCACAATAATATTTACAAGCATATACACAAGGGCAATCCAAAGCACAAAGCCCTGTACAAGAGGATAGTCCATAGCTGTGATGGCTGAAATAGCTAAGCTTCCAAGCGCTGGATAGGAAAAAATAATCTCCACAACGGCCGTTCCGCCAAGAAGCGAACCAATTGACAAGCCAAGCAAGGTGATAAGAGGAAGCATGGCATTTGGTATAATGTGCTTCCATAAAATTACGCGCTCTGAAAGGCCTCTTGATCTTGCACCAATCACATAATCTTGGTTCATTTCTTCTAAAATTGAAGCCCTTACTTGCCTTGCGTATTTTCCAGCCATAGCAATTGCCAAGGTAAGCGCAGGCAAAAACATTTTCTCTAAACCCATCTCAGTGGAAACAACATTTACTAAGCCAAGCTTTAGGGCTACAAAATACATAAGAAGCAAGCCCACCCAAAAGTTTGGCATTGAAATTTGAATAAAGGTGATAAAGCGCGTAAAAGTATCAATAAAATTATTTTGATTTAAAGCAGAAAGAAGACCAAGCGGCAAAGCTAAAATCACCATTATAAACATTGATAAGAAAGTCAAACTTATTGTAGGCCAAAGACGCTTCAATAAAAGCTCTGAAACAGGCTGACCATGCGAAAGCGAAGTACCAAAATCACCCTGCAAACAATGAGAGAGCCAATCAAGATATTGCACAATAAAAGGCCTGTGAAGCCCAAGCTCGATGCGCATTTCTGCTAAAAGCTCTTCAGAGGGAATTTGTCCACTCACGGCAAACATAGCTCTCACAGGGTCAACAGGCGAAAGATAAATCAGCAAAAAGCTAATAAGGCTTATGCCAAAAAGTGCGGCTATAAGCTGCAAAAGCCTAGAAAATATTTTTCTTGATAGTGCTGATTTAAAAAATTCCATAAAAAGTGACACCCTTTAAAAACAAAAATCTCAGAAGCAAAAATACTGTGCAGCTTTTGTATTCTTTGCATCTAAGAAAATTTTGAAAAGGAGTCATGAGAGCGAGGGAATGCAAAACTTTTAAGAACCGAAAAGTATTTTTGCACACATCAAGGTAGGTATTCTGACTTAAGCTTTTCCGTTTGAGCAGCCTTCCCAATATAAAACCAGTGGCATATTGCTCTCACAACACTATTACAGCAGCGGACCTGTGTGGGATTTGCACCCATCTTCCCTGTTACTTACCGAAGGTAAACCTCATGTGAGTATGTGAGAGTTTTATAACACGCAAAGCAATAAGTCAAGTTAAATAAGTTTGACAAGTACGCATTACATATTCAAAATAAGCGCATTAGAGCACTAAATCTAGGCCATTTTTATAAAAAAACACACTCAATGCCAAGACTATTGCAAGAAGTAATAGCCATGAATTTTCTTTAAGAAAACTGATGATTGCATTAAAATAGATGATAAAAGATTTTTTATATTCAATGTCAAATTCAAAATGAATAAGTGGATTATAGATATACAAAAAAGGGTAAAAAACTAGATTGACAATCATGCTAAAAAGTAAAAAAAGAAAAATAAAATCTAAAAAAAGAATTGCATGACTTTTCTCACTTCCTAGAACGGCAACAGGCAAGATATAAAAAGCTCCAAGCAAAGCCGCAAAAAAAGAGGGTTGAAAAGCGTAAAGCATTGTATAGGCTAATCTTTTATTTGAAACCATTTTTTCAACAATTTCAGAGTATTCTGATATGAATTTCAAATATTCGCTTTCGCCCTCGACACTGAAATTTGTTTTTAATGTATGGGGACTTATAAATGGAAGAATTTTCTTTATAGGATTATTGAACTTTAAACTTATGACTTCTCTCTTATCTTTGTAGCATCTGACTGTTAATCTATTAATCTTAAACTTTATTAAATGCTTATGAGTGAGAAAATCCTCGTAAGAGTCAAATTCGCGTACTTCTTTGCCTTTTAGCGAAAAGTTTACTACTTCAAAAATGCAAGTATCGGCATATTTCAAAAGAAAATCATACAAAGATTTAAGATTTTCCAAAGTAAGCAGGAAGGGATCTGTATGATTTTTTTTTCCTGTTCTTCGCATGGCACCTCCACTCACTAGATAATTGTAAAACTAAAAATAAAGTAACCCTACTTCTGCTCATAGTCAATTCTATCTTTTTATCACTCTATTATAGCTGATAGTAACTCTACAAAGCATGAGCATGAAAGCTTGTATCTCCTTAAATAAAAAAAGCTAGATAAAAAATATCTAGCCTAAATATCGTAACTGGCGGAGAGAGAGGA
>CAYJFE010000001.1:47611-66680 GCA_964369165.1 uncultured Desulfovibrionaceae bacterium | reverse complement strand
GTTATGATTGGTAATGCAATCAACAATGCTTGCGAACAACTTCTTGCAGCAGCTAAAAAAGCTGACGGCACATACATGAACTATGACGAAATGGTAGCTGCTGGCAAACCAACTAAATTCGATGGCGCATTCACAATGCCTGCTAAAGATATCGATGTTGTGACAGGCCAAGGTGCACCATTTGGTACATATATGTACGGTGTATGTATGGCTGAAGTTTCTGTTGATGTAACTAACGGTAAAGTAACTGTTGACGCTATCAACATGAATACTGATATCGGTAAAGTCAATAACTTCCTTGTTGTTGATGGTCAAATGATGGGTGGTATCGCTCAAGCTATCGGTTATGCATTGACAGAAGATTTTGAAGATATTCAAAAACATTCAACAATGTTAGGCGCTGGTATTCCACAAATCAAAAACATTCCTGACACAATCAATGTAAAATACTTTGAAGAACCTCGCGAACACGGCCCATTCGGCGCATCAGGTGTTGGTGAAGTTCCATTAGTATCACCTCACGCAGCTGTCTTGAATGCTATCTATAACGCTACAGGCGCAGTAGTCACACGTATTCCTGCTCTCCCTGAAAGAGTGTTAGAAGCTATTAAGAATAAATAGTGATAGATTATTGGGGAAAAGGAAAACCAAACTTTAGCGAACAAGTGAAAACCACGTTTTTCACGCTGTGAGGATTTTGTGTCAGAGACCAAAATCTTTATGATAAATGTCAAAGTTAGGTTTTCCCTCTCCCCAAACCCCTCACCCTTTCCTTACAAACTTTTTAAACTATTAAACTTTTCTTAAAACTAATTTATAGAGATTTTTTTAAGATTTAATAGTTGTTTTTTTAAGGAAAGGGGGAGTTTGAGGGGGAAAACCTCGTTTTTATCAAAAAAAAACGTGGTTTTCCCCCTCATTATTCAATAGAATAAGGAAATGCTATGGACCAGCAGACTTTGAGAAATTTTGAAGCTAAGTGCGTACAGGACGAAGCGCCGGCTTGCCAATCATTTTGCCCTATTCACATAGAGGCACGTTCTTTTATTAAGCTTATGGCTGATGGCAATTTGAAGAAAGCGAGGATTGAACTCGATAAAATTATGCCTTTGTCACTCCTTTCTGCTTTTTTGTGCGAGGGTGATTGCAAAAAAGCTTGTAAGATGAATGCTATTGGCGATGCTATTGATATGCCTTTGCTTGAAAGGGCTTGCGCTTTAAATACAGAAGCAACAAGAATTATGGCTATTCCATCAAATGGAAAGAAAATAGCCATAGGCGGTTCAGCTTTGTCTTCATTATGCCTTGCTTTTGAAATGGCTAAAAAAGGTTTTGCGGTTAGCTTGTATCATGTTGGAACTATTGCTGAAAGTCTTTTGAAAGTTGCGGGTGATAAATTGCCTGAAGGTAATCTTGAAAAAGCTTTGAAGCAACTTGAGTCTTTGAAGGTGCAATTTATAGAAATTGAAAAATTTGACGATGCATGGCTTAATTCTAGCTTAGAAGATAATTTGATTATGTATCTTGGTGAAGACGATACACACATTGCTTCTACAAACTTAACTATTGAAAAATATGAATATTCTTATTCAAATAATCCTATTAGCTTAACTACTTCCCACGATAAAGTTGTGGCAGGTGGTAATCTTAGTGGGGCAACAAATTTCTGTAAAGCCATGGCAGATGCGAAAATAGCCATGAGCTCAATTGTGAGAATTTTACAAAAAGTTTCGCCTGATATTGCGCGTGAAGCAGAAGCTCCTTTTGAAACAAAATTATTCACAAATTTAGAAGGTTATGAACAATCATATCAAAATAAAATAGCAAACAATCTTCTTCCTAGCCTTGAAGAAGCGAAAAGTGAAGCGGCGCGTTGTATACAGTGTTCATGCCTTGAATGTGTAAAACAATGCTCGTATATGCGCCATTATAAGACTTATCCGAAGAAAGCGCTTCGTGAAGCTTATAATAATCTTGCTATTGCCCAAGGCAATAAAGCTGCAAATACAATGATAAATTCATGCACGCAATGCGGACTTTGTTCAAAAATATGCCCTAATGGTTTAAATTTAGGTGATTTTTTAGAAAAAGCGCGCAAAGAAATGGTGAAGATGAAACATATGCCACCAAGTGCGCACGAATTTGCATTGGAAGACATGGCTTTTTCAAATTCACAAGAAATTCAATTCTTTAAAAATCAAAATAATGTTGGAAAATCAGCGAAATATGTGTTTTTCCCTGGCTGTCAATTGCCGGCAGCTTTACCTAATGAAGTGGAAAAAGCTTATACTCATCTTACACAAAATATTGAAGGTGGAGTGGCTTTTCATCTTGCTTGTTGCGGAATGCCTGCTTCTTGGGCGCAAAGCACAGAATTTTTAAATAAGCACGTTGAATGTATTAGAAAAGATTGGGAAGAGCGCGAGAAACCTGCCTATATTTTTGCTTGTGCGTCTTGCCAAGATTTTTATAAAAGATATATACCTGAAATGGAAATGTATTCTTTGTGGGAAATGCTCGCGGATACTGATTTGCCAAATCTCAGTGTTAAAAGTGAGTTAGGTAAACTTGCATTGCATGACCCGTGCTCATCAAGAGATTTTCCAAAAATGCAGGAAGGCGTTCGATCAATTCTCACACATCTTAAACAAAATGTGGAAGAATTAGAATTTGGCAAAGAAAATACACGTTGTTGCGGTTTTGGCGGCTTGGCATCAGAAGCAAATGAAGTTTTAGCAAATACTTTTGCTGAGGAAAGAAACAAAGATACTGCGGCAGACTTGCTTGTTTATTGCGCAATTTGTCGTGAGCGTATGCAGAAAGTTGGCAAAAATTCTTTGCATATACTTGAACTTTTATTTGGAGAAGGCGATTTGAATGCGCGTAAAAATGAATCGCTTATGCCTCTTTATGAAAGACAAGAAAAGCGCCTACAATTTAGAAAAGATATTTTGAAAAATATTTGGGACGAAGAAAATAATATGGAAAATCAGATAGATATTGCATTTGACTTAGAAGAAGGTTTGGAAGATATTCTTTCACAAAGAAAAATAATGCGCTCGGATATTGCAAAAGTTTTAAAGGAAGTTGAGGAAAATGGCGCGTCATTTTATTCAGAAGAAAAAGACGAGTTTTTAGCCTGTTATCGTCCAAGGCAAGTGAGTTATTGGGTGCGTTATAAAATAAATGAAAGTCAATCTTATCATATACTTGATGCCTATTCACACCGTATGATAGTTCCTGGAGTTAAGGGTGAAGGTGCGCTGCCTTCTTATACTGAATTATCTTGTTGCAAATAAGGAATTTTTATGAAAGCAGAAGTAAAAGATATTACATCTCAAGGTTTTAGATGCCAGCAATGTAAGTCAGAACTTGAAATTCTCCCTGTCGATATCAAATATATGGGCGGAAGTTTTCAGGTTGAGTTGCCACGCTGTAGAGAGTGCGGTTTTACATTTATCCCGCCTGAATTGGCTATGGGTAAGATGAAAGAAGTTGAAGGGATATTAGAAGATAAGTAATTATTTTAATTAGAGGTTCTTATGACTGATAGTCAAATTTTAGCTTTAGAGCTTGGAAGTAAGGGCTACACTTGTGCACAAATTGTGATGCTCGGCACTCTAAGAATGATTGGCGAAGAAAATGAAATGCTGATAAGGGCCATGAGTGCGCTTTCTCAAGGCATTGCTGATACAGGACAAACGTGCGGAGCTTTGGTAGGCGGTTATTGCTTGCTTTCTATGTACACAGCTAAAGGTAGCGATTTAGATCAAAGTAAGAAAGAAGAAGCCATGCTTTGGGAAGATTTGACCACTTGGTTTAAAGAAGAATTTCAATATAGTAATTGTGATGAACTTTTAGGAATTGCGAACTGTGTACCTAGCGAAAATAATCCTTGCCCAGAAAGAAAAATGGGGGGGGAAGCGTGCGGAGTGATAGTCGCAAAAGTTTGGGATAAATGCTTGACATTGCTTGTAGAATACGGTATTGATCCCTATGAAATTCCTTCTTCAATATAATAAAAGTAAAGAGAAGTCTAACTTAGGTTTACATGGAAATTTTAGCTAAAACTCGTTCACTGTGTCCTTTATGTATGAATAATATAGAGGCAGAAATACAAGGGCTGAATGATGAAGTCAGCATTGTTAAGAATTGCCCACAACATGGTGAATTTGCATCTGTTTTTTGGAAAGGTAAACCTGATTATAAGGCATGGGTAAAAAAAAATGCCCCTTTAGCAAAACAAATACAAGAGAGAGTCCATAGGCATTTAGAATGTCCACAACATTGCGGACTTTGTAGTGAACATAGCCAAAAAACTTGTACTGTTCTTTTAGAAATTTGTGATGTTTGTAATTTGAATTGCCCTGTATGTTTTGCTGATTCAAAAAGTAGCAATACACTGAATTCATTTATTTCTTTGGATGACATGAAAAAGAAAATTGACTTTCTTAGTCAATCCATCTCTAAGTCTATTTTACAACTTTCAGGAGGCGAGCCAACGCTCTATCCGAATTTGATTGAACTTGTGGAGTATGCTTCAGCATTATTTTCCGCTGTACAACTCAATACAAATGGGCTCTTGCTTGCAAAGGATAAAAATTTAGCAAAGGCTTTGAAAGCTGCTGGATTATCATGGGTTTTTCTTCAATTTGATGGAACGAATGATGAAATTCATAAAGAAATACGCGGTAAATCCTTGCAAGAAATAAAGATGAAAGCCATAGAAAATTGCAAAGAAGCAAAGCTTGGAGTAGTGCTTGTTACAACTCTTGTTGAAGGCGTAAATGATAATAATCTTGGTGATTTGCTTGATTTTGCATTGAATCATTTTCCCGCAGTTCGCGGTATACATTTACAACCAATGACTTTTGCAGGCAGAAATGCTTTAGCTCAAAATAAAAAACATATTACATTACCAGAGGTTATACAGAAATTATCAGAACAGAGTAGGGGAAGAATTGCACTAGAAGATGCTGTACCTTCTTCTTGTGAGCATAGTCTTTGTTCTTTTAGTTGTCGCTATTATGTTACAGAAAATCAAGGGCTTGAATATATACACAAAGATAGAAATGCTTGTGACTGTGAACTTATAGAAAGAGATGATGCTCCTAAAAGAAGTATAGAAACGACAATACATTCTTGGAAAAATCCTGAAAATCCTGACAATGTAAAAGCAAATAGTATGGAAAACTATAAAGTTAACGCTTTTGATGAGTTTTTAGCAAAAGCAAGAGCTAAGACTTTTAGTATTTCCTGCATGGCATTTCAAGACATACACACGCTTGATTTAGAGCGATTACAAAATTGTTGTGTTCATATTTTTGATGGCGAAGAAAAGTTGATTCCTTTTTGTGCGTACAATCTCACTTCTTTAGAGGGAAAATCTCTCTACAGGGATAGTTAGGCTCTTGAAATGTCAGATTTTTTTAATAATTTTTATGCAAGTTATCGAGCTATTAGAAACTCATCACTAAATGAGTATAATTTGTCAGAAATTTCTTCTTATGGTCTAGATTATAAATTAAAATCTTTTTTAGAGCATTATTATTCGACAGAGTTTGATAGTAAAGTTAAGTTAAGAGATGCCTTGACTAAATGGCAATACGAAGCTTTTTTAGAGATGGGGGCTTATGCTAAGAAAAATTCTAGCTTTTATAAAGACTTACCCCTAAATTTTAATGAAAAACTTGAAGAGCTTTCTTTTGCTAAACAATCTGATATTTTCAATTCTAGCCAATTAGACAAAATGTTGAAGGCGGCTATATCAAAACTTCCTTTTACGCAAGCAACTGATATTATAAATGATAGTCTTTCTTTGCTCGCTATAAGTCAAGACGAAATTGAAGGTTTGGTGAGTGTTGAAAGTTCTGGTACAAGCTCAAAAAATTCATCCTTAAGAAAGCGCATTTATTGTACTCTAAAAGATTTTGAAAGCACGATTCAGTTTTTCTTTTTTGGGATGCAGTATATTTTGCGGAAAAGTGATGAAAAAGTTTTGATGTTGATGTCGGGCGAGAGAGTGGGAAGTATTGGTTATTTGTTTTCTATTGCCATGGAAAGATTGAATATTCCTTGCAAGGTTTTACCTTTTAGCACCGATTATGCAAAGCTTGCAGAGATGGTTATTGACTTTGATGCAACTTGCTTGGTGGGCTTACCTTGGCATATGGCAGCACTTTCAAATCATATGCATAGTCATAAACTTAAGCATAAACTTAGAAGTGTTCTCCTTAGCGGAGATACGGCTTCTCAAGCTGTAAAAAAGCAAATTTCGCAAGATTTTTTGTGCGAAGTTTTTAATCATTACGGTATTACTGAATTTGGCTTTGCTGGCGCAGTTGAATGTGTGGAGCATAAAGCTTTACATCTGCGTGCGCTTGATTTATATGCTGAAATCATTGATGAAAATGGCAAATCTCTTGAAGATGGACTTTTTGGAGAACTTGTTATCACAACTCTCACAAGAGAAGCTATGCCGCTTATTCGCTACAAAACAGGTGATAGAGCGCGTATTGTCACAGATGAGTGTGCCTGTGGATCAATCTTGCCATGTGTAGAGGTTTACGGAAGAATTGAGCAAGGAGTAAAGTTAAGTCAAGAGATGTTTTTACATTTGATCGATTTTCAAGAATTCTTTTATAATTACACAGCCTTCAAAATTTCTGACTTCGATATTTGTATTTTTTGTGATTCAAAACTCAATGAAAATATTTTGCTTATAGGAATACAAACTGAATCTGAAAACGACTCTAAGGTGGTGAACTTCAATGAACTTTCTGTTGTCTTTTCTGAAAAGTTTTCACTTGCTGAGTTTTCTGATACACAAAGAAATGAAGTTCAAAATAAAATGATTGATAATGATAAATTTTGTCATAGATTTTATATGTGTTCAATGGAAAAATATTTTGAAATTTTTGAAAATAATTCTCCACAAGAAAATTTACTTGATAAAAATTCTAATCTTTGTTCTACTAAAAATGCTTTTGATTCACTGCTTAATTCAGCAAAAACACAAAATAATCTTGTGACAGCTAAAAAACGTATACGTAACCTTTCAGGTAATCTCTTCTAATTCTTATCAAAAAAAGGATTTGCTATGAAAACTCTTTATAAAAATATTTATGAAATTCTCAATCAAAAAGAAGCTTTAGTTGAAGTGACAATTATTGAGCATAATGGCTCTACACCAAGAACTGCGGGTGCGAAAATGCTTGTGCGACAAGATAAAAGTATACTTGGCACAATTGGCGGTGGCTTATATGAAGCAAAAGCTATAAATATGGCCTATACTATGCACGTGAATGCTAAGGAAAATGCTGCTTTTATTACTTATTTTGACTTGAAGGGCAGTGCAAAACCCACAGACATGGACATGGTTTGTGGCGGTGACCTTCGTCTGCTTTTAGAATTTATTCAACCAACTAAAGAAAATATTGAATTATATAAAGAACTTTTAGATGCTGATTGTCAAGGAGATAATTGCATTTTGATGACGCGCATTGAACCAAGTAAACAAGTGCATAAAATTAACAGCCTACAAGAGCGAGTGGAATCTTCAAGTGAACAGTTAGAAGATCAACTTGAAGTAAATCTTGTGAAAGCTCTACTCTTTAAAGATGACAAGGCTCATAAATCCAAAGGTTTAGGGCATCTTACTCAAGATGTGAAAGCTTATCTTGATGAACAAAAGACTTCTAAAATTATAAAAAACTATAGTAAAGATAATTGCGAGTATGTATTTGAAAAAATAGAAAAAAAATATACTTTGTATCTTTTTGGCGCAGGCCACGTTTCTTGCGAGCTTGCTAAGATCAGCTCTTATTTAGATTTTACAACAATTGCACTCGACGATAGAGCAGAGTTTGCAAATCCTCAAAGATTTCCATCGGCTACGACAGTTGTTTTGCCTTCACTTGAAGAAGAAGAAATTGCAAAATATCTTCAAAGCGTGAATATAAGCGAAAAAGATGGTATTGTAATTCTCACACGTGGGCATGCAAGAGATAGAGATGTTTTGGCCGCTGCTTTGAAAACAAAGCCTGGTTATTTTGGTATGATAGGTAGCAAAACAAAGCGTCAAAGCACTTATGCTTTCTTGCTTGAAAATGGTTATAATGAAGAAGATTTCAAAAAAATTCACTCACCTATAGGACTTAACATAGGAGCTCAAACGCCTGAAGAAATCGCTATCAGTATTTGTGCGGAGTTGATTCAATGGCGAGCTGGTGTTTTATAGATGAATATCAATAACCTAGATACAGATGAAAATTTTTCTGCTATCATTTTAGCGGCTGGCTATTCTTCACGCATGACACTTGGATTAAAATCTTTATTGCCCTTTGCTCTGTACAAAGCAATGATTTTTGCTCCTATCGAAGCTTGTTTGAAGTCTAATGTTTGTAATATTTTTATAGTTCTAGGTTTTGAAAAAGATAAAATATCTCAAGCTATTATTGATGAATATTACGAAGAAATTCAAGGTGAAAAACTGAACATTAATTTTGTAGAAAACAAAGAGTATGAAAAAGGAATGTTCACTTCTGTGCAGTGCGCTTTTAAAGCATTGCTTTCTTCAAACAAAAATTTTTCTGCTACTTTTCTTATGCCTGTCGATGCGGCCTTGATTCACTTTTCTACAATTCAGTCAATGATAACAGCATATAAAACTTCTTCAACTAGTAAAATTCTCTTAGCAAATTTTGACGGCAAAGATGGTCATCCTCCTCTTATTGGGTATGAACACTTTAAAAATATTTGTAATTATTCAGGAAATAATGGACTGCGTGGTTATTTTGCAAACCTTCCAGGTCTTGATAGAATTTCTCTTCACGATGAAGGTATTTTATCTGATATAGACGAGGAAGAAGGGTATTATAAAGCTTTGGATTTTTTAGACTTTACTGTAAATCGTGAACTTCTTTCTTTTAAAGAATGTTTAGTTTTAATGAAGAATGAAAATCTTGCAACGAAGACAATCAAGCACTCTTTGAGAGTAGGGCTTGCGGCATTTCGTTTGGCTTTATTGCTTGATATTCCAGAATTAAAACCGCAATTTTCATTAATTGGCGGACTTTTACATGATATAAAGAAAAAAGAGTCAGACCATCCAAAGAAAGGTGAAAAACTTTTGTTTTCACTGGGTTACAATTCGCTTGCCTGTCCTATAGGGACTCATATGGATTTATCTCAATCTTTCTATAAAAAACTTTCTTTAGAATACAGTGACCTATTTTCTTTTACGACACTTCTGGATGACTCTCCTCTGAATGATATCTCCTGTTTTTATGCTTGCTTATGTGTATTTATTGCGGATAGATTTTATGCTGGCAATGAATTTGTTTCTCTTGAAGAACGCACAGCACGCGTAAGACAAAGATTTGAAAATGATGTTGAGGCCATAAAAGCTTTAGAAATGCGTACCAAAGCTGCTAAAAGAGTGATTGAGTGGTTTGAAAATAAATCTAATTGCCAAGTTTATGATATTGTCAATACTCCAACATTTCACCCTTTTGAAGAAGAATGTTTGAAAGTTTTTGCAGATTATATCTAGAGCTAAGAGTATGAAATATTATATTTATCTGATGAGGCACGCCCATATAGACACGAAAAATTGTATGATTGGTAAAAATAATCTTCCCTTGTCAATTCTTGGAATTTCTCAAGCAAACTACTGGCGCGAACAATTGAAAGATATTATATTTGAAAAAGTTTATGTAAGCCCCCTTTCTCGTGCTATGCAATCTGCTGAAATTATTCTGGAAAGCAAAAATATACAAGCTGTAAAAATTGACGAATTTTCAGAAATTTCTTTAGGCAATTGGGAAGGAAAAAGCAAAGCTGAAATAAAACAGCATGATAGCCTTCTTTGGAAGCAAAGAGGAGAGGATTTTTTTAACTTTCCGCCGCCGCATGGGGAAAGTTTTTCTGATTTGTCTAAGCGTGTATTGCCGAAGTTTAATACTTTGTGTGAAGAGCTGAAAACTCAGAATAAATCTACTGAAGCCTTTGAAAAATTTGAAGAAGTTAGAAATATTTTTATAGTGGCCCATCAGGCTGTGAATAGAATTATTCTTGCTGATATACTCGGTCTTGATAAGTCTAAATTGCGCGAAATTCCACAAGAATATGCCTGTATTAATATTCTAGAATTAGATGAAAATATTCAATTTATTCAAATACTTGATTGCCCTATCCAATAAATAGCTGTATATAACATCATGGTGCAATCTTCTTTTTGTTTATAAAGAGGAAGAATTATTTGCAGCATGCTTTTGCCAAATTATTCCAAGAGCTTGTATATGATTGAGATTTTTGCTCTTGCCGCATATGCCAAGACGCATTTTTTTGACCTTCTGATGCAAAATATATACTTTGATTACCAAATTTATGGTTCACTGTATCGAGTGTGTGCATTAAAGATGTTGATTTTCTTTTCTTTTCTTTATTTTCTTCTTGCAAAGAAAGCAAGGAGGATTGAACATTATTTTTATGCACAATATCAAAAAGCATGATTCCAGCTTTTGCAAAAGGCCTTTGTGGCTGATATATTTTTTTTAAGGCTTCTAGAGCAGTTTTGATAAATAAGCGAGTGTCATTGTTTGCTTCATGAAATTTTACTTGAAGGCAAGGAGCATAAAATTCTTCGTTTTTTGCATGACGTGAAGTGCGCATGGATACTTCAATTCCGCCTGCTAGAAGATTTTCTTTTCTTAATCTTTGCGCTGCATTTGTTGCGAAATGTGAAAGAGCTTCTTCTAGCTCTTTGATATCATAGATTTTTTTAGGAAAAGAGCGTGAGCAAACAAGGCTTTTTCTAATATTTTGCTCACTAGCTGCAAAGGATTGAATGTCGCAAGCTTCAATGCCTCGCAATTCAAGAAGAGTGTTCCAGCCTGTTACAGAGAGATTTTTTCTCAGCCATTGCGAATCTGCATTTTTTAAGTCGAGTGCTGTATAAATGCCTGCAATTTTAAGTTTTTGTGCTGATTTTCTGCCTATTCCCCACACTTCGCTTGCAGGGATTTTTTCTATATATTTATCAAAGTTTTTGTCATCAACATCAAGATAATAGATGCCATTTGCTTTTTTTGCTAGATAATTTGCAAGCTTAGCTAAGGTTCGTGTACGCGCAAGGCCTATGGACACATCAATGCCCACCCACTTTGCCACGCGTTCTTTAATCGCGAAGACAAGCTCCTTGGCATTTATAGCTAATGTATTGTCAAGGTTGACAAAAGCTTCATCAATAGAATATTGATCCACCTCGGGGCACATATCTTCCAATATGCTGATAATTCTTTGCGAAATATCGCCATAAAGGGCGTAGTTAGAAGAAAAAACAGCTACATTATGACGCTCTAAATGCCTTTTTACCTTGAAATAAGGCTCTGCCATGCCTATACCTAAGGCCTTGGCTTCCTTTGAGCGCGCAACTATACAGCCGTCATTGTTTGAAAGAACAACCAAGGCTTTATGAGCTAAGTCTGGGCGGAAAATTTTTTCGCAAGAAGCGTAGAAATTATTCGCATCGACAAGAGCGTAAAGTTTTGTACTTTGTTTTGTGTTCATTTTATAAAAGTGAATGAATTACAGTTGTTACGACACCCCAAATATGTATGTATTCTTGTTCTGTGATGTCAATTTCTGGATAATCAGGATTTTCTGGCGCAAGATACACCCTATTATTTTTGCGTAAAATGCGCTTTACTGTTAGCTCTCCGTCGAGCGCTGCAATGACAATGCGCCTGTGCGAAGCTTCATAGGAGCGGTCCACTATAAGTAAGTCGCCATCATTTATTGAAGCATTGATCATAGAATTGCCGTGTGCGCGCAAAAAGAAAGTAGCCGCTTCGTTGCGAATAAGGTATTCGTGCAGATCAAGTTTCTTATCAAGATAGTCATCAGCGGGGGAGGGAAATCCTGCTGCAACAGGCGATAAAAAGAGCGGCAAAGCTTGTGTCGGATTTTCCGATTTCTTTGCAATTCCAATAAGTTCTAAGGTTTTTGAAAGATGTATTTTTTCCATGTTTTTTTATACCATAGGCAAGCATTCAATGCAAGTAGAGTATAGATTAATAATTCTAAGAATAACAAAAGGTTGACATTTTATAAACAAAGTTTTATTATTTCAGGCCGTGTATTGAAATGAGAATTTTATAATAATTTTATAGGTTTTATCAATGAACAAATTGAAATATTTAGCTTTTTCTCTTTATTTTGTTTTTTCTTTCTTTTTTAGCTTTCTTCCTGCATATGCAGAAGAAAAATTTCGGGACTATCAGGTTCATATAAAAATAGAAGAAGATGCTAGTCTTTTAGTGCGTGAGAAAATTTTAGTAAATGTTGAAGGAGATAAGATTCTTAGAGGGATTACACGCTACTTTCCTACACGAGCATACTCTGACGAGGGGCTTGACATTTATACTTATGAATTTCTTTCGATCAAAGAAGGCGTCAGGCTTACGTCCTATGTTGCACGCTATGGTTTTGATATTGCTAGTCTTGCGACAGGTCGAGAGGATGTGATTTTGTCCCCTGGTTTGTATGAATTTCAGATTATATATCGCACAAAAGGACATATTTCTTATCTTGAGGATTATGACGAAATTTATTTCAACGCTTTGACAACACAGAATATTTTTCCAGTAGAGAAGGCAAGAGTTTCTGTTGAATTACCCAATGATAGTGAGCCTTTATTTTTTGAAGTTTTTACAGGCTATGAGGGGGAAGCAAACAGCGATTATTTCTGGTTAAACGAAACTTCAGTGCAAACTTCTCGCCCTTATCAAAGCGGTGAAGGAATGACTATTGCGGTGGGCTTTGAAAAAGGACTTGTGGCTTTTTATGAAAATCCTTTGGAAGTGATTTTTGAATATAGAGATCATATGTTTATTGCCTTGATTCTATTGATGTTTATCTATCTTTTTTGCTTGTATATATTTGTGTATAAGTCAAAAAATAAGTCTTTGACGGTGATTCCAATTTATGAACCAACTGAACCACTCTCGCCCAGTCTTGCTGCCTATTTTCATAAAAAAGAATCTAGTATTACAATGCTTTATTCTACAATAGTATGGTCTGCAGTGCAAGGATTTTTGCGCATGGATTTGAGCGATGAGAAAAATATAATTTTAGAAGCGAAACAGGCGCAAGAGGAAAATTTCAAAGAAGAAGATAGGTGGATTTATAAAGCCTGTTTGTTTTTTGCTTCAAAGATTTTTCAAACTAAAGATACTTTGGCATTGAATGATAACGATGGTGTTTTAGTTTATGAATATAATGCCTTAGCTAAGGAAGCTAAGAATTATGCGAAGAAAGTTATGGCTTGGCCAATTTTTCTTGCTATAGCTTTAGCGCAAGGTCTTTTATTACTTATGATGCACTACACCTATCATCCTGGTGTTTTTTATGAAGTTGGTCCTATTGATATTTGGATTGTGCAATTAATGGTTTATGCCTATTTTGCTATTCCTGTGATGCTTTCTAAAAAATCAAAGAGAAAACGCACACTTATTGTTTGTTTGCTCATATTTTTTCCAGCACAATTTTTGATTTGTATAGATGATTTGTCGTTTATGCTCTATTATGATATTTTGCTGCTCACACCAGTTTTCTTCTTTATGCCCTTTGCTCATAGCTTGACGGGTAAAGGAAAGGAATTAGAAAATCAAGCACTTGGACTTGAAATGTATATAAAGATGGCCGAAGAAGACAGGCTGAAAATCTTGAATGCGCCAGAGATGAACCTTGATACTTACGAGAAAATTCTCCCTTATGCTATTGCCCTTGACTGTGCTGATGCGTGGGAGGAATCCTTCAAGAAATCAAGCATAGATATTGAAAAATCCATTGATAGGGATGGCGGTAAGGGCGCTAAAGACGATGTAGATTGGATTTCTTTTGGAAGAGGCCATAGTAGAGGAGTGCTTTTTTCTTCTGGCGCAAGTATTGCTTTGACTAAAGGGCTTATGTCTGCAGAAGATGCGATAAAAAGTAATATAGCTCACTTTAAGCGCGAACAAAAAGCGCGTGAGAGAAGGGAGGCTTCTGCAAGGCAAAGTTCTAGCAGCAGGAGCTCTAGAGGTGGCGGTTTTGGCGGCTCTAGTGGTAGAGGCTCTGGAGGCGGGGGCACTGGTGGCTGGTAAATCTTTTAAACTTGAGCTAGTTATAAAAATGATTTAGGCTATACTAATAATGTATAAAAAGAAAAATTTAAAGGAAATAGAGGAGAAAATTTATGCTTACTGCAATAATTTCAGTGGTTTTAGTGTTAGGTCTTGGTGTGATTTTTGTTATTGTTCTATATAACAATCTTGTGCGAGGCAGAAATCAGGTAGAAGAGGCTTACAGCAATATGGACGTGCAATTAAAAAGAAGGCATGACTTAATCCCTATGCTTGTTTCAACTGTAAAGGGCTATGCCAGCCATGAAAACAAAACTTTAGAAGAAGTTATTTCTGCAAGAAACATTGCTTCAGATACTTCTGGGAAAAGTGTAAATCATGAAGAAATCCAAAATCGAATGAAAGCAGAAAGTGGACTGACAAGCGCACTTCGTTCTTTATTTGCTGTGTCTGAAAATTATCCAGATCTAAAAGCAAGCACAAACTTTTTGCAATTGCAAGAAGAATTGAGCGAAATTGAGGAAAATATTCAAATGGCACGTCGTTATTATAATGGCACAGCGCGCGAGCAAAACAATAGAGTGCAGGTTTTCCCAGGCAATATTATCGCTTCTATGTTTGCTTTTATGAAAACTGACTATTTCGAGCTTGACGATGCTGCAGAAAAAAATGCGCCTAAGGTTGAATTTTAGTTCTTATAAAAAATATAAATAACCTATTGTTTTTTTATTATCTGACGATTATTACTTTTGAGCTTTGAAAAAAAGTGCAAAATTTTATCCATAAAAACGGAGAAAGCTAATGTCCCAAACAAATATCTTGCTAGAAAGCGGAACTAACGAACTTGAAATCGTTGAATTTTATATAGACGAAATAGGCGAAGATGGCGAAGTGTATAGAGGGCATTACGGCATCAACGTTGCAAAAGTAGTTGAAATTATTCGCCCTCAAGACTTGACTCTTCTTCCATCAAACACCAAAAAGGGCTTAGTGGGAATGTTTCCTTTGCGTGATGGCAATGTTATCCCTCTTATTGATTTGGCGAAGTTTTTTGGCAAAAATCCACAAAAAGTGAAAGAACCAAAACTTATAGTGACTGAATTTAATAAAACTCAAGCAGCTTTCTTGGTTTCTGGCGTGAACAGAATTTTCCGTCTAAGTTGGGAAGAAATTGAAACTCCAGATAAAATAGTGCAGGACGCAAGCGGCGACTATATCACAAGTGTTGTGCGCATTGAGCAAAGGGTTATCCTTGTTTTAGACTTTGAAGCTATTGTTGCGCATATGATTCCTGAACTTGCTATGCGAGATTATGTCTTGCCACCAGCGGCTAAAGGGCAAGAATATGTGAAATTCCGCATTGTTCATGCTGAAGATTCACGTTCGATTCGTAAGATGGTTATGTCAATATTGCAAAAAGATCAGCGTTTTGATGTTGAGCAATTTGAAGACGGGCAAAAAGCTTTTGACTATTTAGAGGGGCTCAAAAAACAGGCTATAGAAAGCAATGTAGGTATAGATGAATTTGTAAATGGCGTTATTACAGATATTGAAATGCCGAATTTGGACGGGCTTGCTTTTTGTAAAAAAATCAAAGATGATCCATTCCTTAGACCTTTGCCTGTTGCTATATTCTCATCACTTATTACGCCAAGCACTACGCATAAAGCCGAATCAGTCGGTGCAGATGCTCAATTTGCAAAGCCTGATTTGAAAGATTTAGCAGATAAAATCTATGATTTAATGCTCAGTATGCATTAGAATTTAGCCTGAAAAAATTTAGCCTGCCCTTAAAAGCAGGCTTTTTTGTTTAATCTTTAGGATTTTAAAATTTTTGAAAATTTAAAAACTTGTAAAATAATATATACTATGCTATTTTTAGATTAATATTTGTTAGTGCTTTGCATTTGGTCTTATGAAGTCTTTCTTTGCAGACCTTTTACAGATTTTTTTTTTGAGTTTTAGCCTTGTGTTTGGTTGTGTTATGTGTTTGAAAATAATGAATTTCCTTTTTTGCTTTTTGCTTGTTTTTTCTGTTTTGGATTATAAACCTCTTTTTGCACACACAGAAGCACAAGGAAGTAATATAACCGTAGGCTATACTCCAGATTCTGAAGTTGTTAATGATTTCAACTCAGTCGATAAAAAGGGCTTTGGTTATGATTTGCTTTCCGCAATAGGGCAAGAGGCAAGTTTAACCTTTAATTATGTAAAAATTTTCAGCTCCTTAGAAGATGCTCTTATAAAAAATAAAGTGAATCTTGCAGCTTTTGTGCACAAAGACGAAAGCTATGAAAATATCATCTATTCTTCCATGCCCTTTACTTTTATACAATACGGGTTAGCAACAAAGGGCTATAAAGGTTTTTATTACGATGAACCAGAGTCAATTGACGGAAAAACAGTGGCCACTTATAGAAGTAATTACGGCAATGAGCTTTTTGATCAATACCTCGCTGATAACAATATTTCCGTCAATTATGTCTACGGCACAAAAGATGGCAATGGTTCTTATCTGGATATAGATGCCGATTTTTATCTTTTGCATTCTGGCAAAACAAGAAGTGATAACTTCTTTACCGTGCTTAACCTCGCGCGTGAACCTATTTTCTTTGCTACAACAAAAGATAATTTGCATTTGATGGGGGTTGTTGAAGGCGCGTATAAAAAACTCTCAGTTGAAAAAGGCACCTTTCTTTCTGATTTGCAAGCAAAATACCATAATACTAATGTGCGTTTTAGTAATAGATCGCTTACAAGAGAAGAATCAGAAATCCTGAGGGAAAAAACATTTCGTGTTGGCTATTTAGAGAATTATCCTCCTTATCAATACACTGACAGCCAAGGAAATGCGCAAGGCTTTCATGTGGAAGTGATGGATAGACTTGCCGATAGGTATCACTTCAAGGTGGAATATGCCTCTTATGATCCTGATAATGTAAAGGGCCGCTTTGATCTTCTTTTAGCGCCAACAGGTAATCCTCAAGCCGTTTTTGAAAGTTATTATCCGAGTGAACCTTATTATTCTATGTCTTTAATTATGCTTTTTCACCCTGGCAGTGATTCACAAGTGTATTCAGTGCACGAGTCTTTGTTGATGGATAGTGAAAATATCTTGCAAAGACCTATGAAAGTGGGAATGGTAGATTATCTTTTCTTTGATAAAGCGGCTTTTGCAGATATTATTCCTCACGCTACCTTTGCCTATTATGAAGATTTAGCTTCGCTTATTGAGGCTTATGAAAATAGAGATGTGGATTCTCTTTTATTGACTGATGTTGGTGCTGCCTATATAACAGCGCGCTTAGATCAACAAGCCCAAAGCTATATACTTGATTTGAAATTGCCTACTAGATTGCTGCTCTCACGCAGGCTTTCAAGTGAATACGCAACAATCTTTGATAGAATATTGACGCATGTTCCGCAAAGTCTTTATAATGAAATCTTGATGCGAAAATCAGCAGGCTTTGTAGAAGAACTTTCGCTTTCTGACTTTATACAGCAAAATTGGAAGATTGGACTAAATCTTATGATTGCTGCTATCTGCTTGTTTATTGGTTTTATACTGCACTCGCAAAGGAAAAAACATAGGGAAGTTCTTGAGGTTCTTCATACTGACAAAGTCACAAAACTTATGAGCTTGGCATATTTTGGTGAAGTCACAACTAAGCTTATAAATGATGCACAAGCAGAAGAACTTGAATTTATTGCTCTTGATATAGACTATTTCAAGCTTATTAATACAAATTATGGTTATGATGAAGGCACAAAGGTAATCAAAGCGGTAGCGAATGCTTTAGTCAAGGCTTATAAAAATAGTGAAGATGTGTATATAACAAGAGCGCATACAGATACTTTCTTTATCTTGAAAAAAGTGACGGAAGATAAGAACATCGATTTTATTATCAATGAATATATTGAGCCTGCAGTAAAAGAAGTGCTTGGTTATAATTATTCTTTATCTTTATCGGTCGGTTGTTATACCATTCTTGATCCAGCAAATGAACAGTTGCACCAAATTGCAGACTTTGCCACTATGGCCAAGAAAAAGGGCAAAGGAACGCATAAAATAACTATAGAATATTTTGATCTTGAAATGGCTAAAAAATATAATAATACGCTCACTGTTTTGACTCGACTAGAAGAAGCTATTGAAAACAAAGAGTTTATAGTGCATTATCAACCTAAAATCGACTTTAGAAGTATGAAGATTATAGGCGCAGAAGCCTTGGTGCGTTGGTTTCCGAATGAAGGTGAAAAAATTTATCCTGAAGTTTTTATTAAAACCATGGAGGCGAATGGTTTAATTTCTAAGGTGGATCTCTATGTCTTTGAGGCTGTGTGTAGATATATACAAGAGCATGAAGGCCTTATTGAAGTCCCTATAATATCAGTAAATATTTCTGCGGTTACTATTTCGCAAGGCAATATTGTAGAATCATTGCTTACCCTTGCAAAGCAATACGAAGTAAGGCCACAGCAAATTGAAATTGAAATAACTGAAAGTGCGATGACTACTTTTGAAGAACTTCTTTTCTTACGCATTGCAGTTTTGAAGCAAGTTGGCTTTAGCGTGGCTATGGACGATTTTGGCACGGGCGAATCTTCACTCAATCGTTTGAGCGGCTGTAATGTTGATGTGCTAAAGCTCGATAAGTCGATGCTTGACTATAATCAGCATTCAGAACGTGGCCGTGTAGTTATTAAAAGAATTATCACACTTGCTAAAGAGCTTGGAATGAAAACTGTTGCAGAGGGCGTTGAAACCTTTGATCAAGTAGAAACATTGATCGCGCTAGATTGTGATATTGCGCAAGGTTATTATTTCTCACGTCCTGTCAATGCCGAGGCATTTTCTGCTCTTTTGAAAGAGAATAGTGTGCCTACGGCTTAGTTGCTTCTTGCAAGTGAGGATTTCGTATACGCAAGTATAGAAATCTATC
>CAYJFE010000001.1:44886-47511 GCA_964369165.1 uncultured Desulfovibrionaceae bacterium | reverse complement strand
AATGCTTTTTTGTGAGCGTAGCAAACAAAGGCTTTAGCGAACGCTAGAAGAACGACGCTTCTTGCAAGTGAGGATTTCGTATACGCAAGTATAGAAATCTATCTTAATTAAAGATGCGAAACCATAAGATCATAGATTTTGTCAGCAAGAATCTTCAAATCTGGTTTAGCAAATTGCGCATCCGCCCCAACGGAATTTGCTTTATGCGTAGTGCTTGTAGTAATAAGTGAAGAGAATATAGCCACAGGAAGAGATTTAAGTATATGATCTTCTTTGATTTTTTTGCAAAGAGTGAGGCCATCAAGATTAGGCATTTCGATATCAGTAATAACGCCATGCACGTATTCTTCAATGGGTTCGCCACTTTGAGCGGCTTTATCTCTTGTTTCTTGCAGATATTTTAAAGCTGAAAGCCCATCTTCAAATTGCATAATGTCAAATCGGCCATCTTTTTGCAATATTGACATAATCATACGACGTATTGAAGAAGAGTCTTCAGCATGAACAATGCGGAATTTAATATGCTCTTGCCCCGCTGGAAGAGGTTCTGGCTCGTATTCTTTCATGGCAAGTTCTGGTGTCATATTCGCAACTATAGCCTCAAAATCTAAAACGAGCACTACACGATCTTCGATGCGCACAATACTTGTTATGCAGTCATCAGCTGCTTCTTGCACAATTTTTCCCGGAGATTCGATGTCTGTCCAGCTGAGGCGATAGATTCTATTCACGCCAGATACCATAAAAGCTGTCTGCGTTTTATTAAATTCAGTCACAATAATGCGGACATCATTTGCTTTTGGAGTTTCTTTTTTAAAGTAGGAAGCAAGATTGATAAGAGGAATAACTTTACCATCACGGAAAGGAAACATTCCTGAAACACCAGGTTTTATATTTGAAGGGACAAGCGTGAGTGATTGTTGCCTGATGATTTCAACAACTTTGGCTACGTTTATGCCATAATAGCCCCTGTAAACTTCGCCCTCTTCGGTGATTTCATCTATATAAAATTCAACAATTTCAAGTTCGTTTGTACCACTTTCTAATAAGATATTTGTTAGTGACATTTCTATCTCCTGCTTTTTCAAAATCATCTCTTTTCGAGAGTTGTGATAAAATCTATATCGTATAGTTGTGAAAAAACTTTAGGTCATTTTATAGCAAAAAATAGAAAAAATCAAGACTGCAAAAAAATATGATGAAAATATGCTAAAAGCCTCTTTAAAACTTGACTTTCTCTCCAATGGTACCTATATTATTACTTGAAGAAGGAAACTATGTTTTATAGTTTTTTCTGTTTGTAATAATTGAATTATATTGACTGTTTATATATAGTTTATGGGAGAATAAAATGCCAAATAGCATAGAAGCACATATTGTGAAAAGTACAGGCCCTGTTGTTGTTGAAAGAAATGGGCAAAAAATTACATTGAATGAAGGCGACGGCGTGTATGAATCTGACGTGATTATCACTGGTGATGATGTCACTGCAGATTTAGAATTTCGTGACGGTACAAGATCACGTCTTGCGCCAAATACTGAAATTCGTTTGACAGATTTTGAATTTGGACCTGGTGAAGATCCTTCTTTTCTTGTTGAATTAGCAGAAGGCGCTATGCGTACAGTATCTGGTGAAGTGGTAAAACTTAATCCCGATGCTTTTGAAGTGGTAACACCAAGAGCTACTGTGGGTATACGCGGAACTGACTTTGTGGTGAGTGATATTAATGGCGTCGCAACTTATGGCGTTTTCTTTATTGGCGATGGGCACACAATGTCAATCACAACCCCTGACGGTAGCCAAGTTGTTTTTGATTCGCCTATGCAATTAGTTGAACTTATTAACAACACTTTCACAAACACCGAAACTCTTTCCCCTGAACAAATGGCACAAATAATTAATTCACTTGCGCCAAGTCTTTCACACGTTTCAGAAGAAGGTGTTTTTGACGATAGCAATAATAGAAACGACGATGATGAGAATGCTAACGATAGTGAAGACGATGATACTGAAAATCAAGACGAAGATTTAAATGCTGACGATAACAATCAAGATGACGATGAAAATGAAGGCAATGATGAAGAAGCTCCTGTGCCTCAATTGAGTATAGTTGTGCAAGAAAATGCCCTTACTGACGATACTTTGAATTTGCTTTTGAATTCAGGTGTCGTAAATTCTATTGTTATTTTAGGTGAAGATGGCGACTATGAACAGCTCTTCTCTCAAACAGCTACAGAAGAAAATTCTAATATCTTTGGTGATGACGATATAGAAATTGTTTTTGATAAAAGTAGAAATACACTTGAATTTGTTTCAATGGACGAAAACGGTATTATTGCAACTTTTGGCGGAAAAACTGGTTATCTTTACGAACGCTCTGACGGCAAATACGTTGTCTATGAAGATGGTCAAAGCCCTAAATCTGACGAAGTGAAAGTGACTGAATGGATTGGTTCTTCTGGCTCTGACTCCTTTAATGGTGGCACAATGACAGGTTCAGTCATTGATTTGGGTGCTGGCAATGATTCTGGCTCTATTGCTGTTTTGGGAACTGATCCAAATACACGCATGATAAGCATGGGACGTATGTATGAAGATATGCCAAAGCCTGCAGTCATCTTGGG
>CAYJFE010000001.1:26619-44786 GCA_964369165.1 uncultured Desulfovibrionaceae bacterium | reverse complement strand
TCTTGGTGATGGCAATGACTTTTTGTATGTTGGGCAGTCAGGCGCAGTGTCGAATAAAATCTATGGTGGAGAAGGTGTAGATATTATCAGCACAACCAATAGTTCTACTGTTACAAAGCAAGATGATGTTGAAATTATGGTTTATGGTGTAGATGCCGATCAAGTTCAGTCTTTAGCGCAATTAAACGCACTTAATGGTATTTATTTTGATTTAGATAATAAAACAATACTTTATGATAATAAAATTTGGCGCCATGAAACAGCTTATGGTAATGGTTTCACTTCAAGTCAGCATTATCCTGGTATTAGCATTTCTATAAACAATGATTTTACTCTTTTATCCTCAATCGATGTAAGCTCGGGAGAGTTTGCAAGTTATTCAGAAGCGAATGGCTTTGCTGCATCAGACGGTTCTGCCCTTTATTATAATGCTTCCATGCAAGGCTATTTTATACTTACAGACCCAATGCCAGGCTTTACAAAGGTGACTAGCCTCACTTTAGGTGCTGAGGATAATAGTATTACTATTGATAGTGTAAACGGTACGAATGGCAAGGTTTTTCTTGATACAGGCGCAGGCAATGATTTATTTAATTCTCTAGAATTTAAGAGCGGCATTGTTAATTTAGGTGATGGTAATGACAGTGCAAATGTTACTATGTCTGGAAGCTCTGTGCTCAATTCTGGTTCTGGTAATGACAATATTGAGTTATATCTTTCTGATTCAGCAAAAGTTTATACAGGTAGTGGCGATGATGTTGTTAAGCTTGATGGCCCTGGTGGTTTTTTAGATATGGGCGATGGAAATGACACTCTCAATTTTTCTGATTATGACTCATATTCTCGCATAGATGTAGAAATGGGCGCAGGTGACGATACTGTTAACCTCAATAATTCTGCATATTTTGGAGATGCCACACTTTCAACTGGTTCTGGCAATGACTATATTGAAGTTTTGTCCTACTTTGATGGTGCTAGTGGAGGTCGCTTCTATGGTAATCTTAATGCTGGAACTGGCGATGATTTTGTATATATTGACTCTAGTGCAACCCTTGATAGTGGAGAAAATATTAAAAAATACGGAAGCTTTGACGGTGGCGATGGCCTTGACATAATAAACTTAGGTTCTGTGAGCACTCTTTATTCAGACACAGTAGACGTGAGCAATTTTGAAATTATGATTTCAGGCGAGGGCGCAGTTGATATAAAAAATCTAGACGATTTACTTGCTCTAGCAGGTATACAATTTGACTTGGTTAATAAAACAATCACTTATTCTACTGACTCAGGTTGGGTAAAGTCATCAGCGTCCTCGAATACTCTTATTTGGAATGCAATTGTCATTGAAACAAATGGTTTTAGTTTCAATGAAGTGAGCGACTATTTACCGCTTGGCAATAGTATGAGTTTTATCGAAATGAATAATGCTGCTATAACTGCACAGGGTAATCTTGTTCTTGCTACCAAAAATGGAGTTGCTGATGAGTATTATTTAGTGACAAATATGGGTCCTGCTGGAGCTCCCACTATTCCAGCTAACTATGCCTCTGTAACACAACTTAATTTTGCTTCTTCTTCTGACGATTTAAATATAACTTTTTCTGGTTCTATAGTAGGTGTTGCTACTGACGAAAATTCTGATGCAAGTATAGTTTTGGGTAGTGGAAACGACAGCTTGAGTGTGAGTGGCAGTGTCGTAGATACAATTGTTGACACAGGCGCAGGCAATGATAAGGTTGAAATAGCTAGCTTTGGCTATACCACACTTTCCCAACCACTAAACTATGCGAAACTGTCTACTGGCGCTGGTGATGATACTGTTGATATAACTAATTTTGGTGGCAGTGACCGAGGAACTTCTATAATAGAAACAGGCGCAGGCAAAGATGTTGTGAAAATTTCTTATGCTAGGAATGGAGATTCCACGAGTGTTGATTTAGGAGACGGCAATGATGTTTTGCGAATAACCGCAGAGACAGACAACACAGGTACAACTTTTGACGGTGGTGATGGCATTGATATCTATATAGCAAGTAATTCAGAGCCTGAAACACTCACTAACTTTGAAGCAAAACTTAATTTGACATCCTATGAAAGTCGTGACACTAGTTTTTCCCTAGAACAAATTGGCATTAAAATTGATGATGATGACATTATTCTGAATCAAAGTGATTGGATGCGAACAGGTGAAGATACTTATACATATCAGGGAGATATGAAAGATTATCTTGGTGGAGCTTTTTCAGCTACGCTCACGGATCTTGACGATAATGTAGAATTTGCAGAAGAAGCTTTTAGTTCTATCACTTCACAAGCAAGCTCAGCAATAATTCCTGCATAACAACGAACACCAATAAATAAAAGTAAACTCACAGCTTTGTATTTTATAAGGCTGTGAGTTTTATTTTAAGGTTCTTTGAGAATAGACTTAAGTTAAAGCGCAAAAAAATCACGACATCTTTGGGATACCGTGATTTTTGTTTTTATTTATAAGGGGATTATAAATTAGATTTTGATAAAGGAATCGTCAGTGCCAAGATCCTCTTGCATATCTAGAACGTCACTACCTGCACCAACAAGGGTAATTGTTTGCGTGCTTCCATCGACATCAAAGCTAATTTCAGCATCTTCACCATTTTCGCTTTGTACAATATTAACATTTGAGGCTTGTAAATCGAAGGCTGTAAGGTCAAGCAAGTCATGTTCAGTGTCAAAGTCGTGAATAGTGTCGTTAGAATCTACATTATCAAGAATGTCAGAAGTATCAAAGATAACAGTGTCATTACCTTCACCAAGATAGACAGTGTCATTGCCAGCGCCTGTATAGATAATATCATCACCTTCACCAGCATAGATAATATCATTGCCAGAACCAGCAAAGATAACGTCATTGCCTTCGCCGCCATAGAGAGTGTCGTCGCCGCCAAGGCCTAAGATAAAGTCATTGCCTTCGCCACCAAAGACAATATCATTGCCGTCATTTGCGCTTTCAAGATTGTTGATTGCGTCAATAAAAGTATCGCTCACTTCGCCATCAGCAAAGGCTTTTGTAAACTCGCCTACTAAGCCAACTGATAAATCGTCATGGCTTGGATCTGCATTTACATTTTGTCCAGACTCTAAAATACTATCGTAAGTATAATTGTCAGCATCAAGCACAGGATTTGCGCCTTCAGCATTCAAAGCTTGTGCAAGATCAGAAAGAGCATCTGCATTGCCGTCAGCGATAAGAAGGTCATTGCCGCCTTTACCGAAGAGATAATCATCGCCTTCGCCAGAAAGAGCCACTTCTACACGGCTATCATCGCCTACAGCTTCCAATACTTCGGCTGAATTTATCCAATCAGGATTATTTCTGAGATAATCCATAAGCAAAGCATCAGAAATTTCCATATTATTAAATTCTTTTGATAGTATGCCTTTCAAATCAGCTACTGTTGTTCCGCCAACAATAACATCGTCACCACTAAGTGTAATACCTATAGGTGAAACTTCGCCACCAACAGTATCTCCACCTTGATCTGGTTTGAAGAAGTTACTTATGTTGGCATCTGTTACTAGATCTGCTCCACCAGTAGTGTCGTATTGATCAAGAAATTCTTGATATTGCTCTAATTTGCTACCCATGCCGATTGCATGGATATTGCCACCAGCAACTGCTTCTGATAGTTCTTTAAAGGCTTCTTCACGTGCATTTGCAGAAGTCGTATTATTCGGCCAAGGTTGACCATCAGTCATAAAGAAAACTTCATTTGCTGCGCCATCATTGTCAAGGCTTTCGAACCATTCAGTAGCATTGTCAAAGCCAAGTTCATAAGCTGTGCCATGGTGATAGTCAGTGCCGCCACTAAATCTATCATAAACAATACCATTTGCATCCATCTGCGCATTTAGAGGAGTACCATCTTCGTCGATATATATTGTATCGCCTTGATTGTTTACAATAAATGCTTGTCCTTCAGGTGCTACATAGCTGTCATCAAGTTTGATTTCATCGTATTTAAGATTTCTGATTGATTCAATATGCGCAAGCACTTCATCAAGATTATCTTCTGTTAATGTGATTGTATAAGAGTCGCCCTCTTTACCATAGAAATCCGTGATTTGAATATTAACTTCGCCGCCAACTTCACTTTGAGTGTGTTGCACAAGTGTGTTTTGAACAAGATCAATGATTGCATCACAAGCCGCGTCAAGACGAGTTTCACCTGTGGCAGCATCAATAACACCACCGTGATAACCATCCCACATTGAAGCGGAAGTATCAAGGATTATTGATACATTATAGTCAGTTGCAGGGGCAATATAACTTGCATCGCCTTCAAGGCCAAGAACTGTATCGTCGCCATTTCCTGTAGTTGGATTGATTTCAAATTCTACGCTGTCGCCATCGCTATCAGTCACTTCAACTGTAGTATTTTCTTTTACTGAAGCAAGCCATTTGCCAGAATCATTACCAAAATCAGTGAGAGTAGAGCCATCTTGCGCTTTAAGTGTATAAGAACCATCTTCATTGTCAATTACACTACCTACACTACCGTCGGCTGCTTTCCATTCACCATCTTTGAATTCAAATTCATCTTCACCTAATTTAATAATTTTGCCTTCGCCATCATCAGCACCAAAATTGATATCAACAATAGCATGGGCTATACCGTCTGTGCCTGTAGTAGCATCATAAGAAGTCACATCTTGAACAGGCGCATCGTCAATAATGTTTACGTCAACTTCAACTTCAACAAAATTGCCTTGAGCGTCTTTTAAAGTGACAGTAATGCTGTTGCCGTCAATGATAGTATCATCAGTACCGCTTTCGCCGTGGCTTGCATTACCATCTAAAGTAATGGTCAAACTGCCGTTTGCTTCTTTAGTAATATCGTAACCAGAACCTGAGGCCGTATGAATAGTATAGCCAGCAGGCGGTGTCCAAGTGACGGTTTCAGTAGTAAGTTCAGCGTGCGTGCCTGAAGCCATGCTGCCTTCATCAAGTGTGATTTCAGCTTTAGCAGAATCTAAAGTAGGGGCTTCAACATCTTTAATAGTTACTTTTACTTCGCCTGAAGTGGTTAAGTTTTCAAAGTTGCCGCCTGTGCTTTCTGTTATGCTTGCTTTAATTTCTTCTCCGCCAGTATTAGCATCAACTTTTACGTCAAAGTTTGCAGTTTTAGAACCAGCAGGTATTGTGACTGTATGTATTGTGCCATCTACATCAACTTTTACAGTCATTTCACTTTCTGTAGGATTGTTGAGATTTAGAGTATAGCTAAGAGTTCCGCCTTCTGTCACTTCACCAGCAGAAAGAGTGAGGGAAGTTATGTCAGCATCGTCTTGTATAATAACTGTACTATCTGTATTATTATAGCTTACGTCTTCATAATTACCGCCGTCATGGCCAACAATTTCTACACTAATTGTGTCATTTTCATCTTTATAGACATCATCTTCACGAACGTTTACTGTAAACTCAGCACTTAACTCTCCAGCCTTAATAGTTACTTCTTGGCCATTGCTCAGCTTAATAGTAAGGTTTGTTTGAGGTGCATTATTCACTTCTAATGTATAGGTGACGCTTGTCGCATTTTCATCAGTGTCGGCAGGAGCTTTAATAGTGATGACTGTTTCGTCTATAGTTTCTGCAATAGTTTCACTTGCATTTGAACCTGTGAAGTTTTCATACACAGAACCGTCATTATTTTTTACGCCAGTAATTTCAACTTTTATACTGCCATTGTTGTCATTATACACATCAGAATAATCATTTTCAAAATTATAAGTATAAGAGCCAGTGCCGTCAGCATTGATTGTGACATTTACTTGATCTGTTGCACCATTAGGCAGGGTGATAGTTGCTTGAACTGTACCTTCTTTATAAGAAGCAGCATCATTATTAAGTTCTACATCAAAAGTAAAGCTTGAAGAATCTTCATTGATCGCGCCAATTGTCACTGTTGAACTTGTAACATCACCACTTCCACTTGCTTCGTCAGTCAAAGTGACTTTCAAGGTGCTTGATGAAGTGTCACCATCAGAATCTTTTATTGTATATTCAAAAGTAAGGTCTTCAGCCTCATTTTTATAGACATTATCCTTAGGAGTAAAAGTGTAATCGCCATCTTTTTCAAAGACGATTGTTCCTTTATCATTGTGGCTAAAGCTAAGATCATTATTTTCGAGGCTGCCGCTTGCTGTCCAGCCATCATCAAGCATTTCTTGTGTAAGTTTCACTTCAACAAGTTCTTTGCCTGCGCTATCGCCACCGTCAGCACTTGCCTCGTCGTTAGTAACTACATTATCAGTAATAGATGCATCTTCTGATACACTATGAGCGTCGCCTTTAGCTACAGGAACATCATCAATTATATCAACAGTGATTGAACCAGTTATGCTATCGCCGTCTTGGTCTGTTACTTCTATTTCAAATTTGTCTTGCAAGACATCATTTTCTGGGTGAGTGCCCGCATCTTTTTGTGTATAAGAATAAGTCACTTCGCCTGTGCTTTCGTCATAGGAAGTGATAGTCAAACTGCCTTCACTGCCTTCAAATGGTGTAGTGATAATATCGCCATTTGCATCAAAGATAGATGTGCCATTGATAGTGACATCAGTAGGGCCATTGCCAGGAGTAAAGGTGAAAGATCCTGTATCAGTACGGCCTTTATCTGCATCATCATGCGTGGAAAGCTGTGCATTTGCCACATCTTTAGTAAGGTCATCGCTAAAAGAAAGAGTAGGTTCTACATTAGGAGGAGTGTTGTCATCAGAACCGCCTGAACCATCATTACCACCGTCTGAACCGCCACCATCAAAAAGATTAGGATTAACGTCATAGCTTGAGCCACCGTCTGTTCCACCAAGCGCATTCACACCGCCTGCAAGCGCATCAACACCGCCTGCAATTTGTTGATTGGTTTCTTGTAAAAGTTGGTTTTCTGGACCAGCAGCAGGCATAAGAGTAGGGTCCATAGCATTAAAGAAATCTTCGCCTGAAACTAATTCGCCATCTAAAACGAAATTAGGCATAAATTCGGAATTGTAGACTGCATAGAAATCTTCTAAAATAATAGAAGAACCGTCAGCTTCAAAAGTAATGACAAGATTATCATCAATCTTTTCAATAATTGCTTCAAATAAATCAAAATCAAAGGTATATTCAGTGATTTGATCGGTAATTGGAAGCACTGCCTGTGACGCACTTGCTGGTCTAATCAGATTTAAAGTAGCCATAAAAACCTCTCATCAGAAGCTATTCTGGTTATAAAATTATTGATTTAAAGGAAAAAACCTCATATCATCTACATCTAAAGCGTAAAAAATCTATTTGTGTAAATGTGAGGCAAACAAGGCATAAGAAAACATAAGGCTTTCCTTTCCTTTATGGATATACCCGTCTAAAAAAAATAAGATACAACATATATCCAATCTTGGCGAAATTAATCATCGCTCAAGTTATGTTTAACATATAAGGCACAAGTAGGAAAATGTCAATCTTTTTTAATTTTTTATTGACAGAAATAAGCTTTTTCCATATTTAATTTCTTAGTCAATCAATTATGAGTGTGCGTGGGGAAAAGATGAAGAAAATGCTTTATGTGCTTTTAGCTACTTTATTGATTTTGCAAATGTCTACAGAAGCATTTGCTCAAGTAAATTATTATCTTGATAAAGCCTATGTTATAAACCCCTTAGGCGAAGGGGAAGATGCCCCTTATGCAAAAGGGCCTTTATTTCGTGACGATGCTTTTGACTGCACTACCTATGTTGAAGCCTTGCTTGCTCAGCACAAAAGTCAAGAAAATACGGATGATTTTTTAGAAAATCTGCTTTTGTTGCGCTATAGTGACGGGGAGCTTGACTTTTTCAAAAGAGCACATTTTATGGAGTTTCAATGGATTCCAAATGCCTTGAAGCAAGGTTTTATTGAAGAATATCCACTTGAGCTTGCAGAAGAATATCTTATGGAAATCGACATGGAAACATGGTTTTTGCAAAATAACTCCGTAAAGAATAAAGATGATGCTTATAAAAATAAAGCAAAAGAGCAAAAAAATATACAATTCTCTTTTTCCTTTATTCCTAAAAATAAAATAGATAATTTTTTTGTGGAAGAGTTGTCAAATGAAATGGTGGTTTTCTTTTTGCGCGAATTGCCGGCTAATACAATTGCGGGACAAAAAAATAAGCAAAAACACATCACACATATGGGTATTATAAACAATGGTGTGCTCTATCATGCGAGTTCAACTAAAAAGAAAGTTGTTCGTGTGAATTTTATAGATTATTTGAACGCAAATAAGGGCATTGTGGGAATAGCTTTATATCTGATTCCATAATTTGATTTTTTAGCATCGTATTTTCTTTTGTGAGAAAATGCTGGCTTTTCTTTGCTTGACATTTCTTGTGTTTGTGGTACATTTGTTATGATTTGACTGCTGTAGTAGATAGAGGTTTGTTTGAAAAAAGTAAACAAAATTAGAAAAGAATATATGACCTACTTATATATTGCCATTATACTTGCTTGGCTTGTTTTGTCGGGTGCGCTATTCTTTTTTCAAATGAATAATCAAGCAAGAAGTGACTTTCAAAATGTTTTGCAAGACGTGACGGAAAGTAATGCGAATACAGTAGAGTTTGCCTTTGTTAAGTATATCAATCTTTTAAAAGTCAGTGCTGAATTTTTGCGCAATGCTGAAAATGATGAGGAATACTTCACTAAAGTAATCAACGACATAGCTAACCTTGAAGACTTTGTAGATATTGCTATTGTCTTACCTGATAATACTTCATATGTGACTGATGGCAAAAATCTTGCTAAAGGCACTTATTCCTTCACGACGCAAATGGCAAATAGCGAAATTTATGTTACCGATGTCTATTATGATCAATATGTCGGTGGGGATGCAGTTGCCGTAAATGTGCCTCTTATTTCTGATGCGGGAGAGCTTTTAGCTTATATAAGCGGTATATTGTCTACTAAAGATCTTTCTCGATATTTTTGCGAAAAATTCTATGTTGTTGATGGCTATTTTAATCTTGTTGATTCAAAAGGTAAATATATAGCTGCAAGCGAATCGGAAGATATGCTTGCTATGGATATTTCCTTTTATGATGCCATGTTTGAAGTGGAATTTTTAGATACGACTATTGCTAGTGATTTACTGAGAAGTATGCGTTCAAAAAATTCTTCCTCGGCTGAATATAGCCTTGCTGATCAAGTCCGCACAGCTTATTTTACGCCAGTAAATGTCAATGATTGGATTTTGGTGAGCGTTGTGCCTAAAGACATTATTGATGAGAAAATTTATGCACATCTTTACCCAACAATTTTGTTGATTATAAATATAATTCTTCTTTTTTCTGCTATGGTTTATAGAGTTTATAAAACTCAAACAGCCTTGGCAAAAACAGCTGAAGCCAATGAAAGAAATTTCCGTTTTGTATCTGAGCAAACTCAAAAATATATTTTAGAATGGGATTTTTCTCATAATAAGCTAAAAATAACTGGTGATTTGAAGAAGTTTTTACCTACAGAGCTTGATGTGCTTTTTGTGGATATCAATAAATTACATAGATATATCAATAGAAAAGATATATTTATAGCAAGATCAGCCATTGATAAATTGCGCCATGGTGAGAGAGTGACGGATTTGAAAATCAGAGTTTTTCGTCAAAATGACACATATTTGTGGTGTTCATTTTCTGCTGTGCCTATTGATTCAAAAAATGGTGGAAATGCTTACGATAGAGCATTAGGTTTTATGGAAAATATTGACGATCAGCAAAAGGAATCAGCCAAATTGAAAAAAATGAGTGAACTTGACTCACTCACGCAAATCTACAATAAAGGCACAACAGAAGCATTAATTGCTCAAGTTGTTTCAGAATCAAAGGTTGAATTGAACACGCATAGCCTTCTTATTATTGATTTAGATAACTTTAAGCAATTGAATGACACTTTTGGGCATCAATACGGCGATGAAGTTATTAAAGATTTAGCCAGATATCTAAAAAATCTTTTCAGACACAGTGATATTGTAGGCAGAATTGGCGGCGATGAATTTTTTGTATTTATGCGAAATACTTATTCTTTGGAATTAGTTACAGATAAATGCAGAAGGATTGTTGATAAATTCAATAAAAGCTATGAAGAGCACGGCAAAATCGTTCGCATTTCAGCAAGTATTGGTGTGGCTATGTATCCGCAACATGGCAGCAGCTTTACAAAGCTCTATCGCCATGCTGATATTGCACTCTATACTGCAAAGCAAGAAGGTAAAAATAGCTATCGCTTCTTTGACGGTAGAGATGATATCGACTATGTATCCCAAAGAACTTCGATTGACAGCAGCAAAAACAGCGCAAAAGCTGAGCTTATGCCTAGCGAAAAAAATAGTTAGCGCAAAAAATTCCACTTCATTTCTTATTAGCTTGTCTATGAAGTTAGAATTTATGAAGTTAAAATTTGTGAAATCTTCGCCTCAATAAACTTGACAGAAAATAAAATATAAATTACTCTGACTTTAATTATAGTACTTTTTAAGGTATTTTTGATTTATAGCTTTTTCTTACAGGATTTGTGAATTTATGAACAAAACTTCGTGCTGAAGTGCGAAGTGTGAATAAATAGGGGTCACGCTCAATCTGTTGCGGTTTTGGACTTAAACGCTTAGGAGTTGGTATGAAAAATTGGATCAAATTATTTGCCTTTGTCTTTGTAGTTGCTCTTCTCATTTATTTAGCTCGCGTCTACAATCTTGAAGAAGCCATTGGTGGCATTAAATCATGGGTTGAATCACAAGGAGCTATAGCGCCTTTAGTTTATATTGGAGCCTATGTTGTGGCAACAGTGTTCGCAGTTCCAGCTTCTGCACTCACCTTGATGGCAGCCCCGATTTTTGGTGTCTATTTGGGTGTTTTATATGTTATGATAGGTGCGAATATTGGCGCATCTCTTTGTTTTCTCATCTCAAAATACTTTGCACGTAGCACTATACGCGGTATATTAGAAAAAAATGAGAAGTTCACCAAATTAGAAGAATTAACAGAGAAAAATGGCTATATTATTGTAGCAATAACTAGACTCGTGCCGCTTTTCCCTTTTAATCTACTTAATTATGGCTTTGGCCTCACAAATATTCCTTTTAAAATCTACTTTATGTGGACAGCTCTTTGTATTTTCCCAGGTATTATTCTCTATGTTTCTGGTGTTGGTGCTATCACTTATGCTATTGAACACGGCGAAATTCCTTGGTCACTTGTGGCTGTAGTTGCTATTATTCTTACTATTATTACTGTGGTTGTGAAGCAAGCAAAATCAAAACTGAAAGAATAATTATTCTAAGAGCTTACTGTCTGTAAGTTTTTTTGTTGAGGTAATAAATGACGAAAGAAAATACAGGAGAAAAGGATAACTATAATCAAATTTTAGCAGAAAATACTTCAGCTAGAGATTATACTAATCCACAAATTTCTTCCATCTATCATCTTGTGGTATTAGGCGCAGGTTCAGCTGGGCTTGTATGTGCGGCAATAGCAAAAGGACTTGGCGCAAATGTATTGCTTATTGAGAAGGAAAATATGGGCGGTGATTGCCTAAATACTGGCTGTGTTCCTTCAAAATCTCTTATAGCTTCTTCGCGCATGGCATACGCAATGAAAAATGCTCATGTCTATGGCCTTGAAGATTTTAATTCAAATGGAAAAAATGACTTTCCTAAAATTATGAAGGATTTGAGGCGTATACGTTCTGAAATAAGTGCACACGATTCTCATAAGCGTTATCAAGAACTTGGCGTTGATGTCTATTTTGGTCATGCTGAATTTATAGATAAGTCCACAATTAAATTAGATAATAATCGTGAAGTGAAATTTGGAAAAACTGTGATAGCTACGGGTGCTAGGGCTGTGCATATGCCTATAGAAGGGCTTTCAAAAGAAGACTATTACACTAATGAAAATATCTTTGATATCAATAACTTGCCTGAGTCTATGCTCTTTATTGGTGGTGGGCCTATTGGCTGTGAGTTAGCTCAAGCTTTTGCTAGGCTTGGTTCTAGGGTGAGCATAGTTCAGCGTGGGAAATTTTTGCCAAAAGAAGATAGTGAAGCATCAAAAATTTTAGCTCAAGTATTTGAAAAAGAAGGAATTGATGTTTTTCTTGATGCGCAGGTTTTACGCGTTGAAAAAATGGAGGAGGGCAAAAAAAGGATCTTTATAAAAAATAAAAACAATGAAGAAAGTGAGCTTGTTGTTGAAGCTATTTTTCTTGGACTTGGCAGAATGCCAAATGTTGAAGATTTAGGGCTTGAAAAAGCTGATGTGCTTTATGATAATAAAAAAGGAATACATATAGACGATTATCTTTGTACTAATAATCCAAATGTTTATGCGGCAGGCGACTGTTGTATGGCTTGGAAATTCACCCATGCGGCAGATAAAGCTGCACAAATAGTAGTGCAAAATGCCTTATTTTTTGGAAAAAAGAAACTCTCAACTTTGACTATGCCTTGGTGCACCTATACCGATCCTGAAATTGCTCATGTGGGTTTGTACGATTATGATGCAAGGGAAAAAGGCTTAGCTGTTGATTTTTATACCTTTTTTATGAAAGATATTGATAGGGCAAAAGCAGACAGAGCCGAAGAAGGTTTTGTTAAATTGATGACGAAAAAGGGGAGTGATAAAATTCTTGGAGCAACTATAGTTGCCTCACACGCTGGTGATATGATAAGCGAAATAACTGTAGCTATAGAGGCAAATATGGGGCTTTCAAAACTTTCTGAAGTCATTCACCCTTATCCGACAAGTGCTTCTGCAATACAAAGAGCTGCTGTTTTATATAAAAAATCGCGCCTCACTCCTTTTATTGCAAAAGTATTGAAATTTATCTTAGATTTCAATCTCAAAAGAAGCTTGAAAAAGATTGAAAAAAATCAATAAATAGAGTATTAATAATTTAAGGGAAAGAGAAATTTCCCTTATTTTTTGCCTTGAGTGGGTAATGAGGTTTGACTGATGCACGAACAAGTGGTTGATTTAATAAAAAATAAAGAAAATGAGTTGATAATTCTTTTTTCTCGATTTCCAAGAGCAGGGCAGAGTAAAACTCGCCTTATCCCACATCTTGGCGCAGAAGGCGCAGCCCTTTTTCAAAAGGAAATGACTGAATTTATTGCCTATGAATGCTTTTTGACACAAAATAATGTTCAAGTGCATTTTAATGCCTCAACAAAAGAAGAAATGCAAACTTGGATTAAAGAAAGCATAGCTTTGAAATTTCAAAATAAAAATATTTCAAAAAACTTTGATGAAAAAGCTTTGCTTGGGAAAATAGAAAATAAATTTGACTTTGTCGAACAAGATGAGGGTGACTTAGGGCAGAAAATGAAATCAGCCTTTCTTTATGCCTATCAAGAACTTTGTAAAAAAAATCAAATCCATAGCAAGAAAAAAATACTGATTATAGGTTCTGATTGCCCAAGTATAAGAAAAGAATTATTAGAAAAAGCTTTTTTAGAGCTTGAAACAAAATCTTGTGTGATAGGCAAAAGCCTTGATGGGGGCTACTATCTTCTTGGCGGAGCTTTTGAAAAAGAAGAAGAGCTTGAAATTTTCCTCAATCTTTTTGATGATATAACTTGGAGCACTGAAAAAGTTTATGCAGAAACAATAGGGCAGATAAAGAAAAATAATCTAGATTATGCTGATCTTATGCCTCTTATGGATATAGACTATAAAGAGGATATTCCTCCAAAGGTTTCTATAATAATTCCAACATATAATGAAGAAAAAAATATTGTTGAATTTTTTGAAAACCTTCCTTCTTCTTTTAATACTGAATATATTGTGATTGATGGCAAAAGTAGCGACAATACATTTGCAATGGCTCAAAAATATGCTGATAAAGTAATTTTATGTGAAAAAGGGCGTTCAATGCAAATGCATAATGGCGCACAAGAGGCAAGTGGTGAAATTTTGCTTTTCTTGCATATTGATTCTTTTTTGCCGCATTCTTTTGATTCTAAGATTCGAGATTTATTAGAAGAATCTGAAATTTCTCTTGGTTACTTTGATTTTGCATTTAAAGAAGATGCGCAATCTGCACTCAAGAATACTTGGTGGGGAAAATTTATTTGTGGCTGTGCAAATTTGCGTTCAAAATATCTAAAAAGGCCTTATGGAGATCAAGGCTTATTTGTGCGTAAAAAAGATTATTATTCGTGGAAGTTGCCAATAGTACCAATTTTGGAAGATGTATTTTTGGTGAAAAAGGCTTTAGAATATGGCAAAATTCAGTCCCTTAAGGAGGAGTTACAAACTTCTGACAGAAGATGGGTGAAACACGGCTTTTTCAAGGTGACTTTTATCAATCAAAGCGTTTTATTGGCCGCAAAAATTGGCATGGATTTAGAAAAAATTCAAGACTGCTATTGGTCAGGGAAAAACCCCTTATTTGAATGGATTCGGAGAAAGTGAACGTAAGTGAACAAATCTTTAGCGAGCGAGTGAAAACGACGTTTTTCACGAAGTGAGGATTTTGCGCTAACAGCCAAAATCTTTCTTAATAAATGTCTTGCTATTGGTCAGGGAAAAACCCCTTATTTGAGTATCTTAGAATGAAGTAGCTTTATAAAAAAAAGTCCGCATATGCGGACTTTTTTAGTTAATCTTATAATTACATAATTTTATATTTCTAGATAGGTTTTTTGTAATCATTCCAATTTGAAAGATGATCTAAAACAAGCTTTCTGAGCTTTTCATCAACCTTGCCTTTGCTGGCTTCTGAAGCTATATAGCTTAACTCAATCCAAGATCCGTCATAATTGTAGACATCGTCAATATCTAAAACTTCTTCTAATACGGCTTGAGTTTGGGCTGAACGCACACCTGATTGACATAAAGTAATGACTTTTCTACCTTTAATATCTTTGTACAATTCTTCAAGTTCAGCTTTTGATTTCACAGTATGGTCAGCATTGAGAGCTTCTTTCCATTCAATATTGAGCGAGCCAACCAAACCGCCTGTGCCGTATGCACCAGCAGATGAACCAGTTTTTTCGCCATTTTGTTCTTTGACTGAACGTGTATCGATAACTACCCACTCAGCTGGATTATCTAAAGCAGCAATTACTTGCTCAACTGTAGCATTTGAGTCAGCTGGATCATAATCTTCAGCTACATAATTAGTTTTCTTCTCTTCTTTTACTAAAACTATACCTTTACCTGTAGGGTATTTCGCTTCTTGCCAAGCATTTAGTCCACCGTCAAGAAGTTTTACATCGTCGTGCCCTAAGAGTTTTACTTGCCAGTAAAATCTTGCGGCATCGTGCATAGCATCAGCTGAATAAACAATAATTTTAGAGTCTTTTGTTGCGCCTGCTTTTGAGAGAAGTTCTTCCATTTCAGCCTGTGATTTTCTAAAGCCTGTCACAGCAGTAGCGGCAGCTTCACTTGAACCAGAGCCACTATAATCAGGGCGCCACACCATATAAGTACCATCGATAGGGCTATTTGGCACTGTGAAAGGAACCAATCTTTTTTTGTCGTTCAATACACCAATAAGAATGAGGTTTGGATCTTTTGCGTCAACCAATGCTTTGAGTGATTGAACAGTGATAAAGTCGCCTCTATCCACTCCCTCATTTGCTGTAGCAGGTTGTGTGTTTACAAAAAGTGAAGCTAGAAGTGCAAAGGCTGAAATAACAAGTTTTTTCATAAAAATCTCCTTCAATTATAATATGTAGGCATCTTGCCTTAATGCTTTATTTACTATATGTATTAAGCTCTAGCGCATAGCCGAAATGGCTCGTTTTGTTTTGTATCTATTTGCCCAAGCGGCAACTGGTTTTGATAAAGTGTCAATAGGAGGTGTGGCATTTGGATAGACCACATCGCCAAAGAGAAGGTCTAATATATGCCAAGCTTTTGCGCCGCCCATCAGCATTGATTGTCTACAAGCCGCACAATAAGTGACAACCTCTTCTGTAGGAAAATCAGTCACGCGTCTTTGCATAACTCTTTTTGCTAAATCAGGGTTTGCAGGAACAATCATACCACCAAAGCCACAACATCTTGTATTTTCTTTTGTTCTTTCAGGTTCTACTGTTTTATAGCCTAGTTCATTCATAATCCAGCGTATACCTTCGTGAATTTCAGGATGCGTACGGATTGAACAAGAATCGTGCACAGTAAAAACAATGTCAGAATCTTTTGCTTTCCCTACCATTTCTTTTGGCAAGCCAATAGTAGGCAAGAGCGACCAAAGTGAGTCAACTTTTAGTTTAGGATCAGAAGCCATCACTTTATAACAGCTTTGACAGCCCACGATCACTTCATCAGCATTGCAATACTCTAAATCTTCTTGCAAGCCATGAAAGCGCCCTTTGAAGGCATCTTCTTGGCCAAGAGCCTTAGTAGGTTTACCGCAGCATTTTTGTATTACTGACATATCAGGGTAGACAGATTTGAGATGTGCTATGGTTTTTAGCACTAAGTCAGGATTATACGAGGATAATGCACAACCAGATATAAATACTTTTCTTCCCATAGCTTAACCCTTTTTCCTTGTAGTAAAGAAAGCAGAAAATCCTAACATCTGATGCATATTAATGGCTTTGTGCCCCTTCATAGGTGAATTGCCATTATTTGCTTTGATATAGTCTTTACGCATAAGTCCGAATAATTCTGAGAATTTATATTCTTCAGGGCAAACAAGTGAGCATTGATCACACATATTGCATGAATAAGGAATGACAGGATCCATATTTTTTTGCGCCATAAAATCAGTGAACAATGCGCCAGGGTAGCTGGTGTAATCATTGAGCATAATACATTCCACCATACATTTTTTGCATTCGCACTTTAGGCAGCGAGAAGCTTCTAGTATAGCTGTTTCTCTGTCAAAGCCAAAGTCACATTCGTCAAATGTCTTCACCCTTTCTTTTGCATCCATCATATTTGTATGCTTCCTTGGGCTACTTTTTGCATCTTTTGGAAGAGGAATGTCTAGCTTAGAAATATTGGCTACTTCCTCAGTAAAATCTCTTTCAAAATCAAGAGCTTGGTTGTTGAGATATCTATCGACCGATTTAGCGGCCTTTCTGCCTGAAGCCATTGCTTCAACCACAATCACTGTGCCAGCGCAATCGCCAGCTACAAAAACGCCCTCAAGCGAAGTGCTAAGAGTGAAGGCATCTTTGCTGAAACGCCCATTTCTTGCTTGTTCAATATTGCAACCTTCAAGTTTTTCAACTACTTGCCCAGTTGCAAAAATAACGCTATCGCAGTCAATCTCTATGCTTTTGTCGCCATAGCTAGGGTTGAATGCGCCCTTTTCATCAAATATAGAAAGGCACTCAACAAATTTTGCAGAAGAGAGTAGATTTTCACCATCCACTTCTTTTGAGCTAAATTCAACATTGCCATAACCGCATAAAAACTCAATACCTTCTTCTAATGCGCCTTCTTGCTCGTGCTTGCTCGCAGGAAGAATATTTATATTTTCTAAGGAGAGCAGTTTCACATTCTCAGCGCCAAGTCTAAGAGCTGTTCTTGCGCAATCCATGGCAACATCGCCACCACCAATAACGACTACTTTTTTGCAAGGCAAGTCAGTTTTTTCTTCAAGTGCCGCTTTTTTCAAAAAGTCAACAGCATTAGTGATGTTTTTAGCCTCGCCACCCTTACTAGGAATGACACTTCCTTTATGTGCGCCCATAGCAATAACGATAGCATCGTAAGCTTTTTGCAAAGTTTCAAAAGAAACATCAAGGCCAACCTTTGTATTCATAACAAAACGAACGCCCATTTTTTCAAGATAAGAATATTCAAAATCTATCACTTTTTTGGGCAATCTGTAGGCAGGAATGCCAACGCGCATCATGCCGCCATAATATGGAAGAGCTTCATAGACAGTCACGTCATGGCCTTCTCTCACTAAATCAAGGGCAGCTTGCGCTCCAGCAGGGCCTGCACCAATAACAGCAACTTTTTTGCCACTTGCTGCTTTTTTTGACATATCCCAAATGCTCGCATCGTCTGCTGTGTCAGCAGCATATCTTTTTAATGCTGCAATAGCCATGGCTTCGTCAAATTCTTTTTTATTCCTACATTCAGCTTCGCAAGGATGCGCGCATATACGCCCCAATGAAGCAGGAAGAAAAAGTTTTTCC
>CAYJFE010000001.1:19287-26609 GCA_964369165.1 uncultured Desulfovibrionaceae bacterium | reverse complement strand
TGATTGCCTCTAAAGGTTTATCTTCTTTGATTAAGTCGATATAGCCCAAGACATCTGTGTGCATAGGGCAACGACTGACGCAATAAGCCTTGTTATGCCCTTGGCATTCTAAAGCAATGCTTTTTGCTTTTTCAAAGATGCTTTCACTGAAATGTACGTCCATAGAACCACCTTACTTTTATAGTCTAGAGTTAGTCCACTACGCCTTTTTTGCTGTTTTTAGTAAGCAAAAAGGCGTAAAACTCTTCCATGTAAAATCATAATTAAGGCTAAATAGGAATAAGTGATACAGTAAAATTCAATTCTTAATGGCAGTATAGCACAAGTGAAAAAAATTGCAATCTCTTTTTAGGCTTTTTTTTGCAGTATTTTTTATCTATAGAAATATAAAGTACTTAGAATTTATCTTTCTGAGCAAGAAGTGCCAGTTGAGAAGCAAGCAAAACAGCGGTGATGGCGCAACATAACACGGTATTGCAAAGCTTGAGTAAGGTTTTGACCCATGTTATAATCGTCATCATCATCGACTAAGGTACAGGGATATATATGGATTTCACCCTTCTTTTTTGTGATCATGGCAGAGTGAGAGCACATAAATTTATCTCTTTCGTCTTCTGTTTTATAGCTTGTCATGCAGTTTTCAGTGATAAAGGGCACTGTAGGCGATTGACAAGGAAGAAGAAGATCAGGAAAGATGACAACCTGTGTGTTTTCTGAAAGGCCATAATTTTTGAATAAAGCCTTATATTCTTGCTCAAGGACATCGTTTGATTTTAAAGCTTGCATTTGAGCTGCAATAGAGACATTAAAGCCCATGTCTAATAATTTTTTGCAATTTTCAAGGGCTAATTCAAAATTTCCTTCGCCTCTATTTTTATTATGCAAATCTTTATCGGGTGAATCAATGCTCACACGGAAAGAAAGTTTATGCGCTTTATTTTTGAGTTTTTCGATTTTATCTAAAGAGGCTCTGAGTGGTTTTGTCGCGTTCGTAAGGACAAGACAAGGTTTATTATCAAGGGCAAAGTCAAGTATATTGACAAAGTCTTTATTCATAAAAGGCTCGCCGCCTGTGAAGGAAAATTGCTTCACGCCTAAAGAAAGAGCTTCAACAAGCAAGGGACGCGCTTCTTCAAGGCTTAAGCATTCGATACGAGTTGAGGTATTTGAAGAGCCTTCAAAGCAAAATGGGCAAGCTAAATTACACAAAGTTCCAGTATGTACCCATAATTCTTGTAAGTCTTTTGGTTGAATATAGCCGCGCTTATCGCCTTCAGGAGTGAGAAGCCAGCTTGCTTCCTTCATGTGATAAAGCACTTTATCTGCATTATCTTGATTATGAACACTTTGAGAGGGGGAAGTGAGTGTTTCTGTTTGATATTCTTCTTTCAAATACTGTGTGTCGTTTAACATGATAAAGCCCCAAATGTAAAAGTTTAGTCAATTTAAAACATAGTCCATTTTTTCACAATAGCTAAGAAAAACAAGAGTTTTTACGAGTTGAATTGTAATTAATCAATTAATAACATCATTATAGAGATTTTTCAAGGAATTTTTTCTTGCCTTTTATAATAGCTAGAGGTAAAAATAATATACATATTTTATAAGAGGAGTTTTTTATGCAAGATATTCAAATTGCAATTATAGGCGGTTCGGGTCTTTACAAGATGGAAGATTTAAAGATTATTGATCAAAGAGAAATAGAAACTCCTTTTGGCAAGCCTTCTGCCCCCATTGTTATAGGCGAAATTGACAATGTAAAGCTTGCTTTTTTGGCTAGGCATGGCACAGTTCATGGCTATTTGCCGCATGAAGTTCCCTATAAAGCAAATATTTACGCTTTAAAAAGTCTTGGTGTGAAGTATATTGTTTCTGTTTCAGCTGTTGGTTCATTAAAAGAAGAAATTCCACCAAGAGATTTAGTTATAGTCGATCAATACCTTGATTTTACAAAAAATCGTGATTCCACTTATTTTGGAAATGGCATAATAGCCCACCCTTCAATGGCTGAGCCAACTTGCAAAAAAGTGAATGAAATTTTATATACAGCTGCAAAAAAGATTTTACCAGAAAATCGTGTGCATTCAAAAGGCACGTATGTAGCCATGGAAGGGCCACAATTTTCTTCTTTGGCTGAGTCAAATTTCTATAGGCTTTTAGGGGCGGACGTGATAGGCATGACAAATATGCCCGAAGCAAAGCTTGCTAAAGAAGCGCAAATTGCCTATACAGCCCTTGCTTTTGCTACTGATTATGACTGCTGGCATCCTGTTGAAGAAGCGGTGACTGCTGAAATTGCTATAGCAAATCTTATGGCTAATGCAGAAAATGCGCAGAAAATCATCAAAGAAGCTGTGAAAATTATTGATGCGCAAAAGCCAGAATCAAGCGCGCATAAAGCTCTTTCTTCAGCTTTATTGACTCAACCCTCTATGCTTGAAGGGAAGAAAAAAGAACTTTTAGAAATGCTTTTGAAGTAGTTACTATGGCGTGAGTGATAAATAAGCCATAGAAATTGCTAGAGTGCATAAGAAGTAGAGATAGGCTTCATAAATATCTTTTTCAATGAGCGAAAGAAGAATATTTATGGAGCCTAAAATTATTGTTGTGCCCATAGCTATAAGCCAAGTGAAAAGACCGCGAATAAAAATAAATTCGCATACAGTTAAAGTGGCTACTATTAAAAATGCAAGGCGAAGATATTTTTTCATAAATTTTATAAATGTTAGAATGTTTTTCAGGATGATTCTATAAAAAAGTATTCAAAACTTTTACTAGATCTTTGCGGTTTTTTCTATCCATAGCAAAAGGATGCGGTAGAGCAAAATTGCCATAATCATTATCGAAGTATTTTCCTCCAGCAGTAGCAAATTCATCAGAAAAAGCAATGCTTGTAAGGATTTCTGCGCCAATTTTAAGGTCATAACCTTTTTGGCCATAGGCTTCCTTCACCATCTTGCTTCCTAAAAATGATTTAGGATTGACAGCTATCACCATAGGATTATTATCTAAATTTTCAGCCATATCCATTGTCCACATAAGAATGGCTAATTTGCTTTGGGCATAGGCATCACTAGCTGAAAGTTTTTTTTGATTGACTAGAGCCATAAAGTCAATAGGGGCTTGAGCTGCAGAAGAAAGATTTATAACGCGCGCATTTTCAGTCAATAGAGGAAGAATTTTCTTTGTTAATATGTAGGGTGCAATAGTATTTACTTGAAAGCGTATGTCTAGATTATCTTTTGTAATGCTTTTGTCTTGATCAACCACAAAAACACCAGCATTATTAATAAGGGTATCAATCATTATTTGCGTATCAATAATTTCTTGTGCCATAGCGCGTACTTCCTCAAGAGAGGAGAAATCTGCGCGAAATGTCTTAACATCTAGCTTGGGATTGATTTTTTTTAGAAAAATTTCTACTTCCTGTAATTTATTTGCATTTCTTCCGTGTAAAAGAAGTGTAAGGCTTTGATTTTCTTCTTGTCCATAATGGGCAAGCATTTTTGCTGTTTCATAGCCTATACCGTCAGTTGCTCCAGTAATTAATAAAGTTTTCATGCTCTTGCTCCTTAACTAAATATTGAAAATATTAGATATTATCCCTTTGATAGGAAGAATCTAATAATTTATCATCAAAAAGTAACATCTTATTCTTTATAAATTCAATTATTTTTTTCTTGTCAGAAAGAGGTGCATTTATAGGAGCGAGATTGTAATAATGCGCACCAAAGAAATAGGCATTGTCAAAGTCAAGCAATTCAAGAAGATAGATTTCTTCTTCCATTTTTTCTCTTTCACTTGCTTCAATAAATTTTCCTTCATCTCGCATAAGAGCTAAAGGTGTGCCGTCTGCAACAGAAGTTGTCATTATAGAAATAAGGTAGGGAGGATAAGTATTTAAAAACTTTGCCGTTTCTTCTGTATTGATTTTGCCCATACCTTTTCCTGCTACGCCAAGCATAACAATAGCGTCCCAATCAAAACCAGCTTTGATAAGTTTATCAATGTTTTCATGCGCTTCTTTTATTGTGAAACCCTTATTCATTATTTCTACAGCAGGCTCATAACCTGATTCAAGGCCTATGTGCAATTCGTTAAATTTGAGATTGCGCAATATTTTCAATTCTTCTAAACTTTTATGTTTCAAGCTCTTTATAGAAGCATAGCAAGTGATAGTTTCAATTTCAGGAAAATAGCTATTGATAAGCTCACCAATCTTTTTAAGCTTTTCAAAAGAGAGAATAAAAGGTTCGCCATTGACTAAGAAAATGCGCGTGATCTTTTGGCCTAAAGAGTCAGCATGCATTTTCATTTCTTTTAAGTCAGCCTCAACATTTTCTATGGGCGAAACAGTGAAGGGCGTTTCCCTATACATGGTGCAAAATGAACATTTATTGTGTGAGCAACCTGCGGTTACTTCTAAAAGCGGTGTTTGTGCTTCAATTGGGTGTCTGTAAACCTGTCCTGTAAAGTGCATAGTTTTTTCCTTAATTTAAATTTTAAATTAATTTTACTTTCTTTTTAAAGATTCTCCATTATACATTGTTGAATAAATAGGAAAATAATAGCTCTAAAACTTGAATCGCACTTGTTCGATATGCTCCATAACATCAATAGTATGCGAAAGTAGGGCAGAAGATGAGGCATAATCTTTAGCTTTGAATATTTTTTCAAAATTTTGCCATTCTTGTATCATGCGCTCAGTATTTCTTTCTTCATTGTAGTGTATTGCATTGTTTTTATTGAGAACAAGTTGAATATTTTGTAAAAAATTTGCTTCACTTGCAATATGTATAAAGCCTTTATCGCCTTGAATAGAGAGAAAGTTTTCACTTGAAGAATCTTTTGCACCCAATAAAGTGGCATAGAAATCTTTATAAGTGAGAAGCAATACTCCAGAAGTGTCTATGCCATTATGCCCTTTATTCGCGTAATAGTGAGCATTTTCAGCTTTTCCAAATAAGCCTACCACAAAATGAAGATTGTAGATATTAATATCATACAAAGCGCCACCACAAAGCGCGGGATTGAATACAGGGGCTATATCATTTTGTAAATATCTATCGTATCTGCTAGAATATTGAGAGAAATTTGCTTGCACAGCCTTCACTTGACCAATTTGTGGTAAAAGCTCTTTAATAAGCGTAAAATTTGGTGAGTGTATGGTGGTAATCGCTTCAAATAAGAAAAGATTGTTATTTATTGCAAGAGTTTGTAATTCTTTTGCTTGTTCAAGTGTTGCCGTAAAAGGTTTTTCAATAATAACATTTTTATGCGCTAAAAGAGCTTCTTTTGCAAAATTATAATGCTCAGAATTGACAATGCCAATATAGACAAAATCAATGCTTTTATCCTCTAAAATGCTTTTATAATTAGATGTAACAGTTTCGATATTGAATTTTATCGCAAGAGCTTTTGCTTTTTCAAGGCTATGCTCACGGGCAAAAAGGCTTTTGCACTGGATAGAAGGCAGATTTTGTAAAGTAGCTAAAGTTTCATTGGCAATCATGCCGCTGCCTATAATTGCTATATTCATAATCAATCCTTTTGTAAAAAAAATGAAGAAAATTTCAAAAACCTTTCTATATGTATGCATTTCTTTGATACTGTCAAGTGTGAGAATTGTTTTCTTCGCTTTTAGAGCATGATTTTATGATAAAAATAAAAATTAGACGAAAAGTCATTGACTTTAAAGGCACAAAAATGTATTTTCGAATGACATAAAAAAATGCCGAAAAGTAGCTTAATGCGTTTAGCACAGACTTTGTTTTGGAAAGGAAGGAAAGCTTGGAGCAGAATTATATTTTGGAAATGCAGGGCATTACAAAGATTTTCCCAGGTGTGAAAGCTCTTGATGATGTCACCTTTAAAGTTGGGCAAGGAAAAATCCATTCTATTTGTGGTGAAAATGGTGCGGGCAAATCAACTTTGATGAAGGTTTTGTCTGGCGTGTATCCGCATGGCACATACGAAGGCAATATTCTTTTTGAAGGCAAGGAATTGATAGCGAAAAATATCAAAGATTCTGAAAATGCCGGCATAGTTATTATACACCAAGAACTTACCATGATACCCGAACTTTCCGTAATGGAAAATATTTTTATGGGCAATGAAATTGTTCGTCATGGCCTTATAGATTGGCAAGAAACTAAGAAAAGAACCTTAGAACTTCTTGATAAAGTAGGGCTAAATATTGACCCTGAAAGAGCTATCAAAAATTTAGGCGTTGGGCAGCAGCAAATGGTCGAAATTGCTAAAGCTCTTTCAAAAAATGTAAAATTACTTATCCTTGATGAACCAACTTCAGCCTTGAATGAAGTAGATTCTGAAAATCTTTTGAAATTAATGCTTGATTTGAAATCAAAGGGCATTACTTGCATTATGATTTCGCATAAATTGAATGAAATAGCCTATGTTTCTGATGCTGTAACCGTTATCCGTGATGGGCAAACCGTTGAAACTTACGATGTTGTAGCGGGTGAAGTTGACGAAGATAGAATTATCTGCTCAATGGTGGGTAGATCTATTGAAAATCGTTATCCACCGCACACACCAAAACTTGGCGAAACAATATTTGAAGTAAGCGATTGGACAGTTGAAGATCCAAATATTCCTGGCAGACTTATTTGCGACAATGCTTGTTTTTCCATTAAGGCTGGCGAGATTGTCGGTTTTGCAGGTTTAGTTGGCGCAGGGCGAACTGAGCTTATGCGCTCGATCTTTGGGCAAAATTACGGCATTTTTAAAAGTGGCACTTTGAAATTGCATGGTGAAGTAATTGACGTGCCTGATGTACAAGAAGCTATTGATAAAGGGCTTGCTTATGTTTCTGAAGATAGAAAAAGCCTAGGCCTCAATCTTTTAGATAGCATTAAAAAAACTATTGTTTCTGCAAATTTAGACGAAATTAAAACAGGTCTTTTACTTGATTTTGATAAAGAAGCTTTAGTTGCTGAAAAGTCAAAAGAAGCTCTTGGCATCAAAACACAAGATGTTGAAAATAATATCACCACACTTTCAGGTGGTAATCAGCAGAAAGTTGTTTTGGCAAAATGGCTTTTCACTAATCCTGAAGTCTTGATTTTAGATGAACCCACACGCGGTATTGACGTTGGGGCAAAGTATGAAATTTATAAACTTATTCACCAAGTGGCAGACGAGGGGAAGGCTGTTGTGATAATTTCTTCTGAATTGCCTGAACTTCTTGGTATGTCAGATAGAATTTATACAATCTTTGAAGGTAAAATCACTGGCGTTCTTGACAAAGCTGATGCTAACCAAGAATCATTAATGCGCTTAATGACTAATGTAGGGCAAGC
>CAYJFE010000001.1:0-19187 GCA_964369165.1 uncultured Desulfovibrionaceae bacterium | reverse complement strand
GGGCAAGCAGTATGAGAGCGAGAGCGAACAAATCTTTAGCGAACGCAGCAAGAACCCCGCTTCTTGCAAGTGAGGATTTTGCGCCAAAGGCCAAAATCTATCTGAATAATGTTGTAGAAATATAATAGGATATAGGAATAGACTCTATGAACAGTTTAAGGAAAATTTTAGGTGGCGATCCAAAACAATACACTATGGTATTGGCGCTGATTATCTTAGTTTTATTTTTTGAAATGATGACTGGTGGTCTTATGATGACTTCATCAAACTTTCAAAATCTTATTTCTGGTAATGCCTATGTTTTAGTATTGGCCATTGGTATGCTTATGGTTATTGTTATTGGGCATATTGACTTATCAGTTGGTTCAGTGGCAGCATTTTCGGGTATGTCACTCGCCATTTTAGCTCAGCAGTTCAACTTACCATGGTGGTTAGCCATTTTTTGCGGTCTTGGCATAGGTGCTTTGATTGGTGTATGGCAAGGTTTTTGGGTGGCAAAGTTAGGTATTCCTGGTTTTATCACTACCTTGGGCGGTATGATGATTTTTCGTGGCGGTGTTATTTGGATTTCAGGCTCTATTTCCGTTCCTGCTCCTCGTGAACTTCGCTTCTTTGGCGCAGGCCATCTTCCAGAATGGGGGCCAGCCTTTACAGGTATGAATAATTCTACACTCTTACTTGGCGCAGTGGCAATTTTAGCTTATGCTTATATGCAGATCAAAGCGCACAGAAGCCATGAAAAGATTTCTTCAAAATCTGAACCTTTCACTCCTGTTGTGATACGCATTGCTGTAGTAAGTGCTATATTAGCCTACCTTACATGGCTTTTTGCAACAGGTCGCCCTGGCACATCATTCCCAATTCCAGGTGTTATCTTGGTGATTTTGGTTATCATTTATCATATCATAACCACACGCACTAAATTTGGTCGTCATATTTATGCTGTTGGCGGTAATAAAAGTGCGGCGGCTTTATCTGGCGTAAATGTAAAGAAAATCTATTTCTTCACCATGATGAATATGGCATTTCTTTCTGCTTTGGCTGGCATTATGTTTGTTGGACGCTCAACTTCAGCAGGCCCTTCAGACGGCACTGGCTGGGAACTAGACGCTATTGCCTCAGTATATATTGGCGGTGCTGCAGTTTCAGGCGGAACAGGTACAGTTATGGCAACTATGGTGGGCGGTCTTATTATGGCTGTGTTGAACAATGGCCTTATGCTTATGGGCGTTGGCGCAGATAAAACTCAAGTTATTAAAGGTTTAGTATTGCTTGCGGCTGTTGCTTTTGATGTCTATAATAAAAGTCAAGGCAAAGCTTCAATCACAGAAAAGATTTTTGGCTCAAAAAAATCAAAAGATGGTAATCAAGTCGAAGGTAAATAATCTTAAACTTGTCCATATATAAAATTTAGTCGACAGACTTTAAACGGAGGATATTTATGAAATTGAAAACTCTCTCAATGCTTCTTGCTACTCTCATGCTCACTTTCGCATTAGCTGCTTGTGATAGCGCTCCTAAAGAAGAAGCAAAGTCAGCACCAGCGCCAGCACCTGTTGCCGAAGAAAAAGCTGAAGCTCCAGCTCCAGCACCAGCTCCAGCAGAAGTAAAAGGCTTTGCTGCTGATGCAGTTATTGGTGTATCCTTGCCTTGGCTTGGCACACAAAACTGGAAAGAAGCAGAAGTTATGTTTAAAGCAGAACTTGAAAAAGCTGGATTTAAACCTATCATTCAAGCTGCTGACAATAAAGTTCCTCAACAACAGCAACAAATCGAATCTATGATTCAAAATGGCGCAGAAGTTATTGTTGTTGGCCCAATTGACGGCACACAACTTGGCACAGTTTTAGATGCTGCAAAAGCTGAAGGTATTGAAATTATTGGTTATGACCGCTTGATTGAAAATACAGCTAGTGTTGACGGCGTTGTTCAATACGGTTCATTCAAAACAGGTGTTGCTCAAGGTAATGCACTTTTAGCTGGCTTGAAAGAAGTGAAAGGCGAAGGCCCTTATAATATCGAACTTTTTGCTGGTGGCCCTGCTGATCCAAATGCTCCTTTATTCTTTGAAGGCGCAATGTCAGTTTTACAACCTGAAATCGACAAAGGCAATCTTATTATCAATTCAGGCCAAACAGAATTCACACAAGTTGCAACAGCTGACTGGGATAATTCAAAAGCTCAAGCTCGTATGGATTCAATCTTGTCAGGTTTCTATTCAGATAAAGAAATCGACGGCGCATTATCACCAAACGATGGTATAGCTCGTGCTATCATCACTTCATGTGAATTTGCTGGTCAACCACTTCCTGTAACATCTGGCCTTGATGCTGAAAATGAATCAATCGAATGGATCTGGAATGGTAAACAATATTCAACAGTTGCAAAACCAACAAATCTTCTTGTTGGCTTGACTGTAGATCTTATTGAATATATGCAGCAAGGTGTAGAATCACCAATTCGTCCTACTGCAACAGCTAACAATGGCGTGATTGAAGTAGATCTTTACGAATTAGATCCTGTTGCTGTAACAAAAGCAAACATTCAAGAAGTATTTGCTGATGATCCATCACGCTTAGAATTACTTAAATAAAGTATTTTATTAAGTATATTTAAAACACGGTTCACACCAATATAATTGTCGGTAAAGTATCTCACAGGCTTTGCCGACAATTTTCCATATTTTTTACAAGGATAAACAGAATGAAACGCAGCCACATCAATCAAGCACTGAAAGAATTGGAAGCAATGACACAAGAATACAGATTTTCGCTTCCTCCTTTTTGCCATTTCACACCAAAAGATTGGCAAGACAAAGGGCATGAATACGATGAAATTCGTGATAATATGCTCGGTTGGGATATAACTGACTATGGCATGGGCGATTTTGAAAAAATGGGTTTTTCTCTTATCACATTGCGTAATGGCAATATGAATATGAAGGATAAATACACGAAACCCTATGCTGAAAAACTTCTTTTTTTGAAAGAAGGGCAGTACGCACCTATGCACTTTCATTGGTATAAAATGGAAGATATAATCAACCGTGGTGGTGGCAATATTCTTATCCGTGTGTATAATTCCACAGAAAATGAAGATCTTGATAGAGAAAGCGATGTTCACGTCTATATGGACGGGCGTGAGCTTGTAGTTCCTGCGGGCACGCAAGTAAAGCTTTCACCTGGCGAAAGTATAGCCATTCAACCTTATCTTTACCACGATTTTTCTGTGGAAGAGGGCAGTGGTAATGTATTGCTTGGCGAAGTGAGCCAATGCAATGACGATAATACTGACAATCGCTTCTACGAACCTATCGGCCGCTTCCCTGCCATTGAAGAAGATGAGCCAGCTTACAGACTCTTATGTAACGAATATCCAAAGGCGAAGTAATATGAGAGCGAATGCGAACAAATCTTTAGCGAACGAAGCATTTTTCGTACAAAATGCGAGTGAGGATTTTGTGTTGAAGACCAAAATCTTTCTAAATAAGGCAGAAGATGAGCCAGCTTACAGACTCTTATGTAACGAATATCCAAAGGCGAAAGGTTAATTAGGTTAACACTATGTATGACTCTATTGCAGTTGGCGAATTATTGATAGATTTTGCCGAAATTCAAAAAGATAGTGATGGCTATCCTACCATGCAAGCAAATCCTGGTGGTGCGCCTGCTAATTTCCTTGGTGCTTTAACAAAGTATGGCAAGAAAACCGCCTTTATAGGCAAGGTTGGCGACGATACTTTTGGGCATCTTCTTATTGCTAGCTTGAATAAAGCCAATATAGAAACAAAAGGTGTTTTGATAGATCCCGATTATTTCACTACTTTGGCCTTTGTTACTTTTGACGATAAAGGCGAGCGCACTTTCTCTTTTTCACGCAAACACGGCGCAGATACAAGACTCACTTTTGAAGAGGTTGACTTATCTATTATTGATAATACAAAGGCTGTGCATTTTGGTACTGTGAATTTGCCTATTGAGCCAGCACGTTCAGCTACTCGTAAGGCTATTGAATACGCGAAGACTAAGGGCAAGATGATTACTTTTGACCCTAATTTGCGCAAGCCTCTTTGGGATAATTTAGAAGATGCTAAAGAGCAGATAAAATGGGGCTTGAAGCAGGCTGATTTTGTGAAGATAAGCGATGAAGAAGTGGAGTTTTTATGGAATTGCACACCTTTAGAGGGCGCACAAAAGATTTTAGACGAATATAATGTTTCTTTAGTTTTGCTTACTTTAGGCATTGAAGGCTCTATTGCCATGACAAAGAATGCAAAAGGAATTGCAAAATGCCCAAAAGTGAAACCTGTTGATACTACGGGTGCTGGCGACATTTGCGGGGGCTCTGCTTTTTCAATCTATCTTGATTACAACTTAGCATTTGACGAATTGACAGAAAAAGAATTGACAGCCATTGCACAATTTGGCTCAACTGCTGCATCTTTATCGACTGAAAAATTTGGAGGCATTCCCTCTATTCCAGAAAAAGAAGATGTTTTAAAATTAATATAAAGGATATTTGTATGGCAAGATATATAGAAAGCGTGCTCTTTGAAGGCGAAGAAATTGTGTATGAAGGCAATTATGCCCTTTGGGATAATTTTTGGTATATACTTCTTTCCTTAGGACTTTTCTTGCCCTTTATCTATTATTGGCAAAGATTTTCAGAAGTTGCGGTGACAAATTATAGAGTGATTGCAAAAAAAGGGATTATACGCCGTTCTGTCTTGGAATATCCTATAAAGAAAATCGAAAGTATCAATATTGATCAAAGTATTGCGGGCAGAATTTTCAATTTTGGGCATATCACAATCACGGGTACAGGAAATCAAAGCCTGCGTATTAAAAATATCAAAGCGCCTGAAGATTTTAAAAAACATTTAGCCTATATGATGCTTGTTTAATAACACTTTATAAATTCACAATCCTTTTTTTCAGAATAAAACATAATTGTCTTTCTAAGATAGCTATGGAATGTATTATAAAGCGCATCATCAATCTTTGGAAAGGATAAAATTTGCAATTCGTGGGCTATGCTGTCTTTAGTATAACCTGGGTGCATATATGCGTATGGGGTTTCTTCAAAGCCAAGGCGAGTATAAAATGCCTTTCTTCGGCATGAAATATCGTCAATAGGCGGTTCAATTTCTAATATAATAGCTTTAGAGCTTTTTTCTTTAAGTTTTTCAAGCACTTTCGAACCTATATTTTGACCTCTTGCACTTTCTAAAATTGCAATATGCTCAACAAAGACAAAGTCAGAAGTTTGCCAAGTCAGCAATAGACCAAGAATTGAGTCTTCATCATTGAGTATAGCTTCAAAATGATAGTCATCATGTTTTTGTGCCAGAAGTTGAATTTCTAGATTTCTGCGCTCATAAATAGGGAAGCTTTCTTCATAAATTTCAAAGCATTTTTTAAATGTTTGGCTAGTAACATCTTGAATTTTTATAATTTTCATAAATTCGTTTTCTCAGTATTATTCTGTTCGCGCGAATTTTCTACAATGGCAATAAATGCCTCTTCCATAGTTATTGCTTCAGGATTATTTGGAGAATTTATGCTTTGTAAGCTGTTTTGCAGAGCAAAGGAGCGAATTTCGTGCGGTGTGCCTAGGGCGAGCATCTTCCCCCTGTCTTGGATAAGCACTCTGTCGCAGTATTCTGCTTCCTCCATAAAGTGTGTTGTCACAACAATTGTCACTTTGTTTTTCGCAAGTGTTGAAATTCTTTGCCAAAATTCACGGCGAGCTATAGGGTCTGCGCCACTTGTTGCTTCGTCTAAAAAAAGAATCGAAGGCTCATGCAATAGTCCAACTGCCATAGCAAGCCTTTGCTTATAGCCACCAGGTAAGGAGTGAGAAGGAATTTTCAAATAATTCTGCAATGAAAATTCTTCAATCATTTTTTCAATTCTTTCTTTTTTTCTTTTTCCATTGAGGCCATAAGTACCTGCGAAAAATTCAAGATTTTCCTTTGCCGAAAGTGTGCCATAGAGGGAAAATTTCTGCGCCACATAGCCAAGATGATGCCTGGCTTTTGCGCGAGCAGATTTCATTGCTGAGGCTTTTTTATTTTGTGCATCACGCTCTTGTGTGGCAGTATTTGTCCCCGCCACATTTATTCCTGCGACATAGACAGAGCCTTTGCTTGCTGGCAATAATCCACAAAGCATACGAAAAGTGGTGGTTTTACCTGCTCCATTAGGTCCAAGTAATCCAAACACTTCACCTTTTTTTACAGAAAAGCTCACATTGTCCACAGCGATAAAATCATTAAAATAGCGCGAAACATTTTCAGTTATTATAATACTATCGCCCTCTTTGTGCTCAAGGCTTAGCGCATTAACAACAAGTTTTTCTTCTTCTACTTTTTGTTTTTCTTTCTTGTTTTTTCCAACTTCGCGACGCAGTAAAAGCATAAAAGAATCTTCAAGGCTAGGGGGGATTTTTTGAATTTCACTCTCTTTTAATAGTGTGTTTAATTGATTCTGACTTTCTTTGGAAAGAGTGCCATGCACAAAACGAACAAAGTCACCTTGCGGCACAGCATCAATCATGCCATCTATCTGAAATAATTTAGATTGTAATTCACGAGGGATAATATTTTTATTGATTTTTGCTTTATAGCACATATCTGCACTTTCTTGTGTGATAGCATTTGGCTTGCCTTTAGCAAGTGTTTTGCCCTCAAAAAGCATAATAACTTCATCGCATTTTGCTGCTTCGTCAAGATAGGAAGTGCTGATAATGGCAGACATAGCAGAAGATTTTGTTTGTTTTTCGATAATTTCCCATAATTCTCGCCTTGAAAGTGGATCAACACCTACAGTTGGCTCGTCAAGTAAAAGTAGAGTAGGGGGAGAAATCAGCGTGCAGATAAGGCCTAATTTTTGCTTCATACCGCCTGAAAGTTTGCCAGCTAACCTTTCTGTAAATGGCTCCATGGCACACATTTTTAGAAGTTCGTCGTATCTTTTTTGTCGCTTTTCTTTGGGATAATTCTTTAAATCAGCGTAGAGATCTAAATTTTCCTGAACAGTTAAATCTTCGTAGAGGCCAAATTTTTGTGGCATATAAGCAATTTTTTCTTGTATTTCCCCTAAAATGTGAGAATTGTATTCATTATTTTCAAAATAAAGCTTACCATTTGTAGCCTCAAGAAGGCCAATAATAAGACGTAAACAAGTGCTTTTGCCTGCACCGTCAGGGCCGACGAGGGCAACTAAAGATCCTTTATGCACGTCAAAAGACAGTGAATCAAGAGCTTGAATACATTGTTTATCTTTTTGAGTGAAACTTTTGCTCACTCCTTGCATGGAAAATGTGATATTTTCTTGCATTTTACTTTCATTATACCTGTTTTAGATAGTGATTGAAAAAGTCTTCTATAGGCATTGGTTTTGCGTAATAAAAACCTTGCCCAATTGAGCAACCCATTTCACAAAGTATATCGTGTTGCTCTTTTTCCTCAACCCCTTCAGCAACAGAAGTGAGATGATTGAGGTTTTCACAAAGAGTGATAGCGACTTGTGCTAAGGCTTTGCATTTTTTGTCTTTGTGTATGCCATCAACTATTTTCATGTCAATTTTTATTTCATCAAAATCTGAAACTACTAGAGAGTTTAAATTTGAAAAGCCACTGCCAAAATCATCGAGAGATACCAAAAATCCTGCATCTGAAAAATTCTTGATGATTTGCGTTAAAACACTCTCGCTTATTCCATTTATGGTTTCTGTTATTTCAATTACAATTTTAGAGCGTTTTACACCATATAGGTCACAGATTTTTGAAAATTTTTCAACTATTCCTTTTGTTGCAACCGTCATTCTTGAGCAATTGACAGATATTGTGGGCAAGTCATCTATTCCGCGTTCTTTCCATGATTTCAATGTCTTGCAAACAGTTTTTAATACAAATTCGTCAATTTTTGAAATAATTCCTTCTTTTTCATAAAAGGGCACAAAGAAAGAAGGGGCTTGCAGTACATTATTTGCACCAATGCGCCTTACAAGAGCTTCTGCGCTTTCAACTTCGCCAGACAAAAGATTTACTTGAGGCTGCATATAGACGATATATTTACCGGCGGCTATTTCCATTTCTAAGTTTTCAAGTAAAATATCTTTATAATCTTTGGTTTTTTCTAAAGAAGGAAGATTATTTTTTGGCTTTTTAAAATTTTTATTCCATGTATAACCCATTGATGTTGTGAAGTCTTTTTCTTCAGATAATCTTTCTTTTAATAAAGAAATGTTTTCTTCAAATTCTGATTCTAAGATGTTTTTTAAAAGAACCACAAATTCATCGCCTGCTACACGAAAAACATTGTCTTCAAAAATAGAATGTAAGATGTGAGATAAAATTACTAAAATGCTGTCGCCAAAGACTACTCCCTTACTATCATTTATCGCACTGAGGCCTTTGACATCGATATACAAAACCCCTAGGCTGTCTATTTCTATATTGATATCTTGTAATGCTTGAGTATAGCTGTGCCTATTTTTTGCGCCTGTAAGTATGTCATAATACGAGAGTTTGTTCAGTTTTGTTATAAGTTCTGTTTCGTCAAGAAAAGTTGCTATAAATTTTGAAACAGAGTGTATTATAGATGTTTTATCTTTATTTTGAAGTGAATTATCCACGCCTACAAAGCCAGTTAATTCCTTGCCCTCAACCCTTATGGCACTCATGATGATATTATTGAGGCCTTGGCTTGCCATAAGCTCATATTCGAGTGAATCTTTAGGTAGATCAGGATCTGTAATAGACAGAGAAAAAGTTTCGTGCTCTTCGCATTTATTCAATAAGATACTGAGTGAGTCTAGAGGTAAATTTTGCATAGTGTGGATATAGGCTTTACAACCTATTTTAGTCGCTTCATAGGTATTACTTATGTAGTTGCCGCATTCTGATATTTCAAATATATAGCTTCTTTCAGCATCGTAATATTTCGCAACTTCTTCAAGCAGAGATTGAGTAGAGGAGAGGGGATCATTGCCTGAATGCAGCATTTTAATACAAGTCATCAAGAAGGATTCGTCAGCTAGTGTATCCTTCAGCGTTTTTTCAAGTTCTGTAACTTTTGATACATCAGTTGCAATCTCTAACCTTGCAAGCTTGCCGTTAAACTTTATCAATTTATCTTTGAGTAAATATGTTTTGTCTAAAATCTTGTTATAATATGTCCATTCATAATAGCTCTCTTCATTCAAAAGATGATTTGTGCAAAAATCACAAGGTGCAGTTTTACCTTGTAGAACAGCATAGCATTTTTTATCTGCCATATCTTCGTTTGATAAAATTCCAACTGCTCGCTTCCCAACGCCATTAAGATAAAGAAGCTGATAATTATCAAGGTCGCTCACATAGACAATACTGTCAGAATTATCTAAGATATCAGCTGAATTTCTATTGCTTATGGCTAATTCATTTATTTCTTCTCTAAGATGTGTTCCCTGTAAAATAATTGATAAGAGTTTACCAATATATTGCAAGCTATTAATTTCTCTTTCTGTCCATACTCGCGTTTTTGTGCAATCATCAAGGCCTATAAAGAAGGTCATCTCGCCATCACGTTTTATTTGTGCATGCACAAAAGACAAAATGCCTTGATTTGCCATGGCTTCAAAAGCTTCATCATCTTCTAAAGTTTCCCTAAGATTATTAGAGTAAATTATGTCATTATGCGCTTTATCGACTAAATCAACAAAAGTTTCCCTAGGTATATCTTTCAGATTTTCAATTTCGCTGCTTATGCCCTCCTTACAAAATTCAAATGTATTATTATAGCTTTTACACCCGTCTAAGGATTCAAAAATATAGCTTCTGTCAGCATTATATTTTTGGCATAGATAGCTAAGGGCTAGATTGATGGCATCACTACTGCCATTTTTTTCATAAAGAATGCCAAATACTGATGAGATAAGGTCATAATCAAAAAATGAAGACGCAATCCTATTTGCATTTTCAATTTTAGTGATGCTTCTTGTTGTGCCTAAATTCAGATCTGGAGAATAGAAGGTATATCTATTTTTTCCTTCTATTTTTGATTGATTGAGAGCTTTATCTGCATTTTGATAGAGCTCGTCATAAGTAGTTGCGTCTTGTGGATAGAGCGCAATGCCGACACTTCCAGAAATGGAATAATCATGGTATTGACCCGAAAAAGTTTTTTTATACACTTCAAGTATTTTTTCGGCTTTATCTGCTATAATATCAGCATCAGAGAGGTTTTCTACAAAGATAATAAATTCATCGCCGCCTATTCTTGCTATAGTATCATTGCCTCTAAAGGCAGTTTTTAAACCTGCGGCTATATCCCTTAAAACTCCATCGCCAAAATAATGTCCTAAATTATCATTTATTGACTTAAAGTTGTCAATATCCATAATAAATAAGATGTGCTTAGCATTTGGCTTTGCTAATAATTTTTCTGATATTATATTTTGAGCACTAATTTTATTATAACAATCGGTGAGTAAATCTTTTTGTGAAAGTTCTTGAAAAACACGTTGTTCATGAATATCAATACCTTTTCCCATCACAAAAGTAGGCTTACCTGATTTGTCAGTAATAAGTTTACAGATAATTCTATGATATCTATAATTGTTTTCTTTATCTAAAAATCTTATGTCATAAGGCTTTGAAATACCATTTTTAATGTTTTCCACTATTTCTTTGCAGGTTTCTAAGTCGTCCGCATGAATAAAGCCATATTCAAAGATTTGTTTTTCTGTAAGTATATGCTTTTTATATCTTTCATCAAATATTACTTTACCATAACCATAGTAATGATAATTTCCTGTCCTAAGGTCTATAGAGAAAAACCATTCATTAGATAAATCAGAGCTTTCGCTCATAAAAATGCTTTTTGGCAGTTGATCAACAAAATAAAAATCGTAGTCAATTTTCAATTTTTGGATAGAGAAATCGGAGCGCAAATCTTTTATATAGCTAATGACATATTCTTCATCTGGTATAGCATCTATTTTTATAAGTGTGATTTCAACAGGAAAATTTTCACCATTTAGGCTTTTATGCATCCAGTAAAAAATATGCTTACCCTTGCTTAAAGCTTTCTCAAGATTAGCTTTAGCCATTTCGCGAGAGGATATACCATTTGGTTGAAATTCAGGGGAAAATTCAAAAAATCTTTGAAGAAATTCGTGCGCACTTGTTGTGCTAAACATATTCATTATATGCTCATTGCACAGAACATTTTGCATATCCTTATTCCATACGTTAATTCCATATGGGGCTGAATCTAATATAGATTGTAGTAGAACAGAAGAATTTACTTCATTTTTTGCTGTGACTTTACTGTCTGCTTCAATAATTGCCGTTTTTTTGCCACTCATAATATAACTCTCTTTGTCGATACAAAGTATTGCATTTTGCTACATGGTTTATATGGTAGTAGACACTTAAAGCTCATTCATTTTTCTTAGAGATAATTTCACTTTTCAAAAATTCAATCCGCTCTTAGATATACACACATCTTCTTCTAAATGCAAGATAAATTAATAGATGTGTTAATAGAGAGATAAAATAATAATACATTACAAAATAAAGGAGCAATATAAATATCTCAAGCGTGATCAAATAATTTTAGAATTTATTCTTTAATCAAGGTTAAAAGTTTTTTGTGATTTTAATAATTCTCTAAATGCATCTTCGTCCATTGGTTTTGCAAAATAATAGCCTTGTGCGTAATCACAATTGATTTCTCTAAGCCACAAAGCTTGCTCTTTTGTTTCAACACCCTCAGCTACAATGCTCATATTAAGCTCTTTTGCCATTGTCACAACATTGCTGACAACCACTCTGCTTTTTATCTCTGTAGTGCTAAAATCAAAGAAGGCTTTGTCGAGTTTCAAAACATCGGCTTCAACCGCACTTAATCTGTTTAATGAAGAAACGCCTGCCCCAAAATCGTCTATTGATACTGTAAAATTGTGTTGCTTTAATTCTTTTACTCTTTGTAAAAATAGCTCTATATTCTTTTCAACCGCACTTTCTGTTAATTCAAATTCAATTTTCTCAGGATTGATTCCATAGGCTTGTATCACTTCTAAAATTTCTGCAACAACACCTTCTGCAATGATAGAATGCGCAGATAAATTTACTGAAATTCTAGGTATTTGCATTTTATTTTCGTATTCAGCGATAAATTTGCACACTTCGTCTAAAACATAGAGATCTAAGGCGAGAATAAAGCCATTTTGCTCAAAAATAGGAATGAATTCGTCAGGAAAAATTGTTCGCCCTTCTTTTGGAAACCAACGCACAAGAGCTTCTGCACCGTCTACTTCTAAGCTTGTAAAATTTATTTTAGGTTGATACACAACTTTGAATTCATGATCTTTCAAGGCTTCTTTCATACGATAGGTCACATTGAGTTTATTATCGTAATATTTTTTCATCTTATCATCAAAAGCTATAAAGCTAGTATGGTGGTCGTCCTTTCCACTCAAACGTGCACTTTCAGCTTTTCCTAAATAAGAGGTGGCGCTATCACTTGTGTCATCAATAATAACTGATCCAAATGACATAGAAAGATTATAGCTTTCGCCTATGACTTCTTGAATAGAGGGTAAGATGTAATTTTTATAAATATCTTGAATCGCACCACCCTCATCAATCGGTCTAAAAATCAAGAATTGGTCACCAGTTTTACGGCATAAAATAGCCTTGGTACTGTCAAAAACTTCTTTAAGAGCTTTGGCAATATTTAATATAATCCTTGTTCCTTGTGCGTCTCCAAAATGTATATTAATGGTTTTAAACATATCTATATCAAAGGAAATAAGTTCATAAGTATTAGGCTCTGTGCTTCGTGACATTTTTGTTGCTTCTTCGCCAAATTTATAAATTGTCATAAAGGAAGTTATGGAATCAGTTTCATAAGCATGCTGAATATCATTTCTTCTCTTTGTTTGTGCTCTATAAGCATAAAAGAAGAAAAGTGAAAGAATTGCAAAAATAATCAATGCGAAATGCGCTAAATTATCTAAAAGTAAATCTTTAAAATTTGGCTCGTAGATATGATTTGCTTCATGCTGGATGAGTATTTCTTCGTATTCTTCTTCTGAAATATTATCTAACATAATATTAAAAAGCGGAACATATTCTTTAGCTATATCATTTGAAATACTGAGATGAATATTTAAATCTAATCCTGTATTAAATGGAAAGGAAGAATTTCTGCCAAGATACGAAACCACATAAGAAGAGGAAGCTTCTGAAATAAGTGCAGAGTCAATTTCCTTGTTTGTGTAAGCTTCAAGCAATTCTGTTACACTAGAGAAAAAAACTAATTCATTTTCAGGCGCTCTTTTTTTAATAAAAGAGTCAAAATTAGTGTAAAGATAATTCAAAATGCCAAGTTTAGGTGAAACCTTGCGCACTTCTTCAGAGTTACTCGTTTCTGCGAGTTTTTCTCTTGGAATAATTGCAGATATAGGTATATGTAGAAATGCTTCTGTGGGGCTAAAGTTCTTTGCATAATATGCACTATCACCCGTGATGGCAAGAGCTATGTCACAATTCTCAAGAAGAGCAGAAGAATTTTCAAAAGAATAAGGAAGGTATTCAATGTCAAATTCGTATAATTCTGCCAGCTTATTCATCACACCAATAAGAACACCGTCTGGTTCATTTTGCGCATTTGTATAAGCAAATGGACGAATATTTGTGCTATAGGCAACTTTTAAAGTTTTCTGTCTTACTTTTTGCAATTCTTCTTTTGTCAAACTTCTATGCAAAGCATGGAAGGAGTCACCCATATATTTTTCTTGAAGCAGTTCAAAAAAATTGCCTTCTGTGGTGACTATTTCATAAACAACAGCACTGATTCTATCCATCATTTCTTGCTTTTGTGGCATAGAAAGTAAATAAGTGTGACGCTTATCAAGATTTAATACATTATTATAATCGCCCATATTTGGGTCAGAAGAATAAGCAAGATACAAATCTGCTTCAAGTTCTTTATAGTTTTGCAAGTTTCCGTATATATAATTAACAGAAATATTATTCTTCGCCAAATAAGCATCTAGAGATTTGTTTGAGGTGTTTTCGTGGTAAGTTGCAACTGTTTTTCCGTTAATAAATTGTGGGTCATCGTATATTCGATTTTCTTTAGTATGAGCCACAAGGCTTGTTTGAATAGAATTTAGGGGAATTGGCGAATAATAGAATTTTTCAGCACGTTCCGGGGTTTTGAAAAACAGCCCTATTATATCAACTTCATTATTTTCTAATGCTTCAAAAATATCTCCATCGATAAAGACAAATTCAAAAACAAAGTTACTCTTTTGTTCAATTTTTTTCAATATTTCGTAGCCATAGCCTTCAAAGCCAATATCGTTGATATCATTAAGCAGGTCAAAATCAGGCACATAGCCGACACGAACTATTTCTTCTTGTTCGCTTGCATAGATGAAAGAACTTTGTAAAAACAAAAAACATAAAAGCAGTGACAAAGCACTTATAAACCATTTATTTTCTTTCATAGAAACCCCTTGAAGACCAAAGCCAAAGATTGGGAAAAAGTTATGATTTTATTATAATTTATTTTATAATAGGTGTCAAGTTACTACGCAAATTTGTTTTTTTCACTAAGGCAAATATTCACAAAGAAGAAGCGCTTGTTTTTTTTGATTGCTTATGACAGAATAATTAAATCTGAAGTTTCTAATATCTGCTTTTAAACATTTGGCTAGAGAGGCTCTATTATGTTTTATGGTTGGAGATTGGCAATCTTGTGCCTTTTGGGGAATTTTCTCTTACAAGGCTCTATTATTTTTATGATGAATGCATTTCTTGATCCTTTAACCCTTGAAAGAGGATGGTCAAGAGCGAGCATAAGCTTAGGCATGTCAGTCGCTTCCTTGATTGGTGCTTTAAGCATTCCTTTATGGTCTTGGCTTTCACAAAAAATAGGCATTAGATTATTAATGACTTTAGGCTCACTTCTTGGCGGTTTATCTTTCATAGTTCTTGCCATGACAAAAGAATTGTATTTCTTTTATATTTTCTACACCTTAGCATGGGTAAGTGGGCAATGCTTTGGCGGACCTATCGCAAATATGCTTATCAATAATTGGTTTGTGAAATATAGGGGCAGGGCCTTTGGTTTGACAAATATGGGCATTTCTTTGTCTGGCGCTATTATGCCTTTTTTACTTCTTTTTTTTATAAATAATTTTGATGTGAGTACAGCATGGTTTGCTTATGGCTGCTTGCTTCTCATCTTTGTACCTATTTGCTGGTTTATGATAAGAGATAGGCCTTATGAAATGAATTTACAAGTTGACAATTGCCAAAATGCTGATTGCGTGCCAGCACAGGAGGTGAAAAATATTCCTTGGGCAACAGTATTAAGGACTAAAGAAGCCTATTATCTTGCTTTTTTGTTTGGGCTTTCTCTTATGTCAAGTTCGGCTATAGTGAGCCAATTAAAGCCCCATATGGTGGATATAGGACTTGATTCATATGAGGCTATGTTTTTCTCCTGCTTAACAGCAGCTTTTTTGGTTGTAGCAAAATATGTGTGGGGAAAAGCAGCCGATAAATATAATCCTATAATTGTCACACGAATTTTACTTGCACTTAATACTTTGTCTTTATTGCTTATATTCATTCCGCCTTCATTGCCTATAATGTTTGTTTTTGCATTTTGTTTTGGAATAACAAGTGGCGGAGCATGGGTGCTTATGCCAGCAGCAACAGCCTATTACTTTGGTAGTGAAAAATTTGCTTTCTACTATAGAATGATATCCACTTTTGTCTTTTTAAAAAGTTTTGGCTATGCTATCATTGGTCTTTCAAATTATCTGACAAATGGTTATAATCTTGCCTATATAGTATTTGTAGGAATTATGCTTGTATGCATAGCTTTGAGTTTTATGATACCTGTAAAGTCTGCCTACCATTCACAATAGACACAAAAAAAGACTGCACACTATAATGAGAATGCAGCCTAAATTTTTATGGTGAACTACTAATTATAATAAGTTCTTACGAAGTTCTTCACCGCTTAGTGGCGAAAGGTATGCAGGTGGAACATCAAAAACTGTGAAAGCGCCTGTTGCTCCGTGTTGTTGAAGGCGCATATTTGCTCTTGCGTAGGCAACTAAAACAGAAGCTGTAAATTCTGGGTTTGAATCGAGCTTGAGTGAATATTCAATCAAATGCTTTGTTTCTCCATTTACGCCTGTGTTACCGCTTCTAAGAACAAAGCCACCGTGCGGAATGCCGCTATGATTTTTATTAAGCTCTTCTTGTGAAATGAAGTGTACTATTGTGTCGTAGTCAGCAAAATAATTTGGCATATTCACAATTTCGCTTTTGATTTTTTCTTTATCAGCATTGTCTTTTGCAACAACAAAACATTCACGCAAATGTTTTTCACGCGTAGAAAGTTCAGGCATTTTACCTTCACGAACTTTCTGTAATGCTTCTTCTTTTGGAATTGTGTATTGCTTAGCGTCGGCCACACCCTCGATTCGTCTGAGAGCATCTGAATGGCCTTGGCTCACACCTTTACCCCAGAAAGTGTAGTCTGTGCCTTGTGGCAAAATTGCGCCAGCATATAAGCGATTGACTGAAAACATTCCTGGATCCCAACCTACTGAAATGAGAGCAACTTTTCCATTTTTTTTAGCCGCTGCTTTTACTTTTTCATAATAAACAGGAATATCGGCATGCGTGTCAAAACTGTCAACAATGTTAAAATGCTCTGAAAGTTCAGGGCCTTGAATCGGTAAATCTGTGGCTGAACCTCCACAAAGAATAAGCACATCAATTTCATCTTTCTTTGCTAAAAGCTCTTCCATGCTATACACAGGAATATCTTTATTTACTGGCTGTACAGAAGATGGATTTCTTCTTGTAAAAATGCCAACAAGTTTCATATCAGGGCTTTGAGCTATGGATAGTTCTGTGCCGCGCCCAAGGTTTCCGTATCCAACTATAGCAATGCGGATCGGGTTTTCTGCTGAGTTCATATTGTCTCCAAGTATCATTTTACTTTTGTGAAATTAAAAATAATTTCCCCTTCTTATATAATTCAATTCAAAGCTTGGCAAGTTTTTTTTCTTTAGGTTAATAAATACTTATAAAGTCATGTCAGTATTTTCCATGCTGCGAATTTACCTATATCCCAAGAAAGGCGCTCTCCATTTTTTTCGACAAAAAAATCTCAGCTCGTCTGCATGATCTTTGTTTCATAGGATTTGGCACAAAGTTTTGCTTCTAAATTACTGCTGTATAGTGATTTATGGTTGTATCGTAGGCATCTTGCGCAGGGTCTGAGTCTTGTATTACTGGTATTGCAAAAGAACTTTCGTTCATAGACATTGTCATAGGCTCAGCAGAATAAGGAGAAGAAACATATACATCCATAGTTACGCCACTTGCATGTACATAACTACCAGATCCAACCACACTCCAGCCGTGACCAAGAGAGATAGACCCGTTATCATGCATTTGCAGATTAAAGTTTTCTAACTTCAAATCGTCGGCAGAAGTTGCGTTTGTATGTGTAATAACAATCTCTAGATCGCTATCAGGAACAAGTCCAGTTTGATTTGTGATAATAACATCAGTGCCTTCACCACCTGTAATCTTTGTTAGAGATACAGAGCTACTTTCAACAAATACGCTCAAGACATCATCACCGCCTTCAAGATTGATAAAATCAAAACCGCTTGGCTTTGAAATTGAAACAACATCATTGCCTTCACCCGCGTAGATTGATCCCTCAGTCATTTCGCCAATGCTTATTGTGTCATTGCCGTCACCGCCAAAAATAGCAGGTTTTTGCAAATCATTCGGACCAAAATCTTCAGGAGTTAATGAAGTGCGTGAAAATACAACAGGTTTAATCTGAGAAGCATCAGCCCCCATAGCAGAAACTTCTATAAGGTCGTTACCGCCAAGTAAGTTGACAATACCGCCCTTCATATGGGCTATTTGAACCCAGTCATCACCTTCAGTCATACTTAACGGGCTGTCACCTTCATCAAAAATTTGATAAAAAGTATCAGGACCTTCAATAGTTTCATTATTCGAGATAGAGGGATTTGTACCAGGATAAATTAGTGATGGGTTAGCAAATTGGCCAGAAACTATATCAGGAATCGGTGCCATTTGAAGGCCTGAAAGGTTAAAACTAGGGCTTATTAAAACTTGCTCAGAAAGACCTGTTTGCATCAAAATAATATTTTGCTGCGCTGAATGAACACCTAATGGAAATATTTGCGTTTGATCGTCAGTAGAGTCGCTACTGTCTTCTGTAGTAATAGTATCTTCTGCAATAGGAGACTGTTCCATATTTTCCTGCTCTTCTTGAACAGAAATAGGAACAGCCCATGCAAGGGGAAAGCTTATTGTTTTAAATGCATTTTGCATTGCTACAGGACTACCATACATTTGCAAAAGAGGTACATCTGATGAGGGTGAAAAAGTAAGAGACTGAAGAGCTTGAAGCATATGGGGGTCAGCATTCTGAACATGAACCTGAACACCTACTGATGTAAAAGCAGAGCCTACATACACTTGACTGTCACTGACAGAGATAAGTGTATCAGAACCAAGCACATTCACCACAACATCGTCAGCTGTGATAACAAAGCCATTTGGATTGAGTTTGACAATATCACCTGTAACCGTTCTTATAGAACCGTGGTGCATATCCACAAGAAAAGAATTTTCAGAATCAGCTGTTTTACCGTATTCAAAGTCAACAAGGCGCATTTCTGTGTCTGGAGCAAGGCGAGATTTTGTTCCGTCTCTGTATTGTATTTCTGCAACTGTATTTGAGCCAGTTACAATCAAGTCTTGTTCGTAAATAGAATCGCCAATCTCTAAGGATAAACGTTCTCCATTTCTTTCAACATAGACTAAGCCATTTTTTTGTGTAATGGTTGCTTCAATTGTATTAGGCATGATTGCTCCTAGAAGTAAAAGAGATAACTATAAATTTTTCAGATAAACATATCTACTGAAAAGCACTTCTCATCATTCGATAAACATAAAGCTGTACTTATTAAATTATTCTATCATTACTTGAGTATAAAGTCAAGAAAGTAGAGAGATGTCCGAACAAGCACTTTGCCTGTATAATTCAAAACCTAGAAGATAAAAAGAGCACCTCATATGAAGTGCTCTTTTTGTATATCAAATCAGA